>PLUT01000326.1 GCA_003162875.1 Granulicella sp.
GAGCTACGGCCACCACCACAAGTACGGCGAGATGGCGCTGGCCTACGCCATGCACTGGATTGAGTCGAACGGCCACGCCCGGCTCACCAACTACGGCGAGTTCCTGGAAAAATTTCCGCCCCGGTGGGAGGCGGAGGTCATCGAAGACACCGCCTGGAGCTGCCCGCACGGCGTCGAACGCTGGCGCTCCGACTGCGGCTGCAACGGCGGCAAGACCGGCTGGAACCAGAAGTGGCGCGCGCCCCTCCGCGAAGCCCTCGACTTTCTGCGCGACGCAACCGCGCCGCTGGCCGAGAAGCTCGCCGAAGGCCTCCTCACCGACCTCTGGACCGCCCGCGACGAATACATCGACCTGGTCCTCGACCGTTCCCCCTCCAGCAAGGACCGCTTCCTCGCCCGTCACGCCACCCACGTCCTCACCCCGCAGGAGCGCGTCACCGCGCTCGAGCTGCTGGAGCTCGAGCGCCACACCCAGCTGATGTACACCAGTTGCGGCTGGTTCTTCGACGAGGTCTCCGGCATCGAGACCATCCAGGTCATCGCTTACGCAGGCCGCGTCCTTCAGCTCGCGGCCAAGCTCTTCAGTGATCCCGCCCGCTTCGGCTCGGCCGCCGCCGCACTCGAGCCGCGCTTTCTGGAGATCCTCGCCAACGCCAAGAGCAATTTGCCCGAGATGGGCGACGGCGCCGCCCTCTATCGCCGCTACGTCACCAACATGCGCATCGGTCTCGACCAGGTCGGCGCGCACTACGCCATCAGCTCCGTCTTCCGCAGCTACCCCGACGACATCGAGCTCTTCTGCTTCGATCTCCACCGCGAAGCCAGCGAGTCGCTCACCTCCGGCCGCGGCAAGGTCGCCCTCGGCCGCGCTCATCTCCGCTCCCGCATCACCGAGGAGACGGAAGAGTTCTGCTACGCCGTGCTCCACCTGGGCGACCAGAACCTGTCTGCCGCCATCCGCAGCAACTGGGTCCCCAGCCCCGACCAACTGGCGGAGTTCGCCGCCTTCGCCAACGACGTCCGCACCGCCATCGGCCACGCCAACCTGCCGGAGGTCATCCGCGTCATCGACCGCTTCTTCGGCACCCTCGCCTACTCGCTCACCTCGCTCTTCGCCGACGAGCAGCACCGCATCCTGCGCACCATCCTCGACCGCACCCTCGCCGAGATGGAAGATTCGCTGCGCAAGATCTACGAGGACCACGCCTCCCTGCTCCGCTTCCTCACCGAATCCGGCATGCCCGCGCCGCCCGCCCTCGCCCTGGCCGCCAACTTCGCCATCAACTCCAGCCTGCGCCGCGCCATCGAGGCCGACAACTTCGACCCCGGCGAAATCCAGGCTCTGTTCGTCCGCGCCGCCGCCGACCAGGTCACGGTCGATTCCGCGGTGCTCAGCTTCGCCGCCGGCGAACGCATGAAGCGCGCCATGGTCGCGCTGGAGGCAGCCGTCACCGGCGGCCGCGACGTCATGGCCGCGCTCAAAATCGCGCTCGGCATCGCCGCCGCCCTGCGCTCCCTGCCCTTCGACGTCAACCTGTGGCAGGCGCAGAACATCTGGAACGACCTGTTCCGCCGCAGCGACAAGGACCGCTGGTCGCCCGAGTGGAAGCTCGCTTTCAAAAAACTCGGCGACGCCCTCTACATCTCCGTCGACCAGCTCGTCATCGAAGAAGGCGTCACCGCCTTCTAGATACTGTGAACTTGCCGAAAAGGCACGTCCGAGTTTGTGGGCTTGGGCCCAAAATGCTGGTGGCCCCGAAACTCGGCGAGGAGTCCCGGGGCCACTTCCCATGCAGACGGCCCGTAAGCCGGATTCTGTTTTAGACGATCATTCCTCTAGGCCATGCCTTACGCCATGGCTCCAGCAACCTACCCGCAAGTTTCGGCTGGTTGACCGAAGCCAACCTGAACTCTCTGCCTTGGCGCATCGGGCCGATACGCTCAGGCCCGCTCAAGAGTGCGGACCCGATCCCTGCCTATTTGGTCTTGCTCCGTGTGGGGTTTACCATGCGGCGTTCATTACTGAACGTCCGGTGCGCTCTTACCGCACCATTTCACCCTTACCGTCAAGTGCGTGATCCGCTTACGCGAATCCCGCAGCCCGCCGGCGGTATGTTTTCTGTTGCACTGGCCGTCCAGCCGCCTTGAAGCGGCCGTCCCGGACGTTATCCGGCACACTGCCCTGCGGAGTNNGAGTCCGGACTTTCCTCCCCCGGACTGCGGCTTTCGCCGAGCCCGGCAGCGATCATCCAGCCGCCTGCTGGGTTAGATTATACGGTGCCTTGCGCATTTCAAGTTTTGAAGCCCTGGTCGACCGGATTTCAATTTAGGTCGCAAAATGAAATGAGTTGGCCTATATTCATCCGCCAAGGCGGCGGCAACACGGAGATGGCTTCAGCGCGAGGGCGTTGCCGGGGCGGCTGAGGCTGGGGCCGGCGCGTCCGAGGCTGGGACCGGCGCGGTTGGGTGGTTTCGCCGAGCCACACGCGGAGGCACGAACGCCTCGCCGTAGGCGCTGGGCTTGACGGGATGGACCGCGTTGGTCTGGTTGGCGGTCTGGATGGCGGTCTGAAAGGCGGCTTGGGCGGCGGTTTGAGCGACAGGTGTGGCGGGTTTCGGGTTCGCCGGTTGCGGGGCGCCGCGGCCGAGGATGAGCGCCAGGCAGATGGCCAGCACGATGGCGATCACCCCCGCGATGAGGAGGTCGCGGAAGGAAGGCGAGACGCGGGGAGAGATCGGCGGGGCGGTTTCGCGGGCGGTCGCGACCGGGCGCAGCGGCAGGATGTGCGCGCCGCGGGCAGGGTAAGGCGCCAGGTCGAAGTCGGGCGGCGACTCCGACTCCAGGCGAGTAAGCAGCACCGGCCCCGCGGGCAGCGATCCAGCGGCTGGCCCGGCTGCTGGACGGTCACCCGCGGGGAAGGGTTCGTATTTGGGGAGGGCGCCCATACACGTCGGATGACGAAATGGGGCTCGTGGGTTGGCCAGCCGATTTAAGCGGACTTAATCGGAGGCAGCGTTCGCCGCGGCTACAATCGAGTGAGAGCGGATGGAACTCAAAGAGGCAGTTAAGCTGGCATTGCAGTCGCTGTGGCAGAACAAGCTGCGCACGGTGCTGACGCTGCTGGGCGTGATGATTGGCGTCTCCAGCGTGATTGCGGTGGTGACGCTGGTGAACGGCGCGAACACCTACGTAACCACCAAGTTCTCAAGCTACGGCGCGGACGTGTTCACGGTGTCGAAGATGCCGGCGCTGATTATGAGCTCGGCGGACTACGAGCGCTACCAGAAACGGAAAAACGTGCTGTACGACGACTACACCTATGTGCGCGACAACTGCCAGCACTGCGTGGGCATAGGCGCGCAACAGGCGACGGTAGCCAAGGTGACGCGCGAAACCAATTCGGTGACCGACTGCACTATCCGCGGCTACACCTGGCAGATGCCGATGCTCGAGAACCTGAACATTGCCGAGGGACGCGGGTTTACCGAGCAGGATGACGAGCACGCAGCGCACGTGGCCATCATCGGGACGGACATTCGCGACAACCTTTTCCCCGGGATCGATCCGCTGGGCCAGGAACTGCGCGCCGACGGGATGCCGTACACCGTGATCGGCGTGGCGGAGAAGCAGGGCAGCACCTTCGGGCAGAGCCAGGACAACTGGGTGGGCGTGCCGCTGACGTCCTTCATGAAGACCTATGGCACGGCGAAGAGCGTCACCATCTACGTGAAGGCCGGGTCGGCGGGGCCGGTGCTACAGGAGGCGGGCGACGAGGTGCGGGTGCTTATGCGCAGCAAGCGGCACGACGCGCCGGGCGCGCCGGACTCGTTCGAAGTGGACGTGAACAACACGCTGGTAGGCTTCTTTTCCATGGTGGCGGACTGGTTTGGCGCGGTTGCCGGCGCCATCGCGTTCATCTCGCTGATTGTGGGCGGCATCGTGATTATGAATATGATGCTGGTCAGCGTGACCGAGCGGACGCGCGAGATCGGCATCCGCAAGGCGCTGGGAGCGCGCGCGCGCGACGTGATGCTGCAGTTCCTGGTGGAGTCCGGGGCAATGGCGCTGCTGGGCGGATTTTTCGGCGTGATGATCGGGATTGCGCTGGCGCAGGTGGTGACGCTGGTGATCGGATTCCCATCGACCGTGAAGCTCTGGAGCGTGCTGGTGGGGCTGGGGATGGCGACCTCGGTGGGAATTTTCTTCGGCGTGTATCCGGCGTGGAAGGCGGCGAACCTGGATCCGATTGTGGCGCTGAGGGCGGAGCTGTAGAGGAACAGTTGCTAGTTGCTAGTTGATGGTGAAGACGCTTGAAGATAGACACAGGGAGGCTGGAGTTCGTTCGTGGCGGAAGGGTAGAACCGATCGATTGGACAACTACCAACTAGCAACTAACAACTACCAACTAAAACGATGCGGAGCGGCGATCTAAAAGAGACGGTGGCGATGGCGCTGAACACGCTGCGGGCCAACAAGCTGCGCAGCGGATTGACCATCCTGGGCATCGTCATCGGGGTGATGACCGTGATCACCATCTCCTCGGTGGTGAATGGGCTGAACTCGAGCGTGTCGGGGCTGGTGCAGTCGCTGGGCTCGAATGTGCTGTTCGTCTTCCGCTTTCCGGCGTTTAGCGGACGGCCGACCACGGAGATGCTGACCCGCAAGCAACTGACCTACGACGACGCCATGGCGATGCGAGACCTGGCGCACGTGGTGGCGGTGTCGCCCGCGCTGCAATATACGGACAACAACGCGCCGGGGCGGTCCGGCGTGACGTCGATCAAGGGCGGCGGCAATTCCATGCAGAACACCATCCTGACCGGAGTGTCCTCCGAGGAGCCCAAGGTGGAAGACCTGGATATGGCTGAGGGCCGCTTCTTCAACGACACCGACGAGCAGCGCACGGCCAAGGTGACGGTGCTGGGCTACGACACGGCGCACCAGTTGTACCCGCAGCAGAGCGCGGTGGGCAAGGAGGTGGAGGCGAGCGGCATGCTGTTCACCGTGGTGGGCGTGCTCGCCAAGCAGAAGCAGGCCTTCGGTGGCGGCCAGAACCCGCGCGACAACCAGGCTTTCTTCCCGTTGACGACGTTCCACGACATGCATCCGGAGCAGTTGGACTACTGGATCACGCTGAAGTACGACGACGCCAAGAACCGGCTGGCGGTGGAGGACGAACTGACCGAGCTGCTGCGGCGCCGGCGCAAGGTGCGCAACGACGCGCCGGACAACTTCTCCATCTTCGGGACCGACACGCTGCAGCGGCTGTGGGATGAGATTACCTTTGGGCTGTTCGCGCTGCTGTTTTCGCTGTCCAGTGTGGCCCTGCTGATCGGCGGCGTGGGGGTGATGAACATCATGCTGGTGAGCGTGACCGAGCGCACCCGGGAGATTGGCGTGCGCAAAGCGATCGGCGCAACCAAGCAGACCATCATGGTCCAGTTCACCCTGGAGGCGATTACGCTGTGCGCGGTGGGCGGCCTGATCGGAATGATTCTGGGCAGCCTGATCGCGCTGGGACTGCGCATCTTTCTGCCCACGTTGATTTCGCCGATATGGGTGGTGACGGGATTCCTGTGCTCGTGCTGCATCGGGCTGATCTTCGGAATCTATCCCGCCTGGAAGGCCGCCAACCTGGACCCCATCGAGGCCCTACGCTACGAGTAGGGGGCGATCCAGCTTTCATGCAGGGAGCGTATCCGAGGGGAATGGTCCGCACCCGCCAGAGCGATGGCCGCCAATAAATCCAGTCGGGGATGGCGACAACTGTAGCGAAGCTCTGATAGGCTGTGCGAACCGCGTTCCGCGCGGCAGGCTCCAGTGACGCATTTTTTGCCGCAGTCCGGGCCCCAGGGTATCTCCCATCTCAAAATTGAACGAGGCGACCTATGAAGAAGCTATTGTGTTGCGCGTGTGCGGCAGTGCTGTCGCTGGCCGCGGTGTCCCCCTGCTTTGCTGCCGCTGCCGATTCGCCGTGGAACGGCACCTGGAAGGAGAACCAGGCGAAGAGCATGCTGAGCGGTAACACTATGACCTACACGGCGAAAGGTGCAGGCCAGTTTCACTACTCGAACGGCGGCTCGATCGAGTACGACTTTGCCTGCGACGGCAAAGCGTATCCGACGATCAGCGACCGCACCGTGACCTGCACGGGGACGGCTGCAACCGGGATGGACTTTATCGCCGCAGCCCACGGCACCGTGCTGTCGAAGTCGCATCGCACGTTCTCCCCCGACGGCAAGATGATGATGATCCATGGGACTTCCATGCGCCCCGACGGGACGTCGTACGACTTTGATGAGACCATGAAGCGCCTGACGGGGATGAGAGGCCTCGCCGGCAAGTGGCTGAACGTGAAGGACAAGTCGACAGCAGCCAACGTGATGGTGATGCAGGTTTACAACGATATGATGCACATCGAGGAGCCTGCTCAGAAGGAGATGATCGATGCCAAGCTGGACGGCAGCGACGGCAAGGTGAACGGGCCGAACATTCCTCCGGGCGCGGCGACCACGTATAAGACCGACGGCGCGAACAAGCTGGACTTCTCCATCAAGCTCAAGGGCAAGGTGCTGTACCAGGGAACCTATACCTTGAGCCCCGATGGCAAGAGCTTTGTCGAATCGGAGTGGGTGCCAGGCAAGATGGCGGAAAAAGATCGAGTGGTCTACGAAAAGCAGTAGCGCTTCTTTGAGGGGCGGGGCCCTGGCGAAGGTCCGGGCCCTTCTGCTTGCAGTCCTCCGCGAACCCTGTGTAGCTTGAGCGACGAAGAGGCGTCATACGACTTCGGTAGACTCGATCTATGGGCATTGCGACGTCGGTAGAGGCGGTCACCACGCTACTGACTGTGGGCGGGTTGGTCTACATGTTGCTGGCGCTGTGGAGCGCGCGCGATTTTGAGCACGCCTGGCGACGGAGTCTGCGCGCCGCCGCTGCAGATAGCGCGGCGTTTGCGCCGGATGTGACCATTCTGAAGCCGATGAAGGGCGTGGACTCGCGCCTGCACGCCGGGCTGGTGAGCCACTGCCGCCAGCAGTACGCGGGCAACTTCGAGATCCTCTTCGGCGTGAGCAGCCTGGACGACCCTGCCGTCGCCGAGATCGAGCGGCTGCGCGCGGAGTTCCCCGACTGCGCGATCCGGCTGATCGAGTGCCCGGAGAGGCTGGGCACCTCCGGCAAGGTGAGCAACCTGATCCAGATGCTGCGCCAGGCGAGCTACCCCTACATCCTTATTAACGATAGCGACATCCGCGTCCCGCCCAACTACCTGGCCCGCGTGATGGCATGTTTTCGCGCCACGGTCGGAACAGGCGCCGCGGCCGGAATGGGCGCTGCGGCTGGAATAAAAGGCCCGAAGGTCGGCATGGTGACCGCGCCGTACCTTGGCCGCACCGCCGCAGACGGCAATGCGTTGACGCTGTGGGCGCGGCTGGAGGCGCTCGGCATCTCCACCGACTTTATGCCCGGTGTGCTGACGGCGCGCAAGCTCGAGGGCGGCATCCGCTTCGGGCTGGGCTCCACGCTGGCCGTGTCGCGCGAGGCGCTGACGGCTTCGGGCGGACTCGAGCCGCTGGCGGATTACCTGGCCGACGACTACGAACTCGGCGTGCGCATCCGGCGCGCGGGCTACCGCATCGAGCTGTGCGGCGAGACGGTCGAGACCACCGTGCCGGCGTACGACTTCCGCGGCTTCTGGGACCACCAGCTGCGCTGGGCGCGCTCCACGCGCGACTCGCGGCGCTGGGGCTACGTGGGCCTGGGCATTACCTACTGCATCCCGTGGGCGGCGCTCAACTGCATCGCCAGCGGCTTCGCGCTGTGGAGCTTTACCCTGCTGAGCCTGGTGCTGCTGGCGCGGGTGTCGGTGGCGCTCTCGGTCGGTGTTGGCGTGCTGCGCGATGGGCAGGTCCTCCGCGACCTGTGGCTGCTGCCGCTGCGCGACTGCTTCGGGCTGGTCTTCTGGGTGTGGAGCTTCGCCTCGCACACCGTGGTGTGGCGCGGCGAAGAGTTCGAACTGACCAACGGCCGCATCGCACGAATCTAGCGATATTCCGACGGTCTGCGCGGATCGCCTAGCAGATGCCAAGCGCCGAGCCATTTGCTAAGATCTTCCTTCGGCAGTTCCTTCCGGAAACTAATTGAGCGCTTTGTCCCATCTTTCTTGGGCTTACCTGCGAATCTCCTGCCTATTCGCCTGACTGCCTTCTCGAGTTCTCCCGGCGGTACCACGTAAAACTGTGGGCTATGGCCTGCTCCCACATCGACTACTAAAACAACAAGCTTGGCCTTGAAGTCATCGTGCTTGTTGTAGATTGCCGCGCCTTGGTATAGCTGATCCTCAGTCCACGGCGAACCATCAATCAGGATGCAATTCTTGCCTGCGGGTTTCTTGGATGACTTAACCTGAACGTAAACCGCTTGTTCCTTCCCGTACACGATGAGGTCGATGTTAGGGCAGTTTGAACGAAAGACAATATTCGCATCGTGGACCTCAAAACCTGCTTTTTCCATTGCATTTCTTGCCAACTTCTCTGCTTCAGCCGACCCTGTCATCGCTTTGCCCTTTCTGCACGAAGCATACTCTCAGCGATTGGGCTGGTCGCTGACGATCTCCTTGCCGCTGCTTTCGCCTGCCGAATCATCTCCGAAATTATTTTGTTGACACTTCCTTATAACCGTACTACTGTATTCATACAGTATGATCATCCGCGTACAGCCCGGCCTGGGAGTTCCCATCTATCTGCAGATTGAATCGCAGGTGAAGCACGCGATTGCCGCCGGCGCGCTGAAGCTGGATAACGCCCTGCCGTCGGTGCGCAAGCTGGCGGCGGAGTTGCGTGTGAACCCCAACACCGTGGCCCGCGCGTACCAGAACCTGGAGCGCGACGGCATTCTGCGCACCGTGCCCGGCGGCGGCTGCTACGTCAGCAGCCAGAGCCCCGGGCTGCTGAAGTCGGAGAAGCTGCGCCGGCTGCGGCCAATCGCCATGCAACTGGCGGTCGAAGCCAAACAACTGCGGCTGGCGCGCGCGGAGTTGCTGCAACTGCTGGAGAACTCGTACGACGACCTGGGAGAGGCACAATGAACGATCTCGCAATCGAAACCCACGCGCTGCACAAACACTACGGAGACATTCGCGCCGTGGACGGACTGGACATGCACGTGCCGCGCGGCGCGGTGTATGGGTTTCTCGGCCGCAACGGCGCGGGCAAGACCACGACCATTCGCCTGCTGGCCGGCCTGGCCCACGCTTCGGGAGGCGAGATGCGCGTGCTCGGCCTCGATCCCCGCGTCGACAGCATTGCCATCCTCGAGCGCACCGGCCTGGTGATCGAGAAGATGCTGCTTCCGTCGATGACAGGCAACGACCTGGTGCGCTTCAATCGCGGCTTCTTTCCCCGCTGGTCGGACGCGCTCGCCCGCAAGTACGCCGAGGTGTTCGAGCTGGACATGACGCGCAAGTTCAAGAAGCTCTCCACCGGCAACCGGACCAAGCTGTGCCTGCTGCTGGCGCTGGCGCAGGGTGCGGAGCTGCTGGTGCTCGACGAACCCACGGCGGGCATGGACCCGGTAGTCACCGATCAACTGCTGCGGGTGATGGTGGAGGACTTCGCCAACGAGGGCCGCACGCTCGTCCTCTCGTCGCACCATCTCTCTGAGGTGGAGCGCATCGCCGAGTGGGTCGGCATCATCGACCAGGGCAAGCTGTTGCTGGAGGCGCGGCTGGACGACATGCGCACCAACTTCCGCCGCGTCCGCGTGGTGGGCGAAGCGCTCGCCCTGGCCGAGTGGCCGGACATCGTCAGCGCCAATACCGGCGAGGGAACAACCGAGTATGTCGTCCGCGCCAATGCCGATGCGTTTGCGGCTCACCTCGGAAGCCAGGGCACGACCGTGCTCGACGTTACGCCGTTGAACCTGTCGGAGATTTTCCTGGAAGTGGTTGGAAAGGGGAAGACCAATGTACCTGTGGAAGTATTGGCGTGAATCCCGCATCACTTTTGCCGTCGGCTTGCTGCTGGTTGGACTATTGCTTTGGGGCGTGCTCAAGATCCCCGTGGGCAGTCTCATGCAAGGCCCCCACGACGCAGGTGACAGTCCCGCCACGATCTATCTGCTCATGGCCGCCCCGTTGGTGCTTCCGCTGGGCTTCCTGGCATTGCTATTCGGAAGTTTTGGCATTGGCAGCGACATGGGCAAAGGCAGCGGCTCGTTTCTCTTCAGCCGCCCCAGAACCCGCGCCTTCTTCGTGTGGAACGACTGGGGCTTCGGCATCGCGCAACTGCTGCTGATCGTCCTCGCGGCGAATGCAGTGCTGGTGCTGGCAATCCACCGAATCGCACCCGGCAGCGGCCCCATTCTCCTCGCCGGCCATCCGGTCTCGATGCTCTCCATCTTTTGCCTGCACAGCACAGCCGGCCTGCTCCTGATTGGGCTGCTGTTCGGCCTCACCTACTTCTGTTCTGTGCTGGCAAAGAATCGCGGCGTGCTGCTGGCCATCGGCATCGTGGTCGCGTACCAAATCGCCAAGGCGGTGGTGAAGTACAAGTGGCCCTCGATTACGCTGCCGGACCTTACCCTGACTGAATTCTCCATGACCCCCCAGGGGCCACCGGGCTTTGCCAAGAACCTCGGCCTCGAGATCGGGCTTCGCTCGGCGGTCGCGCTCGCCTTCCCATTCGCCGCGCAGTTGCTGCTGCAGCAGCGAGACATCGACTAGGCGAGGGCGCTAAAGGCCTAACACCGATTCACAAACAACCACGGATTACACGGATAAGAACGGATAGAACTTTATCCGTGTCAATCCGTGAGATCCGTGGTTGTCCGTTGTCCTTGATCGGTGCTATCGGTGCCAATCGGTGTTAGGCCTTACGGGCTGGTTGCTGACGATTTCTTTGCCGCCGGAGCGGGCGATGACGTAGACCGGCGAGAGTGACGCGGGCAGCGGGCTGGGCTCGCCGGCTAGATCCTGCCAGAGGAAGATGCGCTGCGGGCCGCGCCACTTGGCGGCGAACGACTGCGCGGTCTCGAAGATCGCGGGCGCGTCGGGGAAGAAGCTGCCGTACCAGAGGTTGGAGCTGCGACCGTAATCGGCGGTTCCACGATACTGCATCTCCGTGAGGATGTGGATGGGATTGACAACTCGAGGCCAGCGGATCGTGTGAGCTATGCCACCGGGATGGGCGGGAGGCGCGTAAAAGCTGTAGTCCGGGCGCTGGAGATAGAAGCCGAGCGTGCTGGCGAACTCGTACTCCTGATGGATGACGATGAGGTCGTCAGGGTGGAGCTGCGGAGCAATTGCGGCGGCGAGTTGTTGCGAGCTGAGCACCGGCGCGAAGGTCTGCAAGCCGAGGTGCGCGGCGAGCAGGAAGCCGAAGGCTCCGGCTGCAAGGGCGAGGGTTGCGGCGTGGGGCTGATTATTCTTGCGCAGGATGAATGCGGCGAACGGGCCGAGGAAGAGTGCCGCGGCGGCCAGCGCGAGCGGGAGGCGGAAGAGGCCGAGGGCAGCCGCGTTGAGGTCAAGGAAGTGGCCCATGCTGAACGCGTAGTCGGCGGGGTTTTGCGCGAGGAGCTGCGCGAGGTTGGCGTCGGGCGCGGGGGCGCGGGTGCGGATCAGGAAGACGAGAGCGGCGACGGCGAAGATTGCGCCGAGGGCGAGCAGGACAGATGTTGCGCGGAGATTGGCGCGGCGGATTTTTTTTGCGCGATCCGTGATCGGTTGCCAATCGACCTCCTGCACAAGCCAGCCGGCGATGAGGATCGCAAAGGCGGGCAGCGCGGGCAGGACGTAGTACTCCTGCCGCGTGGAGAGGCTGAAGAAGAGCAGGGGAAACGCAGCCCAGAGAGCGAGCAGGAGGAGAGTGCGTTCCTGTGTGGTGAATGCGTGGGCAAACAGACGTTCTCGCCACGCCCCGGTGCAGAGAGGAATAGCGCGGGCGAAGGATTTAAAGACGAAGGCCGACCATGGCATGAGCCAGAGGAGGCAGAGGCCCCAGAAGAGCCACAGCGGGACGGTGTCGTAGTCGCGAGGGACGCGGAGGTTGAGGTAGCGGAGAAGCTGCTCGTTGACGAAGTAGAACCAGAGCCAGCCGTGGACGTTGCCCTGCGTCGGCAGTGGCACAAAGAGATGGCCGCGTACGAAGGCGAGGCCGCCGGGATGGCCCTGCGCGGGATTGGCCAGTGCGATGAAGATATGCCAGGGCGCGGCGATGGCGAGGAAGACGGCGAGCGACGAGAGCGGATGGAGCAGGCGGATGCGAGGGATGGCGGCGCGTCCACCGCGCGTGAGCAGGAGATAGATCAGGGCGATGGAGACGGGGAAGACGACGCCGATCAGCCCTTTGGTAAGGACGCCGAAGGCGCAGCAGGCGGCGAAGGCATAGCAGAGGAGCCTCAACTCCCGTGAATCTCCGTCAACGCATTCTTCGGTCAGCCAGAAGGTGAAGAGGGCGAGGGTTAGCCAGAGGCAGAGCATCGCGTCCGGAATAGTGATGCGGGTGAAGAGGAAGATGCCGGGGCTGGAGAGCAGGATGAGCGCGGCGTAGAGGCCTGCCTTTGCGTTGCGAAACGCCCGGCGGGCGAAGCTCTCCACCGCGAAGGCGAGCGCGAGAATTGTGAGAGCGAGGGGAATGCGGGCGGCGGCGGCGCTGACGCCGAAGAGCT
>PLUT01000013.1 GCA_003162875.1 Granulicella sp.
ACAGTCCGTGGCTCTACTTCAACATCGAGCAGTTGAAAGACGACGCCAAATTAGAAGTTGCGATGAGTTTGTTGATCGCCTACGCGACAACCAAACGTGCGCAGGGCAACGGGCAGCAGCGCTCAATCACGGTTCTCGACGAGTGCTGGTCACTGCTTGAGACCAAAAGCCTTGGAGGCGTCGTGGTCCAGCTCTTCAGGACCGCACGTAAACGCAACGCATGCGTGTGGGGGATATCGCAAGCGATCGCTGATTTCACAGGGTCGATAGATAAGCCTAACGAGTTCGGAGAGGCAATTCTCACGACCACGGCCATGAAGATGATTGGCCGACAAAAGGGTAACCTCAACGTCCTTCGTGATTTTGTCCACCTCAACGAGACCACGATCAATTACATCAAGAATCTTCCAATGACAGAGAAAGGGAAGAAGAGCGAATTCTTGGGGGTCATCGGCGAGAAGGCAGAGACGACATTCTCCTTCGNNTTCCGTCGAAGAGCGACAGTCGCGTTATGCGCTCCTCGCCGCGAAATATCCTCACGGAACGGCTGGACTCGACACTTTACCTGAAGAGAACGAACCGGATTTCTGGGGAGACGCTGGATCAACATTGAGCCTGCCTGATCCCTCAACGCTGGAAGTAGAAGAAGCGATGGCAGTTTAACAGGAGGCTAACTGTGGCACGCATTTCCAAGATAACCAAGAGGATCGCGTTGGGCTGTATTCCTCTCGCGACACTCGTATTGCTAACACCAAAGCCGCAAGCAAGCGCGCAATTTGACATTTTCACAGCCGTGCTCGGAACTGTGACGGGCATGGGAGGTTCAATCAAGCAGTTCAACGCTGACACGGCGGAGATTCAGAATTTGCAGAAGCAGATTCTGTACCCCGTTCAAGAGTTCAACAATATCCAATCGAACGCGACGAGCGTAGTTAATGCGTATCGCGGCTGGATGAATAGTGTGTTTGGGCTAAATCTAGCGAGCGCACAAACGACGTCAGGTCAAGCGCTTGAGCGTCAGATGTTAAGTGGATTCACCAGCACAAATCCCTCGGCACAGATGGGAAGCCTTTTTACCAACGCGTATGGGTCCCTGCCGACCCCATTGCAGGCGACCCAGAGCCATGTGCAAGTTATAGACGCCGGGGACGCCAGCGCGCAGGCCGGAATGCAAATGTCNNCAGTTGGAGGCGCAAGCCCTAGCAAGCGAGCTCAACAGCATGGCCATCGAGCACAAGTTGCTTGCGACTCAACTGCGGGCTGAAGCAACACGCCTGGGTTACAAGGGCGCCGAGTTCAAGTTGGGTGCGACAAACGGCAGTAATGCAGTTCAGGGAATATTTGGAGGTGCAAAGTGAACAAATTCTTTACGAAGGTCGTTTCCAACGCTGCAGTCAAACAAACGGGAGTCATCGTGGTTGGGTGTATTGGGTTCGGACTGCTGACGGTTTCCCCTGCGAAGGGTCAGTTCGACACGGCCGCGATCATGGGCTTTCTCACTACGATGAATGAGACCATGCAGTCCGCGATGGCGGTCCCGATGCAAATCATGCAGCAAGTCAACTCCGACATGGCGACCTTCACCAAAACGGCGCTCTATCCCCTGCAGCAGATCCAGGCGGCGCAGGGTATTGCGACGCAGGGCCTACACCAGGCCGAGAGTATGCAGGGGATGATCAATATATCCACGGCCAGCGCAAAATTGCCGTCACCGCAACAGCTCGAGGCTGCGATGTTATCGAAAGATCCCAACCAAGGAGCCAATATCTCCGCGCTTTATCAGCAGACATATGGGGCCCTGCCTACCGCTCAGACGGCACCCAGTAGCGTGACGCTGGCGGTTGATATGGGCGATGCAGTGGCGATGGCATCCATGAAGAAGGCTATTGCCCTTGATGCTCTGGCTGACAGCGAAATGACTGTGTCGCAGCAGTTGATGAACGAACTCCAAACCACCGCCCCCGGGAACGTGCCGATGATCTCAGCGCAAGCGGAGGCCTGGATATTGCAGGCGCACGCTTACACCCAATCTGGCACTGCTCAGTTGTTGAGGGCGCAGAGCGCCGAATTGGGCTATACGGGTGCGTCTATGAAGCTCCATTCAACCCTCACCGGCAATGCTGCCGGCGGCATGTTTGCTTTGCCAGTGGCGGGGCATTGATATATGGGCGCCGTGATGAACTTCTTCTTTACGTCAACATGGGCGCAAGCCCAGGGAGGCCTCTCGGGTTTGATTCCCGTCCTCCAGACCATCAGCTACTCCATTCTGGCCATCACGTTGCTTTTGGGAGTCTATGAGTCGTTTCTTTCGGGAGGGTCNNCAGCTTTCCTTGGGGCTAACGGTGACCTGCTAACGAAGTGGGTCGCTGACATGAACGTGACGATTACAGGGACAAGTCTGACGACGCTCTTGGAGAACGGGGTATCAGCAGCAGCAATGGGCGCGATCATGGTGCTGATCATTATGCTCAGCGCTATCCTGTTCCTCTTGTGTATGAAGTTGCTTACCCTATGCTTTGTCTTCTGGGGCGGGGTGTTGTATTGCATGGGGCCGCTGCTCATCGCTCTCGGTCCGAGCGGGGTCGTCTCGGATATCACCAAGAAATATTGCCGGAGCTTGGCCGAGTGGGCGATGTGGCCGGCTCTATATGCGATGTTCTGCACACTGATGGTTGCGATCGGCATGGGGAACGTCAGCGCTGTTCTGGGGCAATCGAATGGTTTGCCTGCTGGGATTGGAGACCCCGCCACAAATAACTCAATAACGCTTGTCCTGACGAGCCTCCTGTACGGAATATGCATCATCATCATTCCGTTCATCGCTCACTACGTGATTGGAGGCAGCTTTGCTGGCGTAGCTGCCGGAGTAGCAGCCGCAGCCAAAGCCGGGGCCGCTATCGTGTCTGGCGGCGCAGGCGGCGCAGCAATGGGCGCTGGAGGTGCAGCTGGCGGATCTGGCGTCGGCGGCAGCGTCGGCGGCGGTGTCATGGGTGGCGGCGGGTCAGTTTCCGTTCCCCAGTCCGGAGAAGGCAGTTCGACATCCCTACCACCCTCAAGAACCCCTGCACGCACCGCGGCAAGGTCNNCACTGCACCACTGAGTACCGCCGCACGGTCTCCCTCGCTAAACAAGCAACCGAAGTATTACGAGGCAGACGGCGCGCTGCGCGCCTATGCAAACATTAGCGTATGGGGCGCTGTCATCGCCGGCGTGGTTGCTCTGGTGGCGGTGGCGATCATGATCTTCAT
>PLUT01000201.1 GCA_003162875.1 Granulicella sp.
TTCAACACATCCTGCGCTCGTTCCTGGTCGATCTCCGCCTGCGCCGACTTGAGCGTTGACCGGTACTGCGCCAGGTCCTGTTCCGTCTTGGACGCGTCGAACTGGACCACAACGTCGCCTTGATTCACATGCGACCCGTCGGTCGCAATCTTGACGATCTGCAGGGTGCCCGCCTCCGCCGGTGCGGTGATCGTCACCGAACGCATCGCCTTCACCTGCCCGCGAAACTGAATGACCTCAAGAAATTCCTCGCGCTTCACCTGATAGGTGGAAGCTCCGGGCGCATGCTTCGCCAACCGCGTGTAGCCCAGGATAGCTCCGCCTCCGATCGCCAGCGCCGCCACCACAACGGGCGCGACGCCCAGGCTGCGCAGCCTGCGGAATGCGCTCATCGGCTTGCGGAATGCGCTCACCGGCTTGTGAAATGCGCTCATCGCTTGGCCCCGTCAACCGCTCCGCTGCTGTTCTCCGGGTCCACATCCACGGACGCGGAAAGGTCGGGCATCAATCTTGAATCGTGCCCCACAATGGAGAACTCCGCCGAAAACGTTCGTATCGTGTTGGAGAAATCGCTGGTGCGGCCCATGGGCCCGGCATTTTCCAGTCGCCCCTGAAACACCAGTCCGGGATATGCATCCAGATGGACCGAAGCACTCTGCCCGATTCGCAGACTCAACAGGTCCTCCTGATTGACGGAGACTTGGACTTCCATTCGCGAAGGGTCCACCACCTGCATAAATGGCACGCCGGAGTGGACCTGATCGCCTTCCTGCACCTCGCCCATGCTTCCTCGTATGTAGATGGAGTTCAGTACCACGACCCCGTCCAGCGGCGAATGCACCTCGAGTAGCGCGGCATTGGCCTCGGCATGCGCCATGGTCTCGCGATTGCGGTCCAGTTGGATCTGCAGGATGCGAATCGACGCCTGCGCGGCTTTGCGTTTCAGCTCGTAGGTCTGCTGTAGCTGGGCCAGTGTCGCCTTGGCCTCGTCCAGGTTCTCCTGGGCTTTTTCGGTGTCGATCCGAGACAGAATCTCCACCTTCTGGATCTCCAACTCAGCCTTCCCCAGATTGTCTTCCGCCGCCTTCATCTCGGTCTGGTCTTTGGCTCGCGCGGCATCCTCATTCTGCTCCGCCGCGGACACCTTGCTGATCAGATCGTTGTTCGTCGCCTGCCGGTCGAGATAATCGCGCAACTGGGCCTGGCGGTCGAACTCCACCAGAAGGTCTCCGCGTTTCACCACCGTCCCGGCCGGTATCAACTTGACGATTGTCAGCGTTCCCGATCTTTCCCCTGCGAGCATCGGAGTCTGGATGGCGCGCTTTTCCACCGCTTCCGTCATCCCCTTCAGACGCAACGAATGATTGCTGTCACTCGAAGTGCTTGCAGAGGACAGCCCGCTGCGGCGAGCCGCGCGGTGCCTGCTCAGCAGTAGAAAAACCGAGCAGGCCGCTGTCGCGATGCATAGAAGGATGACTCCAAGACGCCACCCCTTGGCCCGAAAAATCATCCGGCTATCGAAAAATTGCCTGGCCTTCGGGGCTGAAGAATCGGTCTCTTCAGCGCCGAATCTCTCTTGTGGTACGGGCAACGTCGCTTCCTTCCACAAAACCTGTCTTGNNTCCCTTAGACGAAAGGGAAGGCTGAATGATAGGGTCGTCGCCAACAATCTCCGTCATTCGACGGCCCGCGCCCATAGTTTCCCGAGATTGCAATACTATCTGGAATCTCCATTTTCGGCACTGATTCGCATGAATTGTACCGCTCTTCAGCAGGATGGCAGGGCAAAGCTGGCATTGCGTCCGGGAAACCGGGCAATTCCGTGCCGCCCTGGACTCGACCGCGTAATCGAGAACGTTCTTCTTCGAATTCTCCGGCACGCCTTGCTCCTCAACTGATCTGCTTGAAAAACATTAGTGTTCAAACGGGGTTTGCGGTAACTTCGGGCAGAATCTCTAGACGCTGAAAGGCCCTCGAAGACGGTCCCGGAAGCCTGAAAAGTTCGAAATTCGTCCACTAGGGCCGGCGCAAATCCATTCGCACCCGAACCCAAATCTCACCAGCTCACAAGCGCCGATGCGAAGCAGTTCGAGACAAACCGGTTCCTGGCCGTGCGGATCGCTGGAATCCAGAGAATCATGCGAAGGTAGCAAATCGGTATGTAGAATCTCTACGTTGCACGCACAAAGGAGTCTCTATGCATCGGCTGTTCTCCTTCATCGGTATTCTTGCCATTGCCAGTTCCTCCGTAATGCTCGCGCAGGATACCCGGACCGTTGTGGAACCCAAAATCCCCGCCTTCTGCGCAAAGCTCGATGCACACCTTACTTCGGTCAACGACGGCAAGTTCAACACCCTGGCTCCCGCCGGCGAATCCAAGCCCGACACCGGCCGCATCCAGAAGGCCATCGACCAATGCGCCAAAGGCCATGGGGTCGCATTGCAGGTGCATGGCGCGGCAAATGCGTTCCTGAGCGGCCCGCTGCAGCTTCGTGAAGGCGTCACCCTCGTCGTCGATAAAGGCGTCACATTGTTCGAGTCGCTCGATCCGCAAGCCCTCGAGGTGACTCCGGGAAGCTGCGGAGTGGTGGACAGCGCTCCCGGCCGCGGCTGCAAGCCACTCATCTCCGTAGACCACATCTCCGGCGCGGGTGTGATGGGCGATGGCGTCATCGATGGCCGCGGCGGCGAGAAGTTGCTGGGCAAGAATGTCAGCGCTTGGGATCTTGCCGAGCAAGCCCGCGCCGGCGGCAGCCAGAAGGTCAGCCGCCTCATCGTCGCCAACCACGCTGACAACTTCACCCTCTATCGCATCACCCTCAAGAACTCTCCCAACTTCCACGTCTCCTACGGCGCTGGCAACGGCTTCACCGTCTGGGGAGTCAAGATCGACACGCCACAGCGACTCGCCCGCAACACGGACGGCATCGACCCCGGCAGCGGCTCCAAGAACATCACCATCACTCACAGTTACTTCCGCGAGGGGGACGACAACGTCGCCATCAAGGGCGGAGGCCCCGGCGAGCTCACCGACATGACGGTCAGCCACAATCACTTCTATTGGGGCCATGGCATGTCCATCGGCAGCGGAANNACGGCGGAGTCAGCTCCATCCTCGTCCGAAACCTCTCCCTCGACGGCCCCGACTCCGGTATCCGCATCAAGTCCATGGGCACCCGTGGCGGCCTCGTGCATGACGCCGTCTACGACGATATCTGTATCCGAAACTCGGGCCGTCCCATCGACATCACCATGGCCTACGCCGCCAACGGACCGGTCAAAGGCCCTTCACCACCGGCCTTCCGCGACATCACCCTGCACAACGTGCGCGTCTCCGGTGGCGGAAAAATTCTCTTCGACGGCTACGACCATGAACACCGCGCCCAGATATTGTTGGACGGTGTCTACCTGACTGACGATGGGTTGTCGCCCACGCCCTACACCTACACCTTCGATTACGCCGACGTGACCTACGGTCCCGGCGGTAGCAACCTCCAGCTCCCCACGCCTGCCACCGATGTCACCATCACTGGCAAGCCGTCGGACGGCAAGCCCGCCTCCTGCGCGGACAAGTTCGTTCCCTTTCCTGAGTAGGCATACGTAAGAACCTGTCTAAATACTACGTTTCGCACCACAGATTAACGAGTTGTCATTCTGAGCGCAGCGAAGAATCCCCGTATTTCGTCGTTGTCTGTTTCGTTACTGAGGTCGGCCCTCATAGTTTTTAGACTGGTTCTAAGAAGATCGCAAGGGAAGACCCCTTTGGCACTTCACTCAAAACCGGACATTTCAGCAGGTTCGCAACAAACCTTCTGGAGCGGTGCAATCCAAGCGAATCAGGGCCGAAAGAGATTCTAGATCGCGGACCTCCAGCCTTCCGCATTGACGGAACTACGGCGGGACTACTATGCTTCTCTGGCCTCGGAAAGCCCAGGTTCAACCATCTAATAATTAGTTCTGAAAGGTTGCCATGACCAAAACAAGGCTCCTCTTCGTATCCCTGTTTCTTGCCCTGGCAGTTGTCCTGACATACGGCGTATTGGCGCAACAGGCCGCCAAAGTGCAGCCTGGCGTCCACATGCAACCTGCCGCCCATGTGCTGCCGAAGGTAGCCAAAGTCACTGTCAACGACCCCGTGACGCTCACCGACAACGGCGACAGTTGGACCCTCGACAACGGCATCGTCAAGGCCACCGTCACCAAGCGCGATGGCAACATTTCTGCGCTCGTCTATCACGGCGTCAACATCCTCACCCGAGGCCGTGAGTGGGAGCAGGTCCCCTCCGGCACCATCACATCCCGCATTACCATCGACCCCGCCACCAATGGAGGCGAGCGCGCCGAGGTCGCCGTCAAGGGCATAAACCCCGGAGGCGCAGGCGGCCGCGGCGGCGGCATGGACATCGAAACCCGCATCACCATGGAGCGCGGCACCAGCGGCTTCTACACCTACGACGAGTACACCCATAAGGCCTCGTATCCTTTTATCCACGTGGGCGAAAACCGCTTCATTCTGGGGGACATAAATCCAACCTTCGACTGGCTCTCCGTCGACAAAGACCGCAACATGCTGATGAGCAAAGCGCCCGAAGACCACATGATTCACGCCAAAGAGCAGAGTATCTACGCCTCCGGCATCTACAAGAACTCCGTCGAGCACAAGTACAGCTATAACGCGCTGATGTACAAGCTCACCGCCTGGGGCTGGTCCAGCACCAAGGACCACATCGGCGTCTACTTCATCAATCCATCCAACGAGTACATCGGCGGTGGCCCCGACAAGCTCGATCTCATCGATCACCTCTCCGCTCCCGGCTCGCCGTCCTACCAGGGAATCATCCTCGACTACTGGACCTCCGGCCACTATGGCGCGGGCGACAATACCGAAATCCCCGCAGGCCAGGAGTGGAAGAGTGTCGTCGGCCCCATCTTCGTCTACTTCAATCGGCTGGCTAACCCCAAAGATCCCTCCCAAGCCGAACTCAACAAGCTCCAGGCCACCTCCGGCAGCGGGATGCCCGCGGCTCCCGCCGAGTGGCGCGACAACTCGCTCGCACTCTGGAACGATGCCGTCGAAAAGTCCAAGTCCATCAAGGCGGCCTGGCCCTTCAACTGGGTCGAAGGCGTCGACTACCCGCACAAGGAAGGCCGCGCCACCGTCACGGGGCAGCTCGTCCTCAACGATCCCCAGGCCGCCTCCAAATCTCTCCCCAACCTCAACGTCGGGCTCACCCACGCAAACTTCCAAGGCTCCAACTCCGGCTACACCCTGCTCGCCGGCAACGGCCCCATCGTCACCTGGCCGCACGACGGCAACTACTACCAGTTCTGGACCGAAGGCACACCCGACGGCCGCTTCACCATCGCCAACGCCCGTCCCGGCACTTATACCCTGCACGCCTTCGCCAACGGGGTCCTCGGCGAATACGCCAAGGCCGACATCACCGTCGAAGCCGGCAAGCCGCTCAACCTCGGCAAGCTCGACTGGCAGCCCGTCCGCTACGGCAAGCAGATCTGGAAGATCGGCTACCCCGACCGCACCGGCGACAAATTCTTCAAGGGCGACGGCGCCAACTATTGGCTCTGGGGCTGGGGCCTTCGCTACGCCGGCCTCTTCCCCAACGACATCACCNNCCCTACAACCAGCGCTTCGGCTGGGTCAACATCCCGCCCACCAGCGCCGACCCGTGGCCGCAGTGGGGTCAGGGCCGCGCTACCACCTGGACCGTCAAGTTCACCATGCCTAAAGCTTCGACGGGCACGGCTGTCCTGCGCGTCTCGCTGGCCGGGGCCGATGGAGGCGGCAACCGCGCCTTCGGAGCGGGCGGCCCGCGTCCCGCAGCCGGCGGCAACCCCGTCTTCAACGCCGCCAATCCCGCATTCGCTGGAGGCCAGCGCCCCGGCGGAGGCGGCTCAGCCTACGTCGGCTCCGACTCCCAGGGCGGCCTCACCATCGGCGTCAACGGACAGACCGTCGGCACCATCCATCCCGTCGCCACCAACGCCCTGCGTTACAACACCAACAAGGGAGTCTGGTATCAGTACATCCAGAAGTTCGACGCCGCTCTGCTCAAGCCCGGCGACAACGAGATGACCTTCACCGTCCCCGCAGGAGACGTCACCACCGGCGTCGTCTGGGATTACGTCCGCCTCGAACTGAACGACGGCAACAAGTCCTACCCCATTGCCCCCGACAGCCAAAGACCTGACTATCCGACTCTGCCAGACTAGCCGAGAAGCTCCTCGTCTCTTACTGGGTGGAGTTGTTCTGTTCGAAGCCGTGATTGTGTATAGTGGGCCTCGACTGAAGAGGCCCCAATGAAACTGATCGAAACCGTAACCGTGGCGCTCGTCCTGGCGACTGGGATTACGCGTGCGCAGCAGATTCCGGCCCATACGCTACTGCCGTATCAGGACCCACATCTTCCCACGCAGCAGCGCATCACCGATTTGCTCCAGCGCATGACCATCGAGGAAAAGCTTGCGATGCTGGGCACCGATCCCACTGTGCCGCGGCTGGGCATCGTGGGAACCAACCACGTCGAGGGACTGCACGGGCTCGCGCTTGGCGGCCCGGGAGGATGGGGCGGCCGCGGCCTGGTCACGCCAACCACGCAGTTTCCGCAGTCGCGCGGGCTCGGGCAAACCTGGGATCCCGACCTGCTCCGTCAGGCCGCCGCCGAAGAAGCGTATGAGACGCGCTGGGCCTTCAACAAGTACCACAAGGGCGGGCTGGTGGTACGCGCTCCTAATGCCGACCTGAGCCGCGACCCACGCTGGGGGCGAAGTGAAGAGTCCTATGGTGAGGACGCGTATCTGGTCGGGACGCCGGCCGCGGCCTTCTCCGAGGGGCTGCAGGGCAATAACCCGAAGACATGGATGACCGCATCACTCCTGAAGCACTTCCTGGCAAACAGCAACGAAGATGGACGTGATGGCTCCAGCTCCGACTTCGACGACCGGCTTTTTCACGAGTACTATGCCGTGCCGTTTCGCATGGCGATTGAGGATGGCCACGCCGACGCCATGATGACCTCCTATAACGCCTGGAACCATGTGCCCATGGGCGCCAATCCAGTGCTGCGCGATGTGGTGATGAAGGATTGGGGTTTCGACGGCATCATCTGCACCGACGCCGGCGCGCTCGGCAACATGGTGCGCGCGCACCACACCTACGCGACCATGCCTGAGGCCGCCGCCGCAGCCATCCACGCCGGCATCAATCAATTTCTGGAGAACGCAACCAAGCCTGTGCAGGACGCGCTGATGCAGGGCCTCTTCAAGGAATCCGACATCGACGAGAACCTGCGCGGGGTCTTTCGCGTAATGATCCGGCTGGGGATGCTCGATTCGCGCGCGGACGAGCCCTATGCGCATATCGGCTTCGACGCGCCAGGCGGCATCGCCGGTGTAGATGATCCATGGCTGTGGGACAAGAACAAAGAACTGGCGCGGAAGGTGACGGATGAATCCATTGTGCTGCTGAAGAATGAGGGCAGCCTTCTCCCGCTCAAGGCCACTGCTCTAAATGTCATTCTACTTTTTCTTTCAGGCCGTTCTTGGCAAGATGGGTCATAAAAGAACAAGAGTGCGATGATCCGCGCTCTGATCAAAGTGGAAGCTGAACTCCAGGGCTTGCGCAGGAAGAAAAAGAGTAAGCGTCGTCCTCGCCGCCCCGCGCCCGGAAGACAACTCGCGCAAAGTTCCAAGTAAGCTATACCAGTGCCACTCTGATCCAGTATAATCGCGTCAATGGACTTCCGTTTGACTAAAGACGCGCAGCATCAGTTTCCATCCACCTTGGGTGCAGGCCGGGCGGCGAACGTGGCGCTAACACCTTATTGAGGATGTTTTCGATTAGCAGCCCTTCCCAACTGGAGCCGACTACCGGATGCCCTAATAGTTCCTCCTGATTGCGGATACCGAGTAAGGCATGGAGCAGGCCTGCGTCACGGACATAGACTTTGGGTCACTGCTGTCCGGCTAACCGCCGGGGACTCTCTTGCAAGTGATTGTTCTGCCATGGTTTATACGGCGATTTTTCTTGCCGCGATTTGAAATGCGTTGAGACCTATGAAGCGTGCCTGCCGGTCGTTGACGATGGTGCATGAACGATGGGCGCACCATTTTTTCGCAACTCATTTCCTTTCTTCCAGACCGTGAGTTTCGTCGCTGCGTGGCGCGGTATCGGGGCGATTCTCGCTTGCGTGGACTGTCCTGCTGGGGAGCAGTTTCTGGCCATGGCGTTCGCCCAACTAACCTACCGCGAGAGTCTGCGCGACATCGAAGCCTGTCTCCGCGCGCTGGGTGCGAAACGCTATCATCTCGGCTTTCGCCGCATGGTTGCGCGCTCCACGTTGGCCGACGCCAACGAGGCCCACGACTGGCGCATCTTCGCCGACTTCGCACAGATACTGATCGGTATCGCGCGACCGCTTTACGCGAGCGATGCCATGGGCGTGGAACTGGATCGCAGCCTCTACGCG
>PLUT01000159.1:0-21404 GCA_003162875.1 Granulicella sp.
CGGTGGAGAAGCAGGTTGCGATTCTGTTTGCCGGAGTGAACGGCCTGCTGGACGACGTCGAGGTCTCGGATCTGCGCGGGTTCGAGGATGGATTCTACCCGTACCTCGACTCATCTGCGCCCGCGATCCTGACCGATATTGCCACCAAGAAGGCGCTGGACGACGATCTCAAGTCGCGCCTGACCGCGGCGATCAAGGACTACAAGGTCGCGTTCCTCGCCGCGCTGAAGGACCAGCGGGATGCGGCGAAGGAAGCCGCGCCTCCGGCGTCGACCGCGCCGGCAAAGCCGGCTGCAGCAGCTCCGCAGGCTGAGCCTGCGATGGCGGGCAGCGAGTAAATTATGGCCAACGTACTCGATCTTCGGCGCCGCATCCGCAGTGTGAAGAACACGCGGCAGATCACCAAGGCCATGAAGATGGTCTCGGCGGCCAAGCTGCGCCGCGCCCAGGACCGCGCGATGCGGGCCCGGCCGTATGCGCGCATGTTGGCGAGCGTGCTGGTGTCCATGGTGCGGCGGACCGACCAGTGCGACGAGCAGTCGGGCGAGGTCCTGCACCCGCTGCTGGTCGAACGCCCAGAGAAAAACGTGCTGGTGCTCGTGATAGCCGGCGACAAGGGATTTGCCGGAGCGTTCAATTCCAACATCGGCAAAGCGGCGCAACGGTTCATCGACGAACGCCGCAAGCTGGACCAGACCATCGATCTGGAGCCGGTGGGCAAGAAGGCGATTGCCCTCTACAAGAAGAAATTCCCGGCGGCGGCCTACGAGAAGACCGAGCGGCACTACGATAACGATCTGGCCACGCACTTCGACGTTGTGCGCCATCGCGCCCAGCCGATCGAGGTTGCCGCGGAGCATCCGGCGCTGCTGCTTCGCGTCGACTTCAACGACGTGTCCGAGATGGCCCGTTCCATCATTGAGCGCTACGAGCGGTGCGAGATCGATTCGGTGTACATCGTCTACAACGAATTCAAGTCGGTGATTTCGCAGCGCCTGGTGGTGGAAAAACTGCTGCCCATCCGCAAACTGGGGTCGCATGAGATTACCGCCGCCGAAGAGATGACGGAGGAGCAGAAAGAAGCCGCGGCACGGGCTGCCACCTCCGCGGGCGTGCGCATCGAGGAACCTGAAGATGAAGGCGCGGAAGAGGAAGCGAAGAAATTCGGCACCGCCGACGTGGACTACATCTTCGATCAGCCGCCCGAGCGACTGTTCCGCGACCTGATGCCTCGCTATGTGGCGACCCAGATCTTTCATGCGCTGCTGGAATCGGCCGCCGCGGAACATGCCGCGCGCATGACCGCGACCGACGCAGCGACCAAGAATGCGGAAGACCTGATCGACAGCTTGAGCCTCACCATGAATCGGTTGCGCCAGGCCGCGATTACCAAGGAGATTATCGAGATTGTAAGCGGAGCCGCGGCGCTATGAGATACGCTGTGATATTCGAGCGGTCGGAAGATGGCTATGGGGCATATGTCCCAGACCTGCCGGGATGTGTCACGGTTGGTGGCACGCTCGCCGAAGCGAGGAACAATATCCGGGAGGCGATCGCCGGTCATATTTCGGCAATGAGTGAGCATGGTGAAACTGTTCTCTGCCCGACCACATTGGCGGAGCATGTTGAGATTTGCGGAGCAGCAATCTTGTGAGGATTTGAGATGGGAATTCGCGAGGTTTTGCGTAAGGAACTTTGGAGCAAGGCAACTTCGCGGAAGATACTGTCAGTAGGTGGAAGGGTTCTACGGGTAGTTGAAGTATTTTTGGTCGTATTCGTAGTTTGGTATTTGGTGAACGCACTGTGGCTTACGCCCTCAGAGCGAAAGGCGGGAAGAGTAGCTCTCGAACAAATTGACGCATTACAGCCCTTCAGCGTAATGAGCGGGGAAGAGTACGGCGCAGATTATAGGCAGGCAGAAACAATAGTTCGCGCGGCGGAACAAGCCGCTTGGACGAAGCGGGATAAGTTTATTGCAACGAATTTGTCTATCTATCTCATGTTCACAGATATGCGAAGACAGGACCAGGGACTTAGGATCAAACTGAGTAGTTCGAACGACGACCGCGTTCGAAAATGGAGTTCGCAGACTTGCCCCGAATCGGTCACAGGCAATGAGGGCAATGAGTTCGAGAGTGCAGTACTGCATCAAGCGCTGAGATAGCGAAGGATTGAAGACGACAGTTATGGCAGAGAATATTGGAAGAGTGATTTCCGTCAGCGGACCGGCCGTTGACGTGCAGTTCGAAGAGAAGACGATGCCGCCCATTTACCAGGCGCTGCGCGTCGTCAGCGACGGGTTCGATGTACCCAAGCCGCTCTCCGTCATCCTCGAGGTCGAGCAGCATCTGGGCGAAGGCCGCGTGCGCTGCATCGCGATGGTCGCCACCGAGGGCATGGTGCGCGGCATGAAGGCCATCGACACCGGCAGCGTAATTACCATCCCGGTGGGTCGCGCCACGCTGGGCCGGGTGCTCAACGTACTCGGCGAGCCGGTCGACGAGCTCGGCCCGATCAACTCCAAGGAGTTCGCGCCCATCCATCGCCAAGCCCCGGCGTTCGACGAGCAGTCGACCAGCGAAGAGATGTTTGAGACCGGCATCAAGGTCATCGACCTGATCCAGCCCTTCCTTAAAGGCGGCAAGATCGGCCTGTTCGGGGGAGCGGGCGTGGGCAAGACCGTCATCATCCAGGAACTCATCAACAACGTGGCCACCCAGCACGGCGGCTTTTCCGTATTCGCCGGCGTCGGCGAGCGCACCCGCGAAGGCAACGACCTGTGGATCGAGTTCCAGGAGTCCGGCGTCATCGACCTGAAGGATTTCTCCAAGAGCAAGGCCTCTCTCATCTATGGCCAGATGACCGAGCCGCCGGGAGCGCGTCTGCGCGTGGCGCTCACCGGCCTCACCGTTGCCGAGCACTTCCGCGACAGCGAAGGCGCGGATACGCTGCTCTTTATCGACAACATCTTCCGCTTTACCCAGGCCGGTTCCGAGGTTTCCACGCTGCTGGGGCGCATGCCTTCGGCGGTCGGCTACCAGCCCAACCTCGCCACCGAAATGGGCGAATTGCAGGAGCGCATCACTTCGACCAAGAAAGGCTCGGTGACATCCGTGCAGGCCGTGTACGTGCCCGCGGACGACTTGACCGATCCGGCCCCGGCCACCACCTTTGCCCACCTGGACGCAACCACCGTGCTTTCACGGCCTCTCTCCGAGTTGGGAATTTATCCGGCCGTCGATCCGCTGGCTTCCACCTCGCGCATCCTCTCGCCGCGCATCGTCGGCCAGGAGCACTACGACGTCGCCCAGGGCGTGAAAAAGATTCTGCAGCGTTACAAGGACCTGCAGGACATCATCGCAATTCTAGGCATCGACGAGCTTTCCGAAGAGGACAAAACCACCGTGGCGCGCGCGCGCAAGGTGCAGCGCTTCCTGTCGCAGCCGTTCCACGTGGCGGAAGTCTTTACCGGCATTCCCGGCGCATATGTGAAGGTCGCGGACACGGTCCGCAGCTTCAAGGAGATCATCGAAGGCAAACACGACGCCATCCCCGAGCAGGCTTTTTATCTCAAGGGCGGCATTGAAGACGTGCTGGCGGCGTCGGAGAAGATGCTGCAGGCGTAGCAGAGAAGACGCAGCAGACGACGTCGCGGTGAGTTTTGCTTAAGGGCACGGCTTGAGCCGTGCCGATAACGGCCGCAGAATCCTGGGGGCTTTAGCCCCTGAGGGCAAGCGGCAAGCGAAGGCCAGATGGCAGAGGCGGGTACAAGTTCGGGACTGTTGGCGGTGCGGCTGGTTAGCCCTGACCGGTTGCTGCTGGACGCTACCGCGGAGGCGGTGGAGTTGCCGTCGCGTGCGGGCTACCTGGAGACGCTCTACGGCGCCGCGCCGCTGCTGGCCGAACTCGGAGCCGGCGAGGTGCGGCTGCATGGCGGCAGCTGCGACGGCCAGATCTTCTTCGTGGCCTGGGGATTTGTCGAGGTGCTCCCGGAGCGCGTCACCATCCTGGCCGAGACTGCGCTGCGTCCGGACGAGATCGACCCAGCCGAGGCCCGGCAGTTGCTCGTAAAGGGCGAGGAGCTGTGGCAGCAGGCCGGCGACGATGCGGCCAAGTACCGCGAAGCCAACGCAATCACGCGCGAAGGCCAGGAAAAACTGGCCTCGGCCGGGGACAACAGCGGCCTGCATCCAGAAGCGCAGTAGCGCGGCTCATCCCTGCTACTTGGTCCCACCCAACCAGCGCGTCAACCCCGTCGGCGGCAGGTCCGGCGCCAGAAACCGGCCGCGCTCTCCAGCCACTTCGCCCGCGGCCAGCCTGCCACTGCGCGCCGCGCCCTCCATCGTCGAAGGCCAATCCGTAGCCGTCCAGTCGCCTGCCAGGTACAAGCCTTGCAGCGCGGTCCTCTGCGCCGGCCGGTAGGCATTGAGGCCCGGCGTCACCGAGAAGGTCGCCCGAGCCTCCTTCAGCAGCCCACTCTTCACCAGCCGCGCGTCCCGAACCCCGGGAAAGAATTCCTCCAGCTCCGCCAGAGCGGTCGCGAAAATCTCCTCGCGCGACATCGCCAGCGCGCGCTTCGATCCGGCAATCACCAGCTCCACATAGCTTCCCTTCTCCGGCGCGTAGCCGCGAATGCGCGACTTGTGGAAGAACCACTGAATCGTCGCATCCAGCAGCCACGCATGGTCGAGATCGGCAAACTGCCGGTCGTACCAGAGCAGCACTGAGATGAAGGGCGAGGCGGTAAACTGCGCCATCGTTTCCAGCAACCCCGCGCGCACTTGCTCGCCGGCAGCATCCGCCACTTCCATCCCCGACACCAACTGGCGCGTCTGCTCGAATGGCACCGCCAGGACCAGGTTTCCGGTTACGAATTCCGCGTCCGCGGTCCGCACCAGCCAGCGCCCGCCGGCCTGCTGCGAAAGCTTCTCCACTCCCGACCGCAGTTGCACGCGCCCGCCCATGCGCTCGATCGTCTGCGCCCCGGCGCCATAGAACTCGCTCAGCGGCACAGTTGGAATGCCCAGCCGCCCGCCGGTCGAATTCTTCACGAATACCTCGTAGAAGACCTTGCCCGCGTACTTCATCGAACAGTTGGTCGCGGCGTCGTTCAACGTCGCCACCAGAATCGGCTCCCAAAAATGCCGGATCGCCCCCCCCGTCTGGCCGGTGCGCTGGTACCAATGCGTCACGCTCTCGTTGTCGGCATCGGAGCCGGGCGCCGGATCGCCCCGCAGGAAATGCATCATCCCGCGCGCAATCGCAATCTTGTCCGCATTGCCCAGCATCGAGGCGCGCAGGAAACTCCCTGCATAGTGCAGCGGCGCGGGCCATCCGCCCGGCTCCATTGTGCTCGCCCGTCCGCCCCGAACCAGAAATGTCTGCCGATCGTACCAGCGAATCTTTTCCGCCAAACCGGCTGCCTGGCAGAATTCGATCAGGTTCGTGCAGCAGCCCAGCAGCACGTGCTGCGAGTCCACCACCTCACCCAGCGCCGGGTGCTCATACGAGTAAGCCCGCCCGCCAACAAACGCCCGCCGCTCCA
Source organism: Granulicella sp. (assembly GCA_003162875.1). Taxonomy (GTDB): domain Bacteria; phylum Acidobacteriota; class Terriglobia; order Terriglobales; family Acidobacteriaceae; genus Edaphobacter. The sequence goes on from PLUT01000159.1 coordinate 5,546, forward strand.
GCAGCGTCACCTTCGCTCCGTCGCCCGCCAGCGCGGCCGCCGCAGCCAGTCCCGCGACGCCGGCCCCGACGACCACGACTTCGCGCTCCAGCGTCATCAGCCCGTCACCCGGTTCCACACCGCCATCACCGCCCCGCGCGCCAGGACCCCCAGCTTCTCCGCGGTGGACAGGCTGACCCGCTCGCGGAACACTTCCATCCTGCGCGCGGCGATCCGCCGCAGCAGCCGGTGGTAGATGGTCAGCATGACCCACATCGCCGCGCGGCTGTCGCGATCCAGCAGCGGGATCAGTTTCCTTCCCGCAAGATAGTACTTCTCCGCGCGAATCGCCAGCGTCGCCAGCATTCCGCGCTCCCGCTCGGTCAGCGCGCGACCGGCGGCCAACTGGCGCAGCTCGGTTACGGACTCCCCAAACTCGTCCAGCAGGTCCATCGGCAGATAAACCCGTCCGCGCTCCACATCTTCCTTCACGTCGCGCAGGATGTTGGTCAATTGGAAGGCCACGCCCGTCTCTTCGGCCAGCTTCTCCGCGCGCGCATCGGTGTAGCCAAAGATGCGGATGCACACCAGCCCCACAACCGAAGCGACGAGGTAACAATATTGATAGAGGTCCTCGAAAGTCTCGTACCCCTGGCACGTTATCCGGGTCGCGCCTTCAGCAGCCGTCGTGGTTGCGCCAACCGTCGCTGCGCCCACTGGCCGGTCTTTCAAGTCCATCGCGGTTCCCGCAACCAGTTCCTCCAGCAATTCGTCCGGAATCCCAAACCTTCGCTGCGTGTCCGTCAGCGCGATAAAGACAAGATCGTCCTTCCTCTCCTGGGAGGGCGCGGAAGCGTCCAGCCGCAATGCGCGCCAGGTCCGCAGCCATGCGGCCATCTCCTCGCGGCGAGTTTCGATCGTCTTGGTTTCGTCGTCCGCAATGTCGTCGGCCCGCCGCATGAACGCGTACACCGCGCACATGGCATCGCTCTTGGGTCGCGGGAGCACGCGAAACGCCCAGTAGAAGTTCTGCGCCTCGCGCCGCGCTACTTCGCGGCAGAACCGGTACGCCTCTCCCGACCGTGCGTCGGCTTGGTTTGCATATCCGCTCACGTTTTTGGCTTCGCTCACATTGACCGCATCAGACCGCTTCACTCACGCTGCACGAACTCCAACCCCAGGGCGAACTCGGAACCTGCCCAGCAGCGCTCCCAGCAGCAGCAGCAGTTTCTTGCGCCGCGTCACTACCGGGCGCCCGCGCAGCACATCGTAATTCTGCGCTGCGATGCCGTCCAGGATCGCCTCGCCGCCCTTGCGAAACAGCTCCAGCGTAACGCTCAACTCCTGGTCCACCATCTGGCTGAGAGCGGCGCCCTGCTGCAGCATCTCCCGCGTCCGTTCCACCAGGGCCTGCATCATCGCGCCAAACTCCGGCGTGAACACGCGGCCCTCGATCTGGCCCTCCGCCACGCCGAAGCGCTCCATGTACTCAGCCGGAATGTACCTGCGCGGAATCTCCGAATCGCGCACCGCATCCTGCCAGAAATTCGCCAACTGCAGCCCGGTGCATATCTTGTCGGAAAGCAGCGCCCGCTCTTCGTCGCGGTATCCGCAAACCATCAGCACCAGGCGGCCCACCGGGTTCGCTGAGTACCGCGAATACTCCACCGCCTCGTCCCAGGTCCCGTACTCCGTCTTGATCTGGTCCTGGCAGAACGCGCGCAGCAGATCGTGAAACAGGCTTCGCGGCAGGTCGCGGGCTGCCACCGTCTCGTGCAGCGCCACAAACACCGGATGGCGCGAATGCCCGGGCGCGTCATAGCACTCGTCCAGCATCGCACCCCAGGCCTCCAGCAGGCGCAGCGCCGTCCCCGTATCCGCCACCTCGTCGCCAAGATCGTCCGACACCCTGCAGAACGCATACACGCTCTCGAAATGCGGCCGCATCCGCCTGGGCAGGAAGAAGGTCGCCACGTGGAAGTTCTCGTAGTGCGACGTGGCCAGTTCGTGGCACCACGCGCGAGCCTCGTCCAATGTCGGCCGGTCCAGCGGCGTCCGGTACTCCACCGGCGCACCCGCCAGCGGATCGGTCTCCACGATCTCGCCGGACAACGCCTGCAACTGCCCGCTCATTGCCTGCTCCCACCGGCCCCGTTTCGAGACGGGACAATTGCCGTCTTGATGTCCGCCAGGTTCTCCGCGCTGCGTGTCATCATGCGCGCGAATACCGCGGGAACCTCCGCCAGCGTCGCCGTCCGGGTAATGAACTCGGCGCACTCGAATCTTCCTCCGCTGACCAGCGCGAACGCTGCTGCGCAGGCCGCCGGCGTGTGATGGAAGCTCGCCTTTACGGTGACGTCTCCATAGTGCAGCCGGTTGGTGTCCAGCCTCACCACCGTCCCCTTCGGCGGGCCGCCGAAGAAGTTCACTACGCCTCCCTTGCGTACCATCGCCACCGCCCACTCCCAGGCCGCGGGCGTGGCTACAGCCTCCACCACCACATCGGCTCCGCGGCCATCGCTGGTCAATCCCCTTACCGCCGCCACCGCATCCACGCCGTCGCCGATCTTCACCACCTCGACCGCCCCAAACCGGCGCGCTGCCCCTACCTGGTCATCGCGCTTGACTACGGCGATCACCCGCAGGCCGCTGAGTTGGGCGACGTGAATGAACATCAGCCCGATGGGTCCGGCGCCAATCACCACCATGGTGTCGCCCGGCTGCGCGGTCATTGCATTGAATCCGTGCATCACGCAGGCCAGCGGCTCAGTCAGCGCGGCATGTTGCAGCGGCAACGTGTCCGGAACCAGCATCGTATTCTTCTCCACAATGCGCGCGGGGATGCGCATGTATTCGGCGTAGGCGCCGTTGTTGAAGAGCAGATGCTCACACAAATTCTGCTGGCCGCGGCGGCAATAGAAACAGCTGTCGCAGGGGGCGGAGTTCATGGGTGCGACCCGGTCGCCCACTTTGAACTTCTTCACTCCATCGCCCACCTCCGCCACCACCCCGGCCATTTCGTGGCCGAACACAGCCGGCGGCTTCAACATGGCAGCGTGATCCCCCCGCCGGTATACCTTCAGGTCGGTCCCGCAAGTCAACGCCGCGCCCACCCGTACTACCACTTCCCCTTTGCCTGCACGCGGAACCGGGATTCGCTCCATGCGCAGGTCCTCGCTGCCGTACAACACCGCCGCCAACATGGTCTCCAACGGGTGCTCCACAATCATCCCTCTATCTTCTCACTTTGCGCCGGTTACGGTCGTCCCGCTTTGCGTTCCGGTTGCTGAAAACCCGGCCCTGCAGTTGATGTACAACTTACGCTGAGTCGCGTGGTTCCAATAGGCAACGAGCTCGGCCAAGCGCCACCGGCCGGGAACATCGCCGAGGCGTTCTCCTATGCCCACCCTGCGTTCCGCCACGCTGACGATTGAGGCGGAACCAGGAGCGGCTGCGCAGATTCCTGTAAATCGGCGATCTGCTTGGTGCATCTGATAACCTGAGCCTCATAGCCATGCCGCTACAATCGCCAGAGGTCTACATCAAGAAGAACATCGCCGCCGTGCAGGAGTACTCCATTCTGGCTGGCACGGCGATCGCGGACATCTTTACCCCGCCCCACTACTGGGCCGACGTCTTCACCCAGATGGACTCCATCGGCGTCGGTTCCATGCCCATTATCGTGCTCACCGGCTTCTTCACCGGATGCGTCCTCGCGCTCCAGTCCGCCACCGCGCTGACTGAATTCGGCGCCATCTCCATGACCGGCTCGCTGGTCTCGCTCTCCATGGTCAAGGAACTCGGCCCCGTCCTCACCGGCCTCATGGTCTCCGGCCGCAACGCCGCCGGCATGGCTTCGGAGATCGGCTCCATGAAGGTTACCGAGCAGCTCGACGCCATGCGCGCCCTGGGCACCGACCCTGTTCGCAAGCTGGTCACTCCGCGCATCATGGCCACCATCTTCATGCTCTTCTTCCTCACCATCATCGCGGACGCCTTGGGCATCGCCGGCGGGGCCCTGATGTCCGTCTCCCTGCTCGGCCTGAACGCCAACACCTACCTGCACGACTCCTACCGCGGCCTGGTCCACGGCGACATCGTGCAGGGACTCACCAAGCCTCTCTTCTCCGGTTTCATCATCTCCACCGTCGGCTGCTACTTCGGCATGAAGACCACCGGCGGGACCCAGGGCGTAGGTCGTGCCACCACCCAGGCCGTGGTCGTCTCCTCCGTCGCCATCATCATCGTCGACCTGCTCGTCACCCGCGCCATGATCGGTATCTTCGGCAGCTGAACCCGCCCATGCCCGCAGCCATCCCCACTCCCGGCCCCGCAACCGTCCGCCCGCCCGGCGACCAGACTCCCGTGGTCGAATTCCCCGTAGTCGAATTCAAAGACGTCACCATCTCCTTCGACGTCAAGCCCGTGCTGGAGAACATCTCTTTCTCCGTCGATCGCGGCCAGACCCTCATCATCCTTGGCCCCGCCGGCTGCGGCAAGTCGGTGCTGCTCAAACTCGCCAACGGCCTGCTCGGCCCCGACTCCGGCTCCATCCGCATCTTCGGCCAGGAGATCACCACCATGCCCGAGCGCGATCTCTACGCGCTGCGCGCCCACATCGGCATGGTCTTCCAGGAGTCCGCCCTCTTCGACTCGCTCAGCGTCGAGGACAACGTCGCCTACCGCCTCCACGAAGAGCATGTGCCCGAAGATCAGGCCCACCACCGCGTGGTCGAGGCGCTCCAGTTCGTCGAGCTGGAGCAAGCCATCGCCAAGCTCCCTCCGGAGCTATCCGGCGGCATGCGCCGTCGCGTCTCCATCGCCCGCGCCATCATCTCGAACCCCGACCTCATCCTCTACGACTCCCCTACCGGCGGCCTCGATCCCATCACCTCAACCACCATCATCGAGCTGGTCATGAAGCAGCGCGACGTCTCCCACAGCACATCGCTGCTGGTCACCCATCGCCTGCAGGATGCCTTCGCCCTCGCCACCCATCGCTACGACGCCGCCAAAGGCATGGTTGCGATCCCCAAGGACGGCCCGGACCACGGCATCGACCCAGGCATGAAGTTCCTCATGCTCAACGACGGCGGCATCGCCTTCCACGGCAGCACCGAGGAACTCGTCCACTCCAAAGACCCCTGGATCGAGAACTACCTCTCTTAGCGCTTAGCGTTTCCCCTTTTCCCACTCCTCGTAGGAAATACGCGGCACGGTGACGAACGCGCCTCGCGTCCTGGCGTAGTTGCCCAGCCCGTTCATCCGTCCCACGGCGTGCAACTCTTCCGCCTTGATGTATGGTCCCGCACCATCGTGCTCCGGCACGACGAATCGGTCCTCCACGTACATTGCCACCACCCGGCCCAGGATGATGCGCGACCGCCCAATCTCCATGGTGGTGAACTCCCGGCATTCCAGCGCCGCGTGGACCTCCGCAATCCGCGGGACTTTGACGACCGACGACGGCGCGGTGGTGAGCCCCGCCATTTCCAATTCGTTCATGCCCGCCGGAAAGTCGGTCGCGCAGATATTCATCTTCTCCAGCAGGTCCTCGGTCACCACGTTGACCACGAATTCGCCCGTCCGCCGGATATTCCGTGCCGTATCCTTCGGCACCCACTTGGCGTTTGGACGATTGGTCACGCCGATGCCGACGATCGGCGGATCGGTGCACAGGTAGTTGTACGCGCTGAAGGGCGCGGCGTTCAGCTTGCCCTCTTCATCCATGCTGGTGACCCAGGCGATCGGCCGCGGCGCGACCAGCCCGATCAGCAGGTTGTAGATCTGCCGCTGCGGCGTCTTTTCCATTTCGAACTGCATAGGTTCTCCTTGTCGTCCAAGCGTACCGCAATGCTGCTCCCCGAAACGGTGCAACGAACACGGAACGCGGGCAGACCCGACGAGCGCGTGCCTAAGGTAAACTTGTTAGGTGAAGCCACTACCCCCTGCCAGGCTTGTTGTGGCCACGCTCGCCCTGTTTGTCGCGGCGTTTTACGCACCGCTCTCCGTACGGGCGCAACTTCCGCAACTCATCCCACAGGCAGTAGTCGAGAGCGCAGAACTGCTCCTTCCCGACGCTCCTATATCTCAAACGAACGATCAGGCTCCTCTGCCCGCAACGGGCCAGGCGGGCCAGCCGCCCGCGCCCGTAGCTCCGGCCGCGTCGTCCTCTTCTTCGCAGCAGGGTGCGCCTGCCAGTGGCTCCGCCGCTCCACAGGATCCGGCCGCAGCCGCTGCCGACGCCAGGAAAAAGCAGCACGACCAAGCCGAGCAGCAACTGAAGGCGCAGGAAAAGCAGCGGCTGCTGGGTGTCATGCCGCAGTTCCAGGTGGTGATGAACGGCCAGGCGGTTCCGCTGAGCGGCGGACAGAAGTGGAGTCTCGCTCTCCACAGCCCTATCGACCCCTTCTACATTGGCTGGGCCTTCGTCGTCGGTGGAGGCCTGGGCGAGGCTGAGCGTAGCCACCCAGGTTTCGGTTGGGGGCCTTCCGGTTACTTCAAGCGGGTGGGCGCCAGTTATGCCGACAACGTCAACGGGGCCTTGATCAGCAACGCATTGTTGCCTCAGTTACTGCACCAGGACCCCCGTTACTTTCGCAAAGGATCGGGGTCCATCAAGGGGCGCTTCATTTATGCCGCGCTCTCCACTGTGATTTGTCGCAGCGACAACGGGAAGAACGAGTTCAATACCTCAAACGTGCTGGGCGACTACCTAGCGGGCGCGGTCTCCAACCTCTACTATCCGTCGAGCGACCGCGGCGTGGTCCTTACCTTCGAGAATGGAACCGAGGTCGTCGTCTTTGGGGCGCTGGGCGGCCAAATCCTCGAGTTCGGCCCCGACCTTCAGCGGCTGTTACAGAGGAAGAAGAAGGCCGCTGCACCAACCGCCGCGTCGCACTGACGATCCACCCAAAAAATCAGCGGTTTACCTGCATCTTTCCCGGCGGCTGGCATCTCTTGCGGCACCCCAAATTTGCTGGGGATCGAAGGCCGATTAGCGGCCAGAAATGATAAACTTGAAGGTAATGACAACGCCCCTCAAGACGCTGTTCCTCAATCCGCCCTCCTTTGAAAAGTTTGATGGTGGCGCCAGCAGCCGCTGGCCCGCAACCCGTGAGATCGAATCCTACTGGTACCCGGTTTGGCTCACCTATCCCGCCGGCATGCTGGAGGGGTCGCGCCTGGTGGACGCTCCGCCCCACCACCTCAAGTGGCCCGACGTCGTCGCTATCCTGAAGGACTACGAGTTCCTCGTCCTGTTCACCAGCACCATGGGCTGGGAGGGCGACCAGAAGATGGCCGCGGTCATCAAGCAGACCTACCCCGGGATCAAGATCGCCTTCGTCGGCCCCCCGGTCACCACCTCCACCGACCGCGCCCTGAACGAGTGCCCTGCCATCGACTTCGTCTGCCGCCGCGAGTTCGATTTCTCGGTCGTCGAGTTCGCCCAGGGCAAGCCGCTCAACCAGATCCTCGGCGTCAGCTACAAGGATGCGAACGGCGTCATCCAGCACAACCCCGACCGGCCGCAGGTCACCCCCGAAGAGCTTGACGAGTTACCGTGGGCGACCGAGATCTACGCCCGCGACCTGGATGTGACCAAATACAACGTGCCGTTCCTGCTGCATCCGTTCGTCAGCCTGTACTCGACGCGCGGATGTCCGGCGCAGTGCACTTTCTGCCTCTGGCCGCAGACGCTGAGCGGCCACGCCTGGCGCAAGCGCTCCACCGACGACGTTGCCGCCGAGATGGCCAACGCCAAGAAGCTCTTCCCCCACGTCAAGGAATTCTTCTTCGACGACGACACCTTCAACATCCAGAAGGCCCGCACCGTCGAACTCTGCGAGAAGCTGAAGCCGCTCGGCCTCACCTGGTCCTGCACCTCGCGCGTCACCACCGACTACGACACGCTGAAGGCCATGAAGGAAGCCGGCTGCCGCCTGTTGATCGTCGGTTACGAGTCCGGCGACCCGCAGATCCTGAAGAACATCAAGAAGGGCGCCACCGTNNGAAACCCACGAGTCCATCCGCAACACCATCGAGTTCGCCAAGCAGCTCGACTGCGAAACCATCCAGGTCTCCATCGCCCACGCCTTCCCCGGCACCGAGTTCTTCGACTACGCCAAGGAGAACGGCTTCATCACCAACGCCGCCATGATGGACGACGGCGGCCACCAGATGGCCCACATCGAATACCCCGGCCTGCCGGTCGAGTACGTCATGGAGATGGTGCACANNTACTTCTTCCGGCCCAAGCAGGCCTGGCGCGTCGTCTGGCAGGCCATCGTCCACCGCGACGTTCCCCGGCTCTACACGGAGGCGCGCTCCTTCATGAAGCTGCGCGGCCAGCGCAACAAGGCAGCCCGCGCGGCCACTGCACTGAAGGCGCATGAGTCTGTCGGCCAGGGCGCGTAACGCGCAGTCACGCTTTCGTAGAAGCGGCCAGTTCAAAGCTGGCCGCTTTTTCCTGTGAGGTATGCTTGTCGCAATGCGATATCGTCTGCACGTTAGCCGGGCTGAGCTTGTCGCCGCAGCATTCCCGTTTTTCGATGGCCTTAGGCGGTTATTGGAGCACCCCAAGCACACAGCCAGCGGGAGCGGCTCTCTCTGGCGCATCGCTTTGCCTTGCCTGCTGCTCAGTACTCCGGTGCTTATCTGCCTGCAATACTTCTATGGATATGTGGAACTGACGCCCTCGTCACTGGAATACCATGCAGTGTTGGGGCGTCGCGCCGTCTGCTACCCGCAGATCGAACGAGTTGTTTCGAAAGTGCTGGGTAAGGGTTGGAGCAGTGTTGAGACCACGGAAATCTCTGGATTGGGAATGAAGAAACTGAGTCTCAAACTGGAAGAGACCAAAGACTTCATCCACGAACTGAAACAATACGCACCCCAGGCGCGCGTGGAAGAGCCAGCCATTCGATGAAGCACACCCTTACCCCGCAGCGTTATCTCATCCTGCTCGCCGTCATGCTCAGTGCCTCGATTGGCGACACCCTGCTCTCCCATGGCATGGCGCAGGTCGGGCCGGTCTCGCTGGCACACCTCGGTCTGCTGTTGGCCGCCATCCGCAACCCGTGGGTCGTCACCGGAATCCTTTGCCTGCTCGGCTTCTTCGCCAGCTATCTCACCGCGCTCAGTTGGGCCGACCTGACCTTCGTGCTGCCGTCGACGGCCTTTGGCTATGTGATCGTCGCGCTACTCTCCAAGTACTGGCTGCACGAGCACCTCAGCCTCTATCGCTGGGCCGGGATTCTATTGATCGTCTGCGGTGTGGGCTTCGTCGCCAACGGCCCCTCGCTCACCGAGCACGCGCCCAAGCCGCTCGCGCCCACAGGCCCCATCCCATGACATTCAAGCGAAATCGTCGGTCTGGCGGCGCGCGATGACCTACGCCGGACCCTTTGAGACCTGGGCCACCATCCTCACCGTCGCCGCCACTGCGGTCGCCGGAGACGTGCTCACCGCGGGGGCCATGCGCCGCATCGGCGATCTCGACCGCATCCGCGCCCAGGCCGGCCTCGCTGGAGCCGTCCGCGCCGTCGTCTCCAGCCCCATGTTCCTGCTGGGCGTGCTGTCCATGGCGCTCAGCTTCTTCTCGCTGCTCTTCACGCTGTCCAACGTCGAACTCTCGCTCGCCGCGCCCGCCAGCGCGTCGCTCACCTTCCTCGGCAACGCCTTCGCGGCCAAGCTGTTTCTCAAGGAGAACGTCGATCGCCGCCGCTGGTTCGCCGCCATCTTCGTCTGCGCCGGCGTCTTCCTGCTCTCGAAGTAGGAACGTCCTAGTGCTGCGGGCTGGGGCTCGTAGGAAGCCCATGCTGCAGCGAAGTGCCGGTTGCCGGCCGCGCGGTGGCGGCGGAGTTCAGCCAGTCCAGCAGCTTGCCCGTCTGGCGCAGCAGTTGAATCTCCGCCTGGCGCAGCTGGAAGGCCGCATCGATGACGCCGAGATATTTGTCCCGCTCGTCGATGCGCGCCTTCTGCTCGTCCTTTGGCGTCATCGGCGGGCTGTTGGGGTCCGCCGTCCCGCTCTGCAATTGCACCAGCAGCACATCCAGCTGCTGTTGCGCAAGCTGTTGCTCGAACGCCGCCACGTCTGCCTGATCCTTCAATTCGGCGATGGTGTGGCGGGCGCGAGTCTGGCCGTCCAGCGCGTCGATCTGCGCATTCTGCGCATCGTGCAACGCCTTAGCCGCATCCGCGGAGGTCTGGCGCGCCCGAGCCGACCGGGCCGCATCGAAGAAAGGAAGCGAGATCTGAACGCCGAACGCCGTCTCGTTGGAGGTCAGAAGCGTCTGCCCGTTGTTGCCCTTGTAAATATTTTCCAGATCCTTGAACGAGTTCGTAAACGTGGCGTACCGGCTGTAATTGACAACCGAGGTGACCTGCGGCCAGAAGCGGAAGCGCGCGTCGCCCTTGGCCTGCTGCTGCTTGGCCTCCGCGTTGGCGAAAAGCGATGCAACCGCCGGGTTGGCATAACCCTGGGTCGGAGCACTGGGCTCGTCCAGGGGAACTGGCGTTGCGGGAAAATCATCGTCAACCCGAAGCGCGTCGGCGGGTATTCCCATCAAGCGAGCGAGATGTTCGCGGTCATTCGCCGTGTCGTCCTCGGCGCGTAGCGTGCCTAGCCGAAGTTGAGCGGCGGTGAGCCGGGCCTGGGTCAGGCCGATCTGGGTGTCCTGGCCCGCGTCCACGCGCTCCTGGACGATGGTCACCAGGGTGTCGGCAAATCCCGCCTGCTGGCGAATCACCTGCTCGCGCTGCTGGTCGTGGCCGACCGCGACGAACGCGAGGGCGGTATCCAGGGCCACTGTCTCGCGCATGTCCTGGAGCGCGAGTTGGGCCGCATTCAGTCCGGCGCGCGCCGATCTGATATAGAAGCCCTGCGAAGCGCTGAAAACGACCGAACCCGCGTTGACCGTGAACAGAGTGGGTGGGCTGGGCAGGTAGCCGTATGCCTGGCCGAGTGCTGCACCGGCGGTGATCGCCGGGATATAAGTGTCGTGCATCTCCGAGAGCTGGGCGCGCGCCTTGGTGACATCGGCCTGCGCGCCTTGAACCCGGGGGTTGCTGTGCAGTGCCAGGTCCACCGCGGTGGTCAGCGAAATCTGCGCCCGCGCCGGAAGCGCCGGTGTAACTACCATCGCCAGCGCCAGGGCAAGAATAGGCAAACGCGTGAGAAGGTGCAGCGCCGAGCCAGCCGGCGTCTGACGATTTGGAGAGAGAGCGGCCATGCTATTGGATGGGTCTCACGTCAAGGCCGTCGCTAAGTTCTTGCGTGCTGGCCGGGGTGCCGGCGACCGTGTCGCCCTCAGCCAGGCCGCTCGCGATCTCGGCCGAATTGCTGTTGATGATCCCGGTTGTCACCGGCGTGCGAACCAGTTTGTTGCCAACCACGCGATAGACATAGGCCTGCGCGCCGTCGTAGCGGAGAGCTTCCCGCGGAATATTCAGCACGTGAATGTCCTGCGCCGTGGTCACGTACACGGTTACATTCGAGTTGGGCTTCAGCACCCCGTCCGCATCGTCCACGCTAATGTAACACTCGCCGACGTTGCGAACGCCATAGCTGATGATGGTGGTGGGCGCCTGCGTCACGTGGCCGTGCCAAGTCATTCCCGGCTTGGCATCCCACACAATCCGCACCGCCTGCCCGGCCGCCAGACTGCCAATCTCGGGCTCATCGAAGTAGGCGGTGATCTGCAGTTGCTTCAGGTCCGCAACATAGACCAGGTCAGGTTGGTCGGTGCTGACGTAGTCGTACTTGGACACCGGAAGGTAGTACACGGTGCCGGAGATGGGGGTGCGGATATCGGCGTTGGCGTAACCGCTTTGCGCCGCTGCGACTGCGGCTTTCGCATCGGCTAGCTCCGCCTCGGCCCGGGCGCGATCCGCCTGTCCGTAGCGCTGGGTGCCGCGCTGATCGGCGCTATGCAGATTGTTCTGGTCCAGCTCGACGTTATGCTGGGCCTCCGCAACCTCAGCCGCCGATGCCGCTCCCTGTTGCTGGAGCTTCTGTCGTGCGGCCAGGGTGACCTGGTCCTGCTGCAGCTGGAACCGCGCGCGGCTCAGGTCCGCGGCATTGGTAGTGCGTTCTTCCTGTGAGCCGCCCTGATCGACATCGCTGACCGCAAGCTCCGCGTCGCGCAGGGTGGACTGCGCGTGGGCCAGGCTGGCCAGGGCATACTGATCGTCCATCTTCAGCAGCAATTGCCCGGCCTTCACCTTCTCCCCAACTTCGACGTAAATTTCCCGGACCTGGCCGGCAGCCACGGCATGGGCCTGAAAGTCGTGGGACGCCTCGACTCTGCCATTGGTCGACGTGGTCTTGACCACGTCTCCATAGGTGACCTGGTCAACGTGGACGGGACCCCGCTCGTGGGTCAGCGAGCGCACCGCATACACCGCAGCTACGAGAACGATGAGGGCCAATCCCCAGATCACATACCTTGTTGAGCGACTTGACTTGGGGTTCGAGGCCATAAGTTCACAGGTCAGTATATAAGACGCCCACAGCTCAAAAACGACTTAGAAACTTCCACCCAGTGCATAACAGGAGTCCTTTTCTCGCTCGCCCGAATATCGGATCACCGGACGCCTGGACCGGCCTTCCGGCGGACGATCAGGATAACGAAGGCGCGGCGGCCAGCCGCATGGCCTGGAGTTCAAGTTCGAGTCCGCCGAAGTTCGGGCCCGCATACGGACCGGTGTTTCGCTTCACCCGGTACAGAACGTCGATCGCCGAACCCTGCACCAGGCCAAGCGCGGCGCAGCAGCCAGCCCAACTGGCCGGGCCGCGACTCCAGCCGAGAGCGGGCAGAGCGGGGGTATCGGGCTGGCTCTGCCGCTCCTTGCCCTCCGGTTGCCTCGCGGGAGACGCGACCAGTTGCAGGCACACATGCTTTTCCTGAATCAGCCGGACGGCCGCGGCGAGCCTCACGTTGCGCGTCAGCAGGATGGGCTCCGGGTTGCCAATGCCAAACGGTGCGCAGCGCGCGATCCACGCTGAGAACTCCGCCGTCAGGTCGGCCAGCGAGACCTCCGCGTCGTACTCGAGCCGCGGGACCAGCAGCGCAGGGGTCAGGAACCGGGAGGCATAGGACTTCATGCGCGCCCGCAACTGGGGCAGCAGGCTCGACTCGAGCGAGAAGCCGACTGCGTGCGCATGGCCGCCAAAGCGATGGAACAGCGGTGTAGCTTCCTCGGCGCCCAGTCGCGGTCCTCCCGCGCCTCCCGCATCCGCATTCACCGCGGTCAAGGCATCCAGCAGGTGGAAGCCGCGGACAGACCGGCCGGAGCCGTGCGCGTCCCCGTCCGCGTGGGTAACGATCAGGGCCGGCCTGCCGGTGCGCTCCACCACGCGCGTCGCCAGAATGCCCAGCACTCCGCGATGCCAGTCCGGGTGGTCGAGCACCAGGCATTCGCGTGGGTACGCGCCCTCGGCGTCGACCAGCCCAGCCAGTTCGCGGTCGATCTCCACCAGCGCGCGGGCCTCCGAATCGCGGCGGGCTGTGTTCAACCCGTCGAGCTTCTCCGCCAGAGACTGCGCGCGTGCCCGATCGCGGGTGAGGAACAGCTCGACCACGTCGGAGGCAATGTCCATCCGCCCGGCAGCATTGACGCGCGGCGCAATCCGGAAACCCACTTCGCCCGCGGTTGGCGCACGGTCCAGCGGAATCTTCGCGAGTTGCAGCAGCGCGCGCAGGCCAGGCTGCACCGGATTCGCGAGGGCCGCAAGACCAAGAGCTGCAATAGCTCGGTTCTCGCCGGTCAGCGGCACCGCATCGGCGATGGTCGCAATCGCCACCAGCTTCAGGAACGACGGCAGCAGCGTCTCGCGCACGCGCTTCAGCCACGCCGCCGGGTCAGGCGTTTCCGCCGAGACCGCCATCAACAGCGCCTGCGCCAGCTTGAACGCAACCGCTGCGCCGCAGAGATTCTTGTTGGGATAAGGGCAGCCGGGTTGCGCAGGATTGATCACCGCGAACGCGCCCGGCAGTTCCGCCACGTCACCCGGCAGATGGTGGTCGGTCACAATCAGGTCGAGCCCCAGCCGGCGGGCCTCTGCCGCCTCCGCAACCGCACGAATCCCCGTGTCCACGCTGATCACCAGCCGAATGCCATCGCTCGCCGCCGCCCCCAGCACGCTCGACTGCATCCCGTANNCCTGCGCCAGCTTGAATGCGACAGCGGCCCCGCAGAGGTTCTTGTTGGGATAGGGGCATCCGGGCTGCGTGGGGTTGATGACGGCGAGCGCGTCGGGGAGCGCGGAGTCGTCGGGCAGGTGGTGGTCGGTGACGATGAGGTCGAGAGAAAGCGCGCGCGCTTCCACCGCCTCGGCAATGGCGCGGATTCCCGTGTCCACGCTGATGACCAGGCGCACACCGGACGCAGCCGCTTCGCCGAGGATCGCGTTCTGCATTCCGTATCCCTCGCGGATGCGGTGGGGAAGGTGATAGGTGACCTGTGCGGGTTTTTGCGGATCGATCGCGAGGGCGATGCGCTCGATGGTGGTCTTCAGCAATGCGGTCGCCGTGGTGCCGTCCACGTCGTAGTCGCCGTAGATCAGCATCGGCTCGCCAGCGCGAACCGCGGCCAGAATCCGTTCCACCGCCGCGCCCATGCCCAGCAGCCGCATCGGATCGCTGTCGGGCGCCTCCAGCAGCGCTTCAATCCGTGGATGGAAAAACGCCTCCGCTGTCTCCGGCGTGTCGATCCCGATTCCACGGCTCAGCAGGATTTGTGCGATGGCCTCGGGGCAGCCGAGATGCTCCGCCAGGGCGCGACCGGCGATGGGGTCCGCGACCGACTTCAAAATCCATGCCGGGGACGAATCTGAATTGGAGGTCTCTTGCACCGGCACGCCTGGTCCTGATTCCGCTGGTCCTAGTCTTCGTCGCTGTCGTCGACGACAATGCCGCCCAGGTCGGTGACGGTCTCGATCAGTTCCTGAAAGCGCTCGTACCACTCCGTGGAAGTCTCGAACAGGAACATCACACCCTGGTGGGCGAATCCGAGCTGCAGGTAGCCGAGCTTGCCCACGTGGTTCACCAGGTACTCGGCATCGTCGATGTCCGGCGCGTCGGAGTCGGGAAAGTTCTGATCGCGCAACTGGTCCAGCAGAATGGCGATGTCGGACTTCTCCAGCGTCACCTCGCTCATGGTGACGAAGCTCGCGCCGGCTGCCTTGGCGTGCTCGACAAAATCCTTCCACGAGTCCGGATCTTCGTCTTCGAAGATGACGGTGGGAACTTCCTCGGTGATGTATCCATTGAAGCGGCGCATGCCGTGGCCGGCGATGAACGCCACCATATCGTCTTTCAGCGAGATCAGATTATCGGATTGCATGCAAACAATATTGTCGCAGAAAGCGTCGCAAGGCGCACGGTTGGCGCCGGGCCGCCAACAGCCTCCCCATTCGCCTCCCCGCCACCCGCGGGCTGTAGCATGGAAGCACCATGAGAGCCATCCAGATTGCCCATACCGGCGGACCCGAAGTCATGGCGCTCCGCGATCTCCCCACGCCCGAACCGGGCTCCGGCCAGGCGCTGGTGCGCGTCGAAGCCTGCGGCGTCAACTTCATCGACGTCTACCAGCGCGAGGGCCGCTATCCCGTCCAGTTGCCCTTCATCCCCGGCCAGGAGGCTGCCGGAACCGTCGCCTCCCTCGGTCCCGCCGAGCCCGGCGCCGCCCGCTTCGGCTTCAAGGTCGGCGACCGCGTCGCCTGGGCGAACGTTCTCGGCTCCTATGCCGAGTTCGCCGTCGTGCCGCTGTCCCGCCTCATAGCCGTTCCTGAAGGCGTCACCGCCCGCCAGGCCGCCGGGGCCATGCTGCAGGGCATGACCGCGCACTACCTCGCCCATGCGACCTATCCCATCCA
>PLUT01000159.1:21487-23049 GCA_003162875.1 Granulicella sp.
ACCACCTTCGACGGCAGCCTGGCCTGCCTGCGTCCGCGCGGGATGCTGGTGCTTTTCGGCGGCTCCAGCGGAGCAGTCCCGCCGTTCGACCTCATCCGGCTCTCCACCATGGGCTCGCTCTACGTCACCCGGCCCACCCTGAAGAACTACACCGCAACCCGCGAGGAGTTGGAGCAGCGCGCCGG
Organism: Granulicella sp.; assembly: GCA_003162875.1. Classification (GTDB taxonomy): domain Bacteria; phylum Acidobacteriota; class Terriglobia; order Terriglobales; family Acidobacteriaceae; genus Edaphobacter. Next base: position 21,673 of record PLUT01000159.1, read on the forward strand.
CGACGTCCTCCGCTGGGTGGCCGACGGAACCCTGAAGCTGCGCCTTGAACACACCTACCCGCTCGCCGATGCAGCCCAGGCCCATCGCGACTTGGAGGCCCGCAAAACCACCGGAAAAGTCCTGCTCATCCCCTGAGGTGGGTCGTCATTGCCCCCGGATCTGTCACCCCCGGTCTAGCGGAGGAGTCTGCTTTTTTCTCCGGCATAGCCATTCCCGGCGCTGGGGCTCCGGGATTTGGTTTCATCCCCGCCCAAGCCGTATCATTAGGCCATATATGCCGGGCTTCGAAGACAGCGCCTTCCTCATCGTCCTCGCACTATTGCTCTTCGGACCGAAGAAGCTGCCCCAACTCGCGCGTCAGGCCGGCAAACTGATGTCCGACTTCCGCCGCGCTTCCAACGAGTTCCGCACCCAGATGGAGGAAGAGCTCCGCATCTCCGAGCAGGCCGACCGCCAGAAGAAGGTCGCCGCCATCGAAACCGCCGCGCCGGCCGTCCCCGCCGTCGATCCCTACCCCGGAATCGCGCAGCCGCAGCCCTCGACGGCACCCGACTCCGACTCCGACTCAACACCGCATGACCCGTATCAGGATCCCTACCTGGTCGACTCCCCATACGATCCCGCGGAACCCTCGATCGCGTCCGCCGCTGAGCCCCAGCATGACCCCGTCCCCATCGCGACCTCCGGCGGCCTCAGCATCCTGCCTCCGGCCACCGGACTGCCCATCCCCAACTCTGCTCCGGCCGACGACACCACCGGCGCCGAGCCCGACCACCCGGCGCAGGCTCACACCGAATCCAACGGCGCAGTCGCGCCCACCGCCCAGCCTGCGGAATCCCCTATGCCACCGACCTCCGGCTCCGAGTTCGAAACCGAGACCCTCCATGGCTGATTTCGATCCCGTNNCCCGGCATGAGCCTGATGGAGCACCTGGAGGAGCTGCGCAAGCGCATCATCCGCTCGCTGATGTTCCTGGGCGGCGGCTTCATCATCGGCTGGATCTTCCGCAATCAGCTCTACGGCATCATCCAGAAGCCGCTCAACGACCTCCATCTCGACCTCTACTATCAACATCCCACCGACCCGCTGAACCTGCTGCTCAAGACCGCGCTCATCGGGGGCGCCATCCTCTCCAGCCCGTTCATCCTCTACCAGGTCTGGCTCTTCATCTCGCCCGGCATGTACCAGAACGAAAAGAAGTACGTCTGGCCGTTCATGGGCGCTACGGTCGGACTCTTCCTCTGCGGCGCCTGGTTCGGCTACCGCTACGTCATCGAAAGCGCCATCAAGATCCTGGTCTTCGGCTTCGGAAAGCAGTTCCACCCCATCCTCACCATCGACGAGTACACCGGCTTCTTCCTGGCCATCATCCTCGG
>PLUT01000159.1:23059-30110 GCA_003162875.1 Granulicella sp.
GTCTCGGCCATCATCTGCCCCATGCCCGATCCCTTCAGCATGTGCCTCTTTGCCAGCCCCATGCTCGCGCTGTATTTCCTTGGCGTAGCCGTTGCATACTGGGTCCATCCCGATCGCCGGAAAGCCAGGCAGGCCGCCGCATGATTTCACTCAATAGGTTCATCATGTTCCAGCGAAAGAAGCTTGTCATTCTGGCGAAGCCAGAATCTCCGTATTGGATCTTGCTGCTGCTTGTGCTCGCCCTCTTCGGTGCGCCCGCCCCCGCACTTTCCCAAAAATCCGCATCCGCCACGTCCGTCAGCGGCCAGGACGTCTTCAACCTCACCCAGCAACTCCTCAGCGTCGCGCCCAAGCGCTACAACGGCTCGCCCGGCCACCTGGCCGCGGAGAACTTCATCAAGCAGCACTTCAAGCCCGAGGCCGCCAGGGGCGACTTCGAGACCGACCAGTTCACCGCCAACACCCCCGCCGGCCCGCAGACGATGCGCAACTACATCGCGAAATTCCCCGGCAAGAAGGACGGCATCATCGTCCTCGCCAGCCATTACGAGACCAACTGGCCCTTGCGCAACATCGCTTTTTACGGCGCCAACGACGGCGCCTGCACCTCCGCCCTGCTCATCGAGCTCGGCGCGTACTTCCGCACCCACCCGCCGCAGGGCTACTCCGTCTGGCTGGTCTTCGACGACGGCGAAGAGGCGGTCGACCAGTGGTCGGACTCCGACTCGCTCTACGGCACCCGCCACCTCGCCGCCAGGTGGTACGCCGACGGAACCCTGAAGCACGTCAAGGCCTTCATCGTCGCCGACATGATCGGCGACAAGGACCTCAACATCCTCGAAGAGATGCAATCCACGCCATGGCTCCGCGACCTCTTCCTCCAGGCTGCCGTCAACACCCACCACAGCGCCTACGTCTACAAAACCCAGGCCGACGAGGAAGACGACCATCTTCCCTTCCTCCGCCGCGGCGTTCCCTCGCTCGACGTCATCGACGTCGACTACGGCCCCCACACCAACGCCACGCCCGACGGCTACCACCACACCGCCCAGGACACCATCGACAAGATCAGCCCCAAATCCCTGCAGATCTCCGCCGATCTCTTCCTCGAAACCATACGGCTCATCAATCAACACTGAGCAACTGGGACGTAAACCGTCCGCACTCGCGATAGCATCGTTACGTGCCCGCCACGCCCATCTCCTACTGGATCGGCTTCCACCTCGCGCTCCTGTTCCTGCTTGCCGTCGAGCTGGTTTACGCTCGCCGCCAGATCAGGCTGCATCGCGATCCCCTGCGCACCGCCATCGCCGCTACCACGCTCTGGATCGCAGCAGCCCTGGCCTTCGGCCTCTTCCTGCGTTTCAGCACGGGCACCGCCGGCTCCTTGCAATACCTCGCCGGCTACGTGCTCGAAGAGTCTATGTCCGTCGACAATCTCTTCGTCTTCCTGGTGCTCTTCAGCGCCTTTGGGATTGAGCCCTCGCATCAGCCCAAGGTGCTCTTCTGGGGAGTCGCCGGCGCCATCCTGATGCGTGGCCTCTTCATCGCCGGCGGCATCGCTCTGCTCACCCGCTTCCAGGCCGTCACCTACGTCTTCGCCGCCATCATCCTCGCCGCCGCCGTTCGAGTGTTGTTTTCCTCCCCGCCGGGTTTCCATTCCAGCTCGCCCAGGTGGATCACTGCCCTCCAGCGCTTTCATCCCGTCAGCCTGTCTCAGGACCACTTTGTCGTCATGGAACGCGCCGCGGGCCGGCAAAAAGCCCGGCCCACCGTCACCATCCTGCTGCTCGCGCTCATCGCCATCGAACTCAGCGACATCGTCTTCGCGCTCGACTCCATCCCCGCTGTCCTCTCCATTACGCGCCACCCCTTCCTCGCCTACACCTCGAACATCATGGCGGTCATCGGCCTGCGCTCGCTCTACTTCCTGGTCATCGCCATGCTAACCCGGCTCCGCTTCCTGCACTACGGCCTGGCCGCGGTGCTTGCCTTCGCGGCCTTCAAGATGTTCGCCTCGCGCTGGATCGTCATCGGCCCGCTGCTCTCGCTCGCCGTCATCCTTGCTGTCCTGGCAGTCACGGTCTCCGCGTCGCTGTTGGCGCCCGGCGATCGGCGCGCCGGCCCGGCAACCTGAGCGCCCGTCGCAAGCTCTACACCCGTTCTACAAACCGCAGGCGGCCCCGCTCCACCACCGAGTGCAGCGCCAGCTTCGCCTTCCCCGGAAAATCCATCCGGAAGTGCGCGCCCCGGCTCTCCTCGCGTCCCAGCGCCGCCTGTACGATCACCTGGGCCACGGCATGCAGGTTCCGCGCCTCCTGCGCCCGCCGCGTCAGCGCCTGCGGCATCCGCTCCTGCAGTTCTGCCAGCGCATCCTGCGCGCGCCGCAACCCCGCTGCGTCCCGCAGCAATCCCGCATCCCGCCACATCAACCCCCGCAGGTCCGCAATGAACCCTTCCACATCCCCACCCTCGTCGCCCCGCGCCTCCGTCTTCCCTTGAACCTCGATCCGTGAACCTCGAACCTCTCCTTTCATCGCCTCCGCCGCCAGCGCCCCAAACACCAGCCCCTCCAGCAGCGAGTTGCTCGCCAGCCGGTTCGCACCGTGTACCCCCGTACACGCCGCTTCCCCCGCAGCGAACAATCCTGGAATGGAAGTCCGCCCGTTCACGTCCGTCCGGATTCCGCCCATCAGGTAGTGCGCCGCCGGCCGCACCGGAATCAAATCCCGCGCCAGCTCCAGTCCATAGCCTTCGAGAAACTTCGAAATCCCCGGAAACCTCGCCTTCAGGTCCATCTTCTGGCCGGCCTCCCGCATGTCGAGATACACCGGCCCATCGATCGCCTCGCGCGCAATCGCCCGAGCCACCACATCCCGCGGCGCCAGTTCCAGCCCCGGATGATACCGCCCCATAAAGCGCTCGCCCTGCGCATTCACCAGCCATGCCCCTTCGCCGCGCAGCGCCTCGCTCATCAGGAAGCGCGGCGCGCCCTCCATCGCAAACGCCGTCGGATGGAACTGGTAGAACTCCATGTCCATCAGCTCAGCCCCCGCGCGGTACGCCATCGCAATGCCGTCGCCGGTCGCCACCGCCGGGTTGGTGGTGTCGCTGTAGACCTGTCCTGCGCCGCCGCTGGCCAGCAGCACCGCGCGGGCCCGCACCTCGCGCAACCCTCCCGCCGCATCCAGCAGAGTCGCCCCCACCACTCGCCCAGCATCGGAATCGGAATCGGAATCAACGATCAATTCGACCGTCGTCGTCCACTCCATCAACTCCACCTGCTCGAGCCCGCGCACGTGGCGCAGCAGCGACGCCGCAATCTCCCAACCGGTCCCATCCCCATGCGCATGCAGAATCCGCGGCACCGTGTGCGCGCCTTCCCGCGTCTTCATCAACGCACCCGCTCGCGCCGGATCGTCCGCTGCGTAGCGGTCGAACTGCGTCCCCCACGCCAGCAGCTCCTCCACCCGCTTCGGTCCCCGCTCCACCAGTACCGCCGCCGCCTGGGCATGGACCAGGGCATCGCCAGCCACAATGGTGTCCGCCAGGTGCAGCGCCACGTCCTCATCGCCGCCCATGGCCACGGCAATCCCGCCCTGGGCATACGCCGTGTTCGACTCCGACAGCCCTTCCTTGGTGACCACGAGGACACGGCCCGACTCCGCCAGCCCCGCCGCTGCCCGTAACCCCGCAACGCCGCCGCCCACCACCAGAAAGTCCACGACCATCATCTTTTCAAGCTATCACCGTCGCCAATTTGTTTGTCATTCCGCACCATTCGCGTTGTCATTCCGTAGCGAAGCGGAGGAGTCTGCCTTTGTTTTCACGCGAAGCGTCCAGGGCAGCTCGAAGTGCCGTCGAGAAGCGCGCGAAGTGACTGCGGTACGATAAAAACACCGTGTCCTCCATCCGCGTCACCACTCCGCAAGCCTCATACGACGTCACCATCGGCACCGGCCTTCTGCGCACCCTCTACCCACGCCTGCGCAAGCTCAACGCGGGCAAAGACGGGGTCCCCAGCCAGCTTGCTGGCAGGGGTGTAAAACCGCCGAAGACCTTCGTCGTCACCTCGCCCGTGATCTGGGCCCTCTGGCATCGGCGTTTCCTCGCCAGCTTCCCAGCCGACGCCCGGCCACCCGTCCTCTTCCTCCCCGCCGGCGAACGCCACAAACGCCTCGCCACCGTCGAATCCCTCGTCCAGCAGCTCGTCCTCGCGGGCGCGGACCGCGACTCCATCCTGCTCGCCTTTGGCGGCGGCGTGGTCGGCGATGTCACCGGCTTCCTTGCCGCCATCTACATGCGCGGCATCCGCTACGTCGGCATCCCCAGCACCGTCCTCGCCATGGTCGACTCGTCCCTCGGCGGCAAGACCGGCGTCAACCTCGCTGCCGGCAAGAACCTCGTCGGCGCCTTTCACCACCCGCTCGCCGTCCTCTCCGACATCGACATCCTCGGGACGCTTCCTCCAGCCGAACTCCGCGCCGGCCTGCAGGAAGCCATCAAAGCCGGCATCATCCGCGACCCCCGCCTCTTCAGCTACTTGGAGAAGAATGCCGACGCCATCCTCTCCGGCGATCCTGCCGCGCTCACCCGCGTCATCGCCGCCAGCGTCTGCGTCAAGGCCGACGTCGTCAGCCAGGACGAAAAAGAGTCCGGCCTGCGCATGATCCTCAACTTCGGCCACACCCTCGGCCACGCCATCGAGGCCGCCACCCACTACCGCAAACTCCTCCACGGCGAAGCCGTCGCCTGGGGCTCGATCGCCGCCCTGCATGTCTCGCTCAACCGCGGCCGCATCACCCACGAAGACTTTGCGCGCATGGCGAACCTCATCCTGCGCTACGGCCCCATCCCACCCTTCCGCGCCGACCCCGCCAAACTCGTCGCTCTCACCTACGGCGACAAAAAGAAGCGCAGCGGCCGCCGCGCCTTCGTCCTCACCACCGGCATCGGCGCCACCGAAATCGCCTACGACGTCACCGACGCCGAACTCCTAACCGCCACCACTGCCATGCTCGAAGACATGAAGCAGGCCTGACAGGTTTTGTTTGTCATTCCGGACCTTTGTTTGTCATTCCGCAGCGTCGGAGCCACCGAGCCAGCGGTTGCTCGCCGGGGTGAAGCGCGCCGGGGAATCTGCTTCTGTGCTTCTCAGCCCCTGGAGACCACACCCGTCACCCGCCCCATCCGTCGCCATCCCGCCACACCCAGGAATCCAAGCAGCCCGGTCCCCAGCATCACAAACGTCGACGGCTCCGGAGTCACCGCAGTAACTTGAACATTGTCGCCGAGTCGGTCCGCGCTGGAATAGGTCCCTGGCATAAACGCTGGATCGCTCGGGTTGCCGGTCCACGTGGACCCGCCTCCCGAACCGGCAAAAAAGTTGAAACCCGGAGTATTGGACGTTATCTGGATTCCGTCCGGAAAAATGGTAATCGCCGCGAGTCCGTCCAACTGCGTCGTGATCACATCGTTCTCGGTCTCAAAGAAATCCACCATGATGTTGTCGTAGGTCAATGCAACACCCGGCCCGGAACCGATGAAATTCGGTGTCTCCCCGGCTGTGAGCGAGAATGTCGCCGTGTTGTAGAGGGTCAACACCGGAGAATCAAGGGCCAGGTTCACCGCGGTGAAGTTGTACATTGAGTCCGCATGAGCAATACCTGGAACTCCCAACAAAAGGCCGAGCAGCGCGTAAATCAACTTGGTTTTCATTTCCCGGAGGTCTCCAATTCAACGGTGCATTGACTTCTCTATGTTGGTTGCAATCCTAAAATGAGCCAAGGCACGACAGGCGGGTTGGGAAAAAAGGGTGCCCGGCAGGATAATAGGGATCGCAGTACGACAATGCCGGAAATCAGCGCAATACGCTATCCCATAAACGTGGTAGGAATAGGCCCGCACGATGAACCCCACCCTCGACCCTATCCCCGGAGCCCGCCCCGCCGGCACCTCTTCGCCCGCCGCAGCCGCCGCGAACATCCAGCAGATGTTCTCCGCCATCGCGCCCACCTACGACCGCGCCAACCACATCCTTTCCTTGGGCATCGACCGCTACTGGTGGTCCCGCGCCGCCCGCGCCCTCCGTCCCATCCTCCATCGCCCCGAAGCAGTAGTCCTCGACCTCTGCTGCGGCACCGGCGACCTCACCCTCGCCCTCGACAAGCACCGTCCCAAAGCTGGGCCAACGCTTTTCGGTTTGTCCCTCCACCACAAGGAATCCGGCGCTGCGTCGCGAACCCGCACCCAGAGACCAGGGGCCATCGCCCCCATTCTCGCCGCCGACTTCTCCCACGCCATGCTCGCCCTCGGCCAAAAGAAATTCGCCGGCCGCAACATCCTCGCCATCGAAGCCGACGCCCTCCATCTCCCCCTCGCCGACGCTTCCGTCGACCTGGTCACCTTCGCGTTCGGATTCCGCAACCTCAGCGACTACCCCGCGGGCCTCGCCGAACTCTACCGCGTCCTCCGCCCCTCCGGCCAGATCGCCATCCTCGACTTCAACCAGCCCGCCGGCCCGCTCGGCCTCGCCTACAACGCCTACTTCAAGCACATCCTTCCCCGCGTCGGCGGCCTCATCTCACACGACCCCGCCGCCTACGCCTACCTGCCGGACTCGGTCGCCAGGTTCCCCCGTCCGCCGCAGATGAAGGCCCTCATCGCCGCGGCTGGCTTCGTCCGCCCCACCTGGACCCGCTACACCTTCGGCATCGCCGGCCTCTACCGCGCCGCCAAACCGTAAACCTGCAAAGCTCTGTCTCCGCCAAGGCCGTCATTCTGCACGACGTGCAGAATCTCTGTAGTTGTCTTTCCGTGGGCGTCCCACTCCCCGAACCGCAGCCCTCGCGGCTTTTTTGCTTGACACGCCACGTATAATTAAAGATAGGTCGAGACAGAATCCACCAGCCTCAGGCTTGTGTCTCTCGCTAGTTGTGTCTCCTCAAATCGTATTAACCAGGAAGGGACTCCCCCTTAGCTAACTGTCTTCTTTGCAACAAAACATCAAGCCAATCCGGGGAAATTGTGGAGCCTAGAGCATTTTCACTTA
>PLUT01000269.1 GCA_003162875.1 Granulicella sp.
CAACGATGGCATTTGAGAAGAGGAGCGCCAGGATGACGAAGAAGTCCAACCAGTGCCGTACTACCCCCGACAGAATAACGGCGGCCTCAATCATCCACGGAATTGGCCCCCAGAAATAGGTCAAGAACTTCAGAAACGCATTGGTCTTCTCAACCTTGAGGGCGTTAGGTCCATCGCTCACAAGCCGCTTCGCAGCCTCAGCTTGTGTCAGTCCTTTCGGAGAAGACTGCAGCTTGGCCTCTAGATCGGCCATCGGGATCGACTTCAAGTCGTCCTTCGATGTTGGCTTTGCGTCGGGCTTCAGGTCTTCTTTGGCATCAGCCTTCGGTTTGCCATTTGCATCGGGCTTTGGATCGTCTTTTGACCCACTCGTGGCCTGGGGCTGTTGTGTAGCGTTGGGCGTTTCCGCAGTAGGACTCACGATATATGCTCCGGGTCGATGACAGCGGCCTAAACAGGTCGAACCGCGTTCGGGCACCCTGGAGTACCGTGTTGAGTTCACGGACACCGATCGATCCTCGCTTCATCGGGCACAGGACCCTGTGCGGGTGTGCGGCGTCGATTAGAGGTTGAAAGCGCCGGTGGGCCTCATTTTGAAAAGATAGTGTGATCCTGGTCGTAACTCTGTTCCGTTTTTGCGGCTTTCCCCGCAGCTTTTTCAGCCACGCGGTCAATCCGCTCCTCCGCTGCTGCGTTCGAGACCGTCTCATCTTCCAGCTTCCGTGCCTCTAGATTCTCAGATTGTTCAGGCATGGGTGATCTCTCCTTTTATCATCGTGAACCCTGTTCCCATAAGGTTCTGGTCTGTTTTGCTCAGCCTCGAGCTTTCAGATTCGAATCAGGAGTCATTTTCTCAGCTTCGTTCTCAGTGGTTCGCAGCGCGACCGCTGCGGGCCGGGCCGCACCTAATACACCCTCAGAAAAAGACCCAAAATGGATGCCAGTTCGCCCTGCTCCCAGCGCCGGGCGGGAACCAACTCGCATCCGCAGTTGCCGCAGTGGCTGTTCCCCTTACTCCACTGGCCTTGTGTGGCCAGACAATCTTCCAGCACAACTCTTGCGAAACCTGTCATGGCGCCGGCGGCTTACATGGAACTATAGCCGGCCCAGGACTTGCCGGTACAGCCTCAATCCTTCCCACGTCTGTTTTGGAAGATCTTCTCCGGCACCACAGTATCCAGATGCAGAAAGGCGGCATGCCGCTGACCAACATGAATCCGCCAGACATGAAGGCGAATCGTCGCCTTCATTCGCGCCATGCCTGCATCGACTGGTCCATAAGATGTGGGTTGGGAAACAAGGTGGTGAAGCGGGCCAGCAGGAATACGATCCTGTACAGGGCGGCAGACTAAGGCATTTGGGTTCGTGTTCCTGTTGATGGTGGGTGCCTCGTGTATCCAATTGAGCGACCCGCCCGATGGATCTGTCCTATCCTAAAGGAGGTTCGAGGGCTCGATCGCGACGAGGAGTGGGGCGACATGACAACCAAGGAAGTTGCCGCTACGGTCGTCGGTCTCTCCGGTCGAATAGAGCGCATCACTGCTCAACACGCGAAGTTTCTGAGCTTTCTGTCTGCCCGCGTTGAAGATAAGGCTGCTGCCGAGGACATCCTCCAATCGGCGTATCTGAAGGCCGTGGAGCATGGTTCCGAGATCCGTGACGACGAGAGCACAGTTGCGTGGTTCTACCGCATCCTTCGGAACGCGATCACAGACCACTATCGCAGGAGAGCCGCGCGTACAAGTGCCCATGAGGCCTTCGCCGCCGAAGCGCCCGTCAGCTACGAGGCTGAGGCTACACAGACAGCCTGCGCCTGCATCAAAGACGTGATCCGCGACCTGAAGAGCGAGTATCGCACCGCGATTGAGCAAGTTGATCTCGGTGGAATGACAGTTGAAGCGTTTGCTCAATCTCAGCAGACATCGGCCAACAACGCCTCGGTTCGGCTTCACCGCGCACGGAAAGCGGTTACTAAGCAACTGACGACGGTCTGTGGCGCGTGTGCTGAGCACAAATGTCTCGACTGCACCTGTCGGCGAAGCCAACTGTAAGACTGTGCTTGCTCATGCGTCAGCAACAGTACAGGAATGAGGAGGCAATATGTGCTGCTGCTCTGAACCGAACAAAGACCCAAAGGATGCCACCAGTATGACGACAGTTGAACCGACGAGGCCGCCAACAACCGATCCGGTCTGCGGTATGACGGTTGATCCTGCGAAGGCACCATCCGTGGAGAATGACGGAACGAAGTTCTATTTTTGCTGCCAGGGCTGCGCGACGAAGTTCCAGGCCGATCCGGCGAAGTACCTGAAGCCGAAGGCCGTTGCACCGTTGATCCAACTTGTAGCAAAACCAAGCTCGAAGGCCGACTACACCTGCCCCATGCATCCCGAGGTGCATAAGGCTGGGCCGGGGAGTTGTCCCAAATGCGGCATGGCGCTGGAGCCAGCAACAATTGAGGCACCCGCGTCACGGACGGAATACACCTGCCCGATGCACCCGCAGATTGTTCGCGATGCGCCAGGCTCCTGCCCTATCTGCGGGATGGCGCTGGAGCCGCGCAACGCCTCTGTCGACGAGGAAAATCCCGAACTGAACTCCATGACGCGGCGCTTCTGGGTGGGGGCAGCATTCACGCTTCCGCTGCTCGCGGTCATGGTTTCGGATATTCTGCCCAGTCATCCGATTCAACATCTGCTGATGGGAGGGTTGCTCGGCTGGATTGAATTTGCGCTGGCAACGCCGGTGGTTCTGTGGGCAGGCTGGCCGTTCTTCGAGCGGGGCTGGCAGTCGGTCGTACATCGCAGCCCCAACATGTTTACGCTGATAGTGATCGGTTCCGGCTCTGCATATCTCTACAGTGTCGCCGCCGTTGTTGCACCAGGCATCTTTCCCGCAGCTTTTCGCGATATGTCGGGCAACCTTGGCCTCTACTTTGAGGCGGCGGCGGTCATCACGGTGCTGGTTCTCCTCGGCCAAGTGCTGGAGTTGAAGGCCCGTAGCCAGACGAGCGGCGCGATCAAGGCGCTGTTGGGATTGGCTCCCAAGACCGCGCGGCGCATCGCGGCAAACGGGAGCGAGAGCGATGTCGATCTGAGCGCGATTCTGGTGGGCGACAAGCTTCGTGTCCGTCCAGGCGAAAAGATTCCGACGGATGGCGTTGTGACCGAAGGGCGCAGTTCTGTCGACGAGTCCATGGTCAGCGGCGAACCCATTCCCGTCGAGAAGACCGTCGATGGCAAGGTAGTAGGCGGCACCATCAACGGGACCGGAAGCTTTGTCATGAAGGCCGAGCGGGTAGGCGCAGACACGCTGCTGGCTCAGATCGTGAAGATGGTGAGCGAAGCCCAACGTTCCCGTGCTCCGATCCAGCGGCTGGCAGACAAAGTAGCTTCTTACTTCGTCCCGGCGGTGCTTGCGTCCTCTGTCATCACATTTGTGGTCTGGGCCATCTTCGGCCCTCCGCCTGCCTATGCGCACGCTCTGGTAAACGCCATCGCGGTCCTCATCATCGCCTGTCCTTGCGCTCTGGGGCTGGCGACGCCTATGGCGATCATGGTGGGCACGGGACGGGGTGCTGCGGAAGGCATTCTGATCCGAAATGCCGAGGCGCTCGAAACATTCGAGAAGGTGAACACCCTTGTCGTGGACAAGACCGGCACGCTCACCGAAGGCAAGCCGCGTCTTACATCAGTGATTCCTGCGGAGGGTTTCAACGAGACACAACTCCTCCAGATGGTCGCCAGTCTCGAAAAGGCGAGCGAGCATCCGCTTGCGGCTGCCATCCTGGCTGCTGCGAAGGAGAAGGCGATCGAGTTACTCGCCGTAACCGATTTTCAGTCCATTACAGGGAAAGGCGTCACCGGACAGTTGCAAACGAAGCGTGTTGGCATTGGCAACGCCGCCCTGATGGCGGACCTTGGCGCTACTCCTGACTTGCTCAACGACAAAGCCGGTGCGCTGCAAAAAGAGGGGCAGACCGTAATGTTTGTTGCGTCGGACGGGAACTTCGGCGGGTTGATCGCCGTCGCTGACCCGATCAAAGACACGACTTTCGACGCCATTCAGCAGTTGAAGAAGGAAGGCATTCGCGTCCTGATGGTGACCGGGGACAACCACACAACTGCAGCCGCTGTTGCGGAGAAGCTGGGCATCGACTTTGAGGCTGACGTGCTACCTGAGAAGAAGGCCGAGGTAATCAAGAAGCTACAGGCGGAGGGTGCGATCGTAGCCATGGCTGGAGACGGCGTGAACGATGCTCCGGCACTCGCGCAGGCCAATGTCGGCATCGCAATGGGAACCGGAACGGACGTGGCAATGAAGACCGGTGGTATCACGCTTGTGAAAGGCGATCTGCGCGGAATCGCCAAGGCAAGACTGCTGAGCCAGCGGACCATGTCCAACATTCGCGAGAACCTATTCTTCGCGTTCTTCTACAACGCGCTTGGAGTACCCCTCGCGGCTGGCGTTCTCTTCCCGTTCTTCGGATTGTTGCTGAACCCGATGATTGCCGCCGCCGCAATGAGTTTCAGCTCGGTGTCCGTGATCACGAATGCGCTCAGGTTGCGTGCGGCGAAGTTGTAAGTCTCTTGCGGTATTGGCTCTTAG
>PLUT01000193.1 GCA_003162875.1 Granulicella sp.
CCTAACGCGAAAATGCTCTAGTCATCTGATAATCGCCACTTCGCGCGGTCCGCTGGATCATGCCAATGTACTCCCAAGTATCCGACCCTGCCTGCCGCGTAACCGAACGCATCTGAACGGGGAGAGCCTCAGAGAACCCCATCGGCGGCGGCCCAAAGGGGGTCTTGAAGAACTGCGGATACGCGTTGTAATTCGCCTGTTCCGGCAGAGGCTTGTCCAACAGCATCTCAAACCGAAACCGAATGGTATCCCCGGGTTTGACCTGGACGCACCTATCAGAGCGCAAATCAATCGCGTCGTCGGCTTTTGTTGAAGCAACCGGCGCTTGTGCGAGCGCCAGCACGGGCACGAGAGAGAGGCAGAGCAAGAGAAGCACCTTTTTCATATCAATCCCCTTGGCCCGGGCCAGCCCAGTTCGAATCGTCGCCCGAAATTTGACTTCAACCACAAGCTAGAACACCGTCTTGTCCTTGTCAAGCACCAATTTTCTATGTCATGCACAGAAACATAGAAAGTGCAGGGATAGCGACCTGGATTGGCGAGTGGCGGCCCACCCTCCCGCTTGCTTTGCTAGACCAGCATCTTTAGGGCTTGAACGCGGAAACTCATGGCCTGCGTGCTTACCTCATATTTGTCGGCCAGGTCGTCGATGGCGTCTTCCGCCGATTTATGGGAGAGCTTTCGGAAGTCTTCCCGAAGAAATTTCTCGGGCATTAGCAACGCGGCAGCGAATTGGTTTGCCTCGACTTCCCAGCTGTCATTCGCGAGGCCTGAGTTCTCGTCTCTGAACGCAATAGGGGACTTTTCATCGATATGGAACCCTTCTTCTGCGTGAAGAAGGTAATGGCCGATCTCGTGAGCGAGCGTAAATCTCTTTCGGTTTGGATAGTGGTGATCGTTGATTCCGATCACAGCGGAGCCATCCTCACTCATATGCACCATCCCTGAGAGTTCCCCACTGAAAGGTCGATATTCAACTCTTATCTTGAGTCGCTTCGTGATCTTTTCTAGCGGGATTGGTGCCGACTTGATCTTGCAGCTCTCGATGAGTTCATCTGCTTTTCGCCGGGCCAGTTGGTATCTTGCCTTCATGTTTAGTCTCCTTGGCGTTTAGGACCATAGTTATCCAGCTTCTCTCGTCTTCGGAGAATTTGATCAGTCTGTCGCTGATTTTCTGCTTCAAGAGCGAGGTTGGGGGCAAGAGGCCGGGGACGTCGGTCTTTATGTGTCTGGCTATCTCTGCAAGGGTGTGGATCGGGATCGGCTGCCTGCCCTTCTCGATATTGGTGATCGAGGTACGGGTGAGACCAACGAGAGTTGCAAGATCCTGCTGAGTCATTTCCGCCCCTAGCCGGGCGGCCCTGATCCTCCTGCCAAGTTCTACGTAATAAGGTCCTTGCGGGAGGGCCATGGATGATTTCTACGCTGGTCTTCTATAGAAGTCAACATGGGAAACTGTTTCTGCCAACGACATCTAACAACCGCCCTCCCTACCGTTCCTCCAAACCCCTCAGCATCAGTTCCCCGCAGCATCCGGTTCACCCGCGTCTGATACCCCTGCCCATCCCTCTTCAGCCATGCCAGCACATCCGCATCCAGCCGCCCATTCATCCGAAAAAGCTGGAGAGCAAATCCCAGCGCTCCTCTTCCGGGGTTTACACTTCCTGCAACATTCTTGCTAATTTATCTCCTTCTGCTGCAATCACTTACTCTCGCAATAGCCGCAAAACCCTTGACACGCCGACGTATAATTAAAGAAGAGCCAAACAGCGCCCAGCGTCGTGTCCCGCACTACTGGACCGGACCTGGAGCTACTTCGGGTCAGGGTGAAACACATGGGAACAGAACCGGTCTCGCCGCGCAAAGCGGACCAAATTGCCCTATTGCCCCTTCGTCGTGCCCCAAATCCGGCGCTTCAGTCGCCGCTCGAAGCCGATTGTTATCACAATCTTAGCGACAACCCCAGAAGAATCAAGAAGCTGGCGCACTCGGCACACCATAACTTTAAGAAAACAAGCCACTTGTCGCCAAGATCATATAGGGGGGTGGGGGGAGGGTACCCCGCTGGGATGGCGTCAGTCAGCGTCTCAACGTGCGCGCACTTCCTCCGGTCTTATCCGGCACGCGACAGTGCAAACCGCACAGATTCTGTACGAAGTCCGAACCTAAGTCCTTTCGAAGCCCTAATTTGGGGTCAAAAGGGGGGAGGGGGGGTACCCCCGGAGAGTTCTTTAGTCGGCCGCTTTGGGCGCGAAGTATCCGGTATGCGCGCGCACGTGGTAGCGCGGGTCGCGTGCCTGCAGATAGATGGTGCGGAACGATCCGTCCTGCCTGAAGTTCGCCGGCCGGTATTCCAGCAGGTACTGGCTCCTGAGCTCTTCTTCGATGCTGCTGAACTCCGAGCCAATGTCCTCAATCCGCGTGGGGAAGAAGGCCCGGCCGCCGGTTGCATCCGCAATTGCCTGGAGCACGTCGTCGCCCTTGTCCTTGCTGGGACTTACGTCGGTGCTGATGGAGTAGACGGTGGTTTCCGCGCGCTGGCATTCCTTGATCGCGTCCGACTCAAGCGCGTGGCTGTAATTGTCGTCCCCGTCGGACACCAGGATGATGGTCTTGCGCACCGCGCCCACCTCGCGCAAGGTCAGCATCTGGTCCTTGCAGGTGGCGTACACCGCGTCGTACAACGCCGTGCCGCCGCCCGGACGAAGCTTGCGGATCCCCTGGTTGAGCTGATCGATGTTGCCGGTGAACTTCTGCGCCAGGTCAACCTCGACGTCGAAGCCCTCCACGAACGCGCGGTCGTTCTGGTGCATCACTTGCAGCAGAAAGGCGATCGCGGAGTCCTGCTCGAACTCGAACCGCCCGCGGATGGAGCTGCTGGTGTCCAGCATGATGCCCACACGCAACGGCAGATTTGTCTGCTGGTAGAAATGCAGCACCGCCTCGGGAGACCTGCCGTCGTCCAGCAGCCCGAAGCTCGACTGGTTGAGGCCGGTGACGAAGTGGCCTTTCTTGTCCGTCACCGTGAAGACCAGATCGACCTCGTTGGCCTGAACCTTGATGGTTGGCGCTTCAATGTCCTGCGCCGGCGGTTGCGCGCCTGGTTGCTGCCCCGCGGTCTGCGGCGCGGCCGGCCTGGGCGCCGGCTGCTGCGGCTGGGGCAGTTGCGACTGTGCAGCGGGCTGGGCCGCCGCGGGCGTGGATTGTCCCCGCGCGAGCTGTAGGGCAAGCGCAGGAACCAAAAGCGCGCAGCAAGCGAGAATGAGCTTGCGCATGGACGGACTGCTGTCAAAGTTCAATAAAGTCACCTGCATGATTCTACCCAACCGTCACACGCTCCGTCCTGAGCCGCGCCAGGAACTCCTCCAGCTCGGCCGGCAGCGGAGCATCGATTGCCAGCGCTTTGCCTGTCCGCGGATGGGCAAATTCCAGGTGCGCCGCGTGCAGGAAATTCCGGTCAAGCCTCAGCGCCGGCCACTCCGTTGGATGCACGCTTCCGACCTTCGCGGCGGTCGGGGCGATCGAACGCGGCGCGCCGTAGAGCGTGTCCCCGACCACGGGATGCCCCAACGACTGCATGTGTACGCGAATCTGGTGGGTGCGGCCGGTCTCAATCCGCACCTCGACCAGGGTGAATGCGCCGTAGCGCGTCGCCAGCCGTTCCAACACCCGGACGTGCGATACCGCGCTGCGGGCGCCGGAATCCGCACGGCGCGTGGTCATCCGCGTCCGCCGGACGACATCGCGTGCGATGGGCAGATTGACCGTGATGTTGTCCTTGGCGAGATTGCCATGCGCCAGGGCGATGTAGGTCTTCGCGATGCGCCGCCCGGAGAACATCTCGCCCAGCTTGCGATGGGTCAGGTCGTCCTTTGCCACCACAATCGCCCCGCTGGTCTGCTTGTCCAGCCGATGCACGATGCCGGGGCGGAGTTCGCCGCCAACTTCCGACAGCTTGGCCATGTGGTGCAGCAGTGCGTTCACCAGCGTGCCCTTGTTCCGCATGTCGCCGTCGGCGCCGTCAGTCCGTCCCGCGCCCGCGTGCACCATCATGCCGGCGGGTTTGTTGACGACGGCGAGGTATTTGTCCTCGTAGAGAATGTCCAGCGGAATGTCTTCAGGCGTGGCGTGCAGCGGTTGTGGATGCGGGCTGCCCTCGATCTCAATCCGTTCGCCGCCATGCAGCTTCTGTTTGGTCCTGGCGGCCGCGCCGTTCACGCGGACCTGCCCGGCATCGATCAGCAGCTGCACCCGGGTTCGGCTGATGTCGGGAATCGCCTGGGCGAGGTAAGCATCCAGGCGCATTCCCGCGGCGGCGCCGGCGGCGATCATCCGCACACAGCCCGCCGGCTCAGTATCGTGTTCAGTATCCAGGTGGAGATCCAGTACCGGCGCTGGCGCTTCGGGCTCGGCCTCAACGCCGCGCGTCGCACGGTACTCCGCGCGCACCGAGCGACGCCGGTGGCCTTTGGGCAGCATGTTCTTAGAGGGCATTGGCGCGCGCCTAAAGAGGAAGAGCAAAAACCGACCCGCGGGGCCGTGGGGTTGAGCGCTGGTGAACCCGTCCTANNCTGCTTAGCAGGCCGGTTCTTACGTTGGATGCTAACCGCAGCGCGCGGGATTGGCAAGGGCAGGCCTCGACGGCGGAACTCAGTGTGAGGCCGCGACCGGTGTCGCAGCGGCAACCGTGGTCTGGGCTGCTCTCGCTTTCGCCACCAGTTTCTTCAGCTTGCCCTCGACATCGTTGCCGGATCCCAGCATCTCCGACGTCAGCACCCCGTCGCTGTCGATGGTGAAGTAGTTTGGAATCGCATCGACACCGAACCGCTTGCTCAGCTCATGGTCCGCATCGCGATACTGCACCCA
>PLUT01000015.1 GCA_003162875.1 Granulicella sp.
ATCCTCGATGAAATCGTTAGGAGCGGTACCCTCCCAAACTCCACAGCCACCACGGATCCTGGCCTGCGACTCCCAACGGAAGCGGATATCGACGGGATGTCCCCTGACCAGGTCCAGAACAAGATCCGCGAACTCTCCGCTGACCCGCTCCTCGACCGCGTATTCTCGGACGCAAGAAAAGCCGACCCAGTCAGCTTCCAGTCCATCGGCAAAAATCTGCTCAAGGAAGTCCGCACCAATCTCCTCGGCAGAGGCACGACTCCGCGACTCATCTGGGGCACCGGCGCTCTCGCGTCTGCCATAACCCTCGCCCCTGGCGCGAAAACCGACATCCGCTTCACTCTCAGCTGGTTCTTCCCCCATCACCTCACCAGTCGTGGTGGCCGCGAGATGGGCCACATGTATGCCAACTGGTTCGCCAGCGCCCGAGACGTCAATCGATTCCTTTGCGCCAACTATGCGAAACACCGCGACGCCACGGAGTCCTTTGCCCACACCCTCGCGGACACCTCCCTCGGTGAAGCCATGGCCTTCGCTTGGTCCAGTCAACTCTCCACAGCAGTCTTCAATACCTGGTGGACCAAGGAAAATGAATACGCCATGTGGGAGGGACTCGGCTGCTGCGGCCTGTCCACCACGGACGTCGATTACCAGGGAAGCTTCCCCATCGTTGCCCTCTTCCCGGCGCTCAAGCTCCGCCAAATGAAGCACATCATCGGCTACCAGAACGCGCTCGGCCAGGTTCCTCACAATTATCGGGGCGATATTGATGCCGTCGATAATGGCTTCGCGCGCGTCGACGTGAACTCCCAGTTCGTCATGATGGTGTGCCGCGATTTCCTCTGGACCGGCGACCGGGAATACCTAACCTTCATGTGGCCCTACATCGTCAAGGCCATGGCCTTCACTGAATCGCTCGACACCAACAACGATGGCCTGCCAGATCGTGACACCGGCCTGCAGACTTACGACCAATGGCGCATGCAGGGAGCGCCTTCCTACATCGCTTCGCTCTGGATTGGTTCCCTGCGCGCCGCAATCCGCCTCGCGGCTGACACTGAGCATCCCGAAGAGCACAAGCAGTGGTCGGAACTCCTCGTCAAGGCCTCCACCAACTTCGACGAACTCCTCTTTAACGGCGACTATTACAGCCTCTGGGTCGATGGCGCCCAGCGCGACGAACTCTGCATGACCGACCAGATCTCTGGCGAGTGGTTTAGTCATCTCATTGGCCTGCCGACAAGCATCTCTGGAGAGAACCTCGCGAAATCGATCGACAGCATCTTCAAGAACAACTTCAACCCGGAGTTCGGTGTCCACAACGCAACCGCTCCACTCGGCGGCTTAGGCTTGTTGAAGATCACAAATCTCCAGGCTGGCGGGGTCTGGTCGGGAATCGAGTTTGCTTTCGCGTCTTTCCTTATGGACCACGGCCGCTATGCTGACGGAGTGAAGATTGTAGAAGCGGTCCACCAGCGCTATATGCGCTCCGGCCAGCCATGGAACCATGTCGAATGCGGCGGCCACTACTCGCGAGCCATGAGTAGTTGGGCTACACTTCTCGCCGCCACCGGCTTCAAACCCGACACTCCGAAAAAGACTCTGGGCATAATCCCCACTATCCCCGGCGACTTTCGTGCACCATGGGTAACCGCCGATGGCTTTGGTAGCATCGCACGCACCGGCCGCTTGCTGTCAATCTCATGCGTCTACGGAAGCTTGAGTTTCCAGACTCTGAGAGTAGACCTGCCAAGTCGATCTGCCCGAATTGGAGCTCATCATCTATCTTCGAACTCTACTACCGAAGGTGGTGCCTCAACCTTGAGGTTCGCAACTCCCGTAGCCCTTACCTCCAACCAGACGCTGACCCTGGAGTGAGAGCGAGTTGCACCAGGCAAAACTTTGTTTGCATTTTGAATAGGAGTGGTTCTATGGACAGGCGGGAGTTTCTTCAAAGCAGTATGGCACTGGGGGCAATCTCCACAATAGGTTCGAATCCTTCAAGTCCTGCATCCTCCGGGCAAGAGGATCGCGACTATTGGATTCAGGTAGTCTCCAAGGTATCTGGCCCCGTGCTGCGGGCCTTGAGCGAGCGGAAACTTAAGGCCGAAATGCCCGTGGAGGTAGCACCCCATGGCAACGTGGCAGATCGCCGCCAGTACACCCACCTGGAGGCCATGGGTCGGCTGCTGACCGGCATTGCGCCTTGGCTGGAGTCAGGACCGGACAGCGGGGACGAGGGCAAACTGCGGCATCAATACGCTGAGTGGTCACGAATGGCCATTCAGTCCGGCACGGACCCACAGTCGCCCGACTTCATGAACTTCAACAAGGGAGGCCAGCCTGTAGTAGATGCAGCCTTTCTTGCTTTGGCGATTGTGCGAGCGCCCACAGAGCTATGGGACAAGCTCGATGCAAGGGCACAGCACAACGTAATTGCGGCTCTCCAATCGACTCGCGTCATTCAGCCGGGATTCAACAATTGGCTTCTGTTCTCGGCAATGATCGAGGCGGCACTGTCCACCATGGGTGTCTGGTGGGATCCGATGCGCGTCGATTATGCCATCCGCAGCGTAGAGGAATGGTACAAAGGCGATGGAGTCTACGGCGACGGACCGCCATTCCACTGGGACTACTACAACAGCTTCGTGATTCAGCCGATGATGCTGAGCGTGATGGACGCGGCACAAAACATCACCGACCGGTGGACTTTCCTGCGCAGGCAGGTGACCGACCGCGCCCGCCGCTACGCCGCCATTCAGGAGCGGCTCATCAGCCCCGAAGGCACGTTTCCGCCCATCGGCCGGTCGCTCGCCTACCGTTTTGGCGCGCTGCATCATCTTGCCGAAATGGCATGGCGGCGCGATCTCCCCGATGGCGTCGAACCCTCCCAGGTGCGGGCCGCTATGACCGCGGTAATGACTCGCATGACGGCAGCTCCGGGAACATTCGACAAGCAGGGCTGGCTGACCATCGGCTTTGCGGGCCACCAGCCGTCGATGGGTGAAAACTACATCTCCACGGGAAGCTGCTACCTGTGCTCAGCCGCGTGGCTGCCTCTGGGCCTGGATGCCACGGACCCGTTCTGGAGCGCGCCGCCGCAACCGTGGACCGCAAAAAAGGCCTGGAGCGGCGTCGACATCGGCGCCGACCGCGCCATCGCAGACTAGCAGAGCCGGCATTTTTTCGCGCTTATCCAACGCAAATTAGACTAAGAAGAGCGGTCCGCTCTTCGTCCATCGAAACCACCGTCGGCAGGGGAAAATATTTTGAGCACCTCGGATCCAGCCAGGCCGCGCACATTCGGCGGCGCGTCTCATGCGTGGCGCGCGCTGCGGCATCGCAACTTCCGCCTGTTTTTTGGCGGCCAAAGCATCTCGCTCATCGGTACGTGGATGACGCGCATCGCCACCAGTTGGCTGGTCTACCGGCTGACGGGATCGGCGCTGCTGCTGGGCACGGTCAGCTTCGCGGGGCAGATTCCCA
>PLUT01000170.1 GCA_003162875.1 Granulicella sp.
AGTCGACGCCGCCCTCCGCTAAGCCCACGCGTCGAGGAATTCGCGGGCTGTCACAACTTGAGCGCCCGCCCAGGAGTTCGGAAAGTGTCTTGTGTTTCCGGTGACGATGTATTGGGCCTTGGCGGCCTGCGCACATTCAAGGAAGATGTCGTCGTCCGGATCGGAGCAGGCGCGGACCCTTTCGACAGGCTTGATCCAGAGACTCTTTTCGCGGATCGAGAAGAGGATGGATTGAATCTCGCTCTCGCTTCGATGGAGGTGTGGGCGGCGGATGACGTCTTCGTACTCGGCATAGATGGCCCCACTTACGCAGAGTTGAAAATCGGGATGCAGAAGGGCCATCAGGAATACTTGCGCGGGAGCGCCTTCCAGAGTCAGCGCGGCGGAGATCAGGATGTTGGTGTCGAGGACGATCCTGATGGTCATTCCGGGCTACTGCTGCACGGGCTGACGGTCGCGCCGGGCTTTGCGGGCGGCGGCGATCTCCGCATCGATCTCTTCAGGGGACAGATTGTCCAGGCCCAACTGTCGCGCGCTTTCCCATGACGCCTGAAGCCATTCGGGCGCGGCGATTCCCGCAGTCGTTCGGATGCTGATCGCTTCGTCCTCCGCGATGGCGCGCCCGAGCAGGCTCTCGATGGCGGTCTTTTGGTCCGGCGACAGGTCTCTGGCTTTGTGGATCATGGTCGTGTCCTGCGCTGCTACCTCAAGATTATGCCTTCTAACCTGTTGTGTCACGAAATAGGAGGCGCCACTACACCCATGCGCGATGGCGCCGCGCATGAATGGGGCACCTTGCAAGGCCGGCACCTCGCTCCTCCAGCGCCGNNCTACAAAGAAGTCGACGCCGCCATCCGGTAGACCGGAATCCGCTCATAGCTGATAGCTCATGGCTGAAAGCTGATTCATGAGACGCACTCGCCCCACGCTGAAATAGAGAATCGGTCGCCCGACGGATGTAGGGCTTTAGGTGCCATGTCCCGCACGCGCTTGCCTATCCTGCCCGTCGTCCATCGGTGGGCGGAGGAGTAATCTCTATCCATGACAAACACTGACGTACGCCCTATGGAACTCTTGCTGCAAGTCATCGCGGATGAGCTTTACGTCGCTCGCATGGATCGTCAAACCGATGGCGCAAGCAAAAGCGACTGGAAAGACAACGGCGGTCGAGACCTGATGATCGAACGCATAGAGAAAGCTCGGGAGAGGTTTGATAGCTACCCGGAGCTTTAGCCTAGTCGTGCTTTTCCAGCGTTTTTAGCAGCGTCTCTTCGGAGAGTTCGGTTGACCGTTTGGGTTTTGGGAATCTCGTCTCAAGAGTCGCTATCTCTTCGGCATTAAGGCACGGCGATGTCCAGACCGTTATCCAGTGCCGACTCTCACGCCCGAAACCTGATCCCTGATACACCCGAAGCTCCGCAGTAATTAGCCGATCCGTTGGCAGGCCGCCATCGTCCCGCTCGACTTGCCATCCTTGTGGAGTCAGGTGGTACACGATTGAATAGCTATCGTAGGACATAGGTCAAAGTATCCCCGTTTCGCAAGGGTGACGCACAGTCATTGGTCATCGTCGTGGCTTCCCCACTTGTCGTAGTCCCTAATCAGCTTGTGTGAATGTGTGAGTTCGACTGTGACGACTGATATGGTTAGTCCCAAAATGATAGCGGCGGTCACACGTGCCCAAGTTGGAAAAATGTGTAATTCCTTGTGGACGCGAATGCCAGCAGCTATCCCAAGTGCAAAAGTACCCAAGATAATGGCACCTGCTATCAACTCCAAAACCAACCCGACTGTTACGATCCAAACCGCGAATGCCCCGAGTACGAGACATACAGCAATCAACACGATGCAATNNAATGAACGACGGAAGGGGTGGGGGTCGGTGTCGAGCCTTCAAGGCTTCGCGGGGCGTGATGCTGCACCGGCGTAGGATGCGGAGCCGTTTCAGAGCAACAATTGTCGCCGTATTGGTAGCTTGCTATCCACTTTCCATCTGAATATGTAATGCAGAATTGCGCGTCGCAATTCGCACAATCAAACGCAAGAAGTCCATTCGCTAATTCCTTGTCGTCACCTGTTCCGCACCACTCGTGACCTGGCGGAATGTCGATGCAGTTGTCGGCCTCAATGCCCATCATTCTTAAAGGGCTCATATGTATCCTCTGCCCAAGATGATCACATATGAATGACCCTCGGGCTCGTCTAACGTCCCACAGAGCGCGACGGCCTGGTCTTCCCCGCCGCCGACGGCTCCAAGCCCCGCCCGGGTGCCCCATTCATGACAGCTTCATCGTCATGAGTGGGGTTCACACTGCCGCAGGCCAGAGCGAAGCCCGCAGGCGGCAGCAGGAATCGCTTTCCTCCGCCCCGCTCCCGTCTTATACTCATCCCATGGCCATCACCCTCGACGCCGCCATCGAACAGCGAATCCAGCGCCAGATCGAGCGCGGAGCCTTCCGCGAACCGGCCGAGTTGCTCGCCCACGCCCTCGATCTCGTTGAGGCCGAGTCGGAACTCGACGCGCGCCGCACAGCATGGATCGCCCGGGTTGAAGAGAGCTGCGCCCAGGCTGACCGCGGCGAAGGCTACACCGAAGAGGAGCTTCGCGCCCGCATGGCCGAACGCCGCGCCAACCAACCGCTCTCCCGCACCGCCTGAGCATGGCGGCCCGCTATAAACTCTCGCCCCACGCCGAGGAGGACTTTGCCTCTATCCTCTATGGGGTCGCCGAACACTCCGGCTGGTCGCGCAGCATGGATGTCGAAGAGAGCCTCTATATAGCCTTCAACAGCCTTGCGCAGGATCCCGGCATCGGCCACCTCCGCGACGACCTGCTGCCCCGGACGATCCATGTCTACTACGCAGACCCCTACATGGTGCTCTATCTGCGCGACACGGAACCGCTCTACGTCGTCGCCATTGTCCATGGCGCACGGAA
Organism: Granulicella sp.; assembly: GCA_003162875.1. Taxonomy (GTDB): domain Bacteria; phylum Acidobacteriota; class Terriglobia; order Terriglobales; family Acidobacteriaceae; genus Edaphobacter. The sequence goes on from PLUT01000170.1 coordinate 2,939, forward strand.
CATTGAGGCTCTGATGCGGGATCGCCTCGAAACCTAGTGGGCACTCCGCAATCGACCCGCTAACCCAAGTTTCCACCCGTTTTCCCCACAAAATGCCTGTCAAGAAAAATCCTCTATCTACCTGACTCCAAAGGGGACAAATCGCCGCTAAGTTTCAACCAACCAGCTATACTAAAAACAGTGGCCTTCGGAGGTTGCGCTGCATATTGCATGGCCCTCCCGGTGGATCTTTGAAAATCGAAAACCGCACGGGCTAAGGCCATTGTTATGAATATTTTAGGACTTAAGTCCTTTAGAAGGGATAACTTGGCGGTGCCAACCCCCGCCAACCAACACAAACCAAAGCACTTGCCCGCAAGATATGGGGGGGGAGGGGGAGGGGGGCCCACCCGGAAAGTGGAATGATCAGCCGCCAACCCTGCGCGAAGACTTCAGCGCCACCATGCCCAGCACGCAGATCACGACGATCAGGGCAATCCACAGCACCTCGGGATGGCGCTCGGTGAACGGCCGCTCCTCTTCGGGCCGCGGCCGGTATCCCGGATTCAGCGTCTCCGGACCGAGCCCTGCCGCCAGCGCATCGCCCGACGCGGCAAACAGCCGTGCATAGTCATACACCGGCGCGGCCAGTCTGGAATCGCCGTAAAACAGCGCCAATCCCGTTCCGCCGCTCGCCGGCACGTCAAAGCACAGCTTCCGCTGCCGCATCTCCAGCCGTACTGCGGCAATCGGCAGGGGCTCATCGTCGCCGTTCTCGATCGCAACCTCGATCTTTGCCGGCTGCTGCAGATTCGAGCCGAGGATCGCCGGAATCCCCAGTTGCTCCACGCGAATCTCCCTGCCCGTCTCCGTCGCGTGCACGCGCAGGATATTCCCGGTCACCACCTCGGGCAGCGGCGCGCGTCCATCGCCGTCGACCGGCTTCGCCCCCGGCTCTATGGTCGCAGTCACGCGCACATCGCGACTGAAGTTGGCCTTGAACCCCGGCGCGAGCGCAAACTCGACCCGCTCCACCGGAACCCGCGTCGGCACGACAAAGCTGGCCCGGCTCTCCCGCCCCACGGTCGCAACGGAGGTTGTCTCCGCCACCGTCGTGTACAGGATCTGCGCCTCGCGGCTGGGAGGAACCTGCGCCCCGCGCACCATCGCCGGCACGAAACCGCCTGCAGGAGCCGTTCCGCCAGGCGCAGCCGAAACGTTCAGCACCAGGTGCAGATAATGAAACGTCGACTCCTGTAGCGGCAGCGTTGTATCGCGCGACAGATGCTGCGACGCCAGATCGAACAGCGTAAACGTCCCCAGCGCGGTGGACTTGGCTTTGCCGCCCAGCGAATCCAGCCCCGTAACTACCGCCGTTGCCAGGAAGTCGTGGATCTCCGGGTCAAGATCGAGCGTCACTCCGGTATAAGCGCGATCGGGCATCTCCAGATCGAAGACGATTCTCCCCGCGCCGCTGCTTCCGCTGCTTCCCAAGTTCAGCACCCGCGCCGGCTGCGTCTCCTCCGTCACCGCTTCACTCAGCGTGATCGCGTAGGGAACCTCGCGCCCCGTCCCGCCTTGCGTTGGGAAAATACGCAGGTCCGTCAGCGACGGCTCGGCATGCGGGAAGATTTGCGCGTCCAGCACGGCGCACGCCTGTCCCGTGCCTGCGCCTATACTCAACGCGCGCTCATACTTCATGAATTGCGGATTCGCCGGCGGCGGCTCATTCCCCGGAACACCCTGCCACAACAGAAGCCCGAGCAGCGCGGCAGCCTTCATCTCGCGCCCTCATTGGCGCCCGCGCTCCGCTTCTCCCCGCGCAGGTTCAGCCAATCCTTCTGGTACGCGAAACTGATCGCCATCAGCAGCGCGCCCAGTCCCAGGACGCTGGCCACGCCATATCCCTCGCCCAGGTTGCGCAGGTCATGCAGGAAGGTCTTGAAGATGGTAAACACCAGCAGCACCAGCGCCTGCCAGCGCAGAAAGCTGCTGCGCTTCCAGAAGCCCACCGCCAGCAACGCCGCGCCATACAGCATCAGGAACCCCGAAATCGCCAGCGCCTGCTGCAGACCCGCATCCGGGCTGGGCGCCGAACCCTCCCATATCGCCTCGATCTCGCGCACGCCCGTCAACACCGCAATCAGGTTGAAGGCGATGGTGGAGAGCGCCGCGCAGTTCTTCCAGAAGGCCTCACCGGAACGCTCGGCTGCGATCCGCGCCGAGACCGCGATGACGCCCGCGAAAACCGCCAGTGCGATCAGTGCGGTGAAGAAATCCGCGGTCTGGAACGGGGGATGTGCTCCACTCCAGCTCCACGAGGCCAGCAACTCGCGCGTTGTAAGGAACGCCGCAGTGAGAACAATCAGAATGAACGCGTCCATCGCCGTCCTGCTCCAAACCGGAGTGCGGCCGGACGTGCCGGCTTCCACCCCGGCCTGCGAATCGCTCCCGGCGCGGAGCGCGAGCCATGCGACCCCGGCAAATACGGCGATGCCGACGAGCGCCGTGCCGACCCCATCGTTCAGGAGCGAAATCTGCGCCATACCGCTCAGCGCAACCAGATGCACGCAGATACCGCAAAACCCGAGCAGTAACGACACCAGCGCCAGCCAGCGCAACGAACGCGACGCGTGGGCGCTCCCCGTACGCGAGCCCTCGTCCACCGCCTTCGCCCCGGCCAGCCGTGTCGCCACCCACAGCAACGCCAGCCCCTCCACCAGCCAGCTCACCGTAATCCAGTGGCCGCTCGCCTTCAGCGGAATCGCGATGGTCAGAAACACCACAGCGAGCGATAGGTGGATGGCCGAGGCCACCGCCGTCTGTGGCGCTCGCATCAAGCCCAGGTACGCGGCGGCAAGCATAATCATCAGCCATGGGAGCCATTCGTGATGACCCGAATCCTGCAGCACCGAGTAGAACGCAAGCGCGGCGAAGGCGGCGTTCGCCAGCGGCAGCAGGATGTCTTCCACCAGTGTGCTGAATTGGGCTCCACGGGCCGCCGAAGCCTGCGCTTGGCGGCCTGTTCCCCGTTCGCTGCTCTCTATTTCCACTTGCCTGCGCAAAGGAACGCTGGCAAAGGCCACTGCGAACAACGCGATGTAGATTGCCGTCGCGGTCAGTTCGCTCGCCTGGTAAAACTCCACGTACCAGCCGATGAAGAACGCCACCGTCAGCGGGAAGGCGCCAAGCAACAGCCGCGGCCACGCCCGCAGCCGCACCAATGCGACCATCGCCAGGTCGATCGCCAGCAGGTAGAGGAACAGAAAACTCTCTTGATTGCCGCCGGTAGAGAGCAGCAGCGGCGTGGCGAATCCTCCGGCCAGCGCGTACGCGGCCAGCAACTCAGAGTCCTGAACCCACGCCATATACGCATTCCATGCGGTCACCAGCAGCATCAGCGCCAGCGCCACGGCGGGGTCGATCAGATGGAAGCGCTGGAAGGCCGCCCACATCGTGAGATACAGTACGCCGCTCCCGACCGCTTTCAGCGAGTAGGAAAACGCCGCGAAACCCTTGCGGCGGAAGCGTTCCGACCACAGCACCAGCGCGGCGCCGGCGATCAGGCCCGCAATCACCCGCCCGGTTGGGCTGGGGACAATCCACCCTCGGTCGACCGCGAGTTTCAGGAAGTAGGCGGTTCCGATCAGCAAAAGCGCGATTGCAATCCAACTGAATACCCGCGAGCCGAGTTGGTTCTCAAGCGAGTCGCGAGAGTCGGAGATGAGCTCCGCAGCGGGACGCGATGAGGCCGAAGGCCACGCCTCAAAAACAGAACGCTGGGCGCCCGGCCGGGTTGCCTGCGTGCTCCCACTCACGACTCCAGCCGGCGCAGGCGGAGGCGGCGCAGTTGTCCGCACTGGGGGAGCCACTCCCACGGCAGCGGCCTGAGTTGCCCTTTCGCCATCAATCCGGCGTTTCAGTGCGGCCAGTTCCAACTCCAGATGGCCAACTCGTTCTTCCAGACCGGCTAATTCGGAAGGGCGCTCCGCTTCGGATCCGCCCGGACGCCCCGGATCGTTCTCGCTTGCCATGGCCACTACTCTAGAGCATTTTCACTGATCCGGGAGATTTTCCCTGCTCCGGCGCCGCAAACACCGCCCCAATCCCGCGATTCTTCTTGAGCGTTGGCGCTTCAAGACGGCTTCATTCCCACCCGCGACCGCGCTGTGTAAAAACTCCGCTTCTCGGGCCGAATCCAATCGGCCAATGGCAATCAAGCGCGCCACTTGATACTCTTCTCGGCAACATGACGCAACCACCCGCACCGCTACGCGTACTGGTCGTCGACGACGACGCAATGAGCCGCGAACTCCTGGGCGTGCTGCTTGTGGGCGAAGGCTACGCGGTCGAGTCCGCCGATTCGGGTGCAGCCGCGCTCGCCCTGCTCGCCCGAGGCGGTGCGGCGCCCGACCTTGTGCTGGCCGACATCCAGATGCCTGGCGCGACAGGCTCCCGGCTGGCCGGCCAGCTCCGCCGCGCCTGCCCCCCAGCCACGCTCCTGCTGGCGATCAGCGGAAGCCAGCCGCCCCGGAAGACGATCTCGCGCTTCGACGGCTTCTTGCTGAAACCCTTCGGGATGAAAGAGGTTGCCGCCGCACTGTCGGCCCTGCGCCGCCCGTTGGACGCAGGAGGAATCGCCGCAAAGAGGAAGACCCGCTCCGCGTCCACTGCGTCGCGTTCCGCTGCTACCCGGCCAAATGTCGCATCCATCCATGCCTCCGCGGCGCCCACGGCATCCAACAGCCTCGTGGAGGACCCGGGAGAGCAACTGCGATCTTCGCCGGCTGTTGTGGCGGTCGGTTCGAGCGGCGACCCGGTGCTAGACGAAAAGATCTATCGCCAGCTCGCAGGTTCCATGCCCGCCAACCAGCTCCATCAGATGTACGAGTTGTGCGTGCGGGACGTGCGCGAGCGCATAGCCCTGATGCGCACGCTGATGGCAGCGCACGATGTGGCGCGCTTCGAGCGCGAGGCACATGCCATCAAGGGCGGTTGCGGGATGCTGGGCGCCACCCAGTTGCATGGGATGGCCGGGGAATTGGAGCGGAACGGCCTCGCAGCCGCGCCCGGAGCTGCGCCGGAGGTTAACTTTCTAGATGAGCTATCGGCTGCGTGCGACCGGCTTGAGCGTATGCTGGGGTCACGAGTCTGAGGCGAAACATCCCCAGTCGACGTGTGTGCGAGGAATAGCTCAATGAGTCAGCAAGCCGCAAAGAAGTCCACTCCCGCCAGTGGCGTGGCCCCCATACGGATCGTTGTCGCCGACGATCACCCCGTAGTCCTCGTCGGCGTCCGGAACATGCTAACGAACGAGCCCGGCTTCGAGATGGTGGGTGAAGCCAGGGACGGTGACGAAGCGATCACCCAGACGCTCGAACACGAGCCCGATATCCTGCTGCTTGACCTGGCGATGCCGCGCCTTCCTGGACTGGAGGCCATGCGCGCGATTATGGCTAAGTCGCCGCGCGTGAAGATTGTGCTCCTTACCAGCACGATTTCAACCCAGCAGATTATCGAAGCCCTCCAAATCGGCGCGCGCGGAATCATCCTAAAGGACTCGGTGGCAGGCGATCTCACCCAAGCGCTGCGCGCGGTGCTCGGCGGCGATTACTGGATCGGAGGCGAGCGGGTCGCGAACCTTCTGAAGGCGCTGCAGGAGTTGCAGGCCCAGGCCGCCGCCGTCCCCGAGCGCAAGACCTACGGCCTGACACCCCGGGAGCTCGAAGTCGTCACCTGCATCGTGGAAGGATGCAGCAACCGCGATATCGCGACCCAGTTCTCAATCAGCGAGGAAACCGTCAAGCGCCATCTGTCCAATGTGTTCGACAAGACCGGCGTCTCCACGCGCCTCGAACTGGCTCTGTTCGCCATCGCTCACAAGCTGGTCGAACTCTAGGCGCAGGCGGGCTACCGCCGCCACGGGCAGCCCTAGACAGGCAAGTTCTTCAGCCACTCACGGAAGGGTGGCCCCAGGTCGTCGCGCTTCAGGGCGAACTCCACCGTGGCCTTCAGGAAGCCCAGCTTGTCGCCGGCGTCGTGGCGCTTGCCTTCGTAGTGGAAGCCGTACACCTTCTCATGCTGCAGCAGCGCCTTGATGGCGTCCGTCAACTGCAGTTCGCCGCTGGCGCCGGGCTTGATGGATTCGATCATGGCAAAGATTCGCGGGGTCAGGATATAGCGGCCGATGATGGCGTTCTGCGAAGGCGCTTCCTCAAACTTCGGCTTCTCCACCATCCCCTTCACCGCCAGCAACCGGGGATTCTGCGGCATCGGCGTACAGTCGAGCACGCCATAGGCGGAGATGGCCGGCCCCTCGATGACTTCCGAAGCCAGGATGCTCGACTGCGTTTCGTAAAAGGCCTCTACCATCTGCTTCAGGCAGGGGACTCTGGCATCGACGATATCGTCCGGCAGCAGCACGCAGAATGGCTCATCGCCGACGATGTCCTTGGCCATCAGCACCGCGTGGCCCAGGCCCAGCGGTTCGGCCTGCCGCGTATAGACGGTTTTGGCCAGCTTCGACACCGAGCGAACCACGTCCAACAGCGACTGCTTGTTCTTCGCGGCAAGAGCGGCCTCAAGTTCGGGGCTGGAGTCGAAGTGATCTTCCATTGCGCCCTTGTCGCGGCCAGTCACAATGATGATCTCGGTGCATCCGGCGGCGACCGCCTCTTCGACCCCGTACTGGATCAGAGGCTTGTCGACCAGGCACAGCATCTCCTTCGGGATCGACTTGGTGGCCGGCAGAAAGCGCGTGCCTAAACCTGCGGCGGGGAATACTGCCTTGCGGAGCTTGGGATAAGCCATTGGAAGAAAGTGCCTCGCTGCTAAGTTCAGCCCATCGTGGCCATCGGGTCAAGAGCTATTTTCGTGCTTGGATGGTGCCGGCTCCGGCTTTGCGGCGTGCGCGTTTCAAGGCTATCTCGCGCATCTCCCGCCCCAGCGAAGTGCGATTCATCACCGCCTGCTGCGCGATGCCGATCACGTTGCCGACCGACCAATACAGCGCCAGTCCCGAAGCGTACTGCCAGCAGATGTACCCGGAGAACGCCGGCATCATGAACGCCATCATCTTCTGCTGCTGCGGATCGACCCCCGGCGAAGGCGTATAGAACTGCACCAGGAACTGCGACACCACCATCAGGATCGGCAGGATGTGATACGGATCCGCGGCCTGCAGGTTGGGCAGCCAGTACCAGTGCGCATCGCGCAGTTCCACCACGCGCGGCAGCATGGTGAAGAAGGCGAACAGCAACGGCATGGTAATCAGGGTTGGAATGCATCCGCCGAACATGTTCACGCCGTTGTCCTTCTGCAACTGCATGATCTCGGCGTTCATGTCGTTCCGTTTCGGATCGGTCACCTTGTACTTCTTGTACTTCTCCTTGATCGCGTCCATCTGCGGCTGGATGCGCTGCATCTTCAGGGCGCTCTGCATCGTTTTCACCCGGAATGGCAGGATGAGCACGTTGATCAGCACGGTGAGCACGATGATCGCCCAGCCCCACGCTCCGCTCCATCCGGACGTGATGTGGGTGTAGACGAACTGCAGCGCAAGGAAGAGGTACTTGCCGATGAATCCCCAGAAGCCGAACTCCAGCATGGGTTCAAGCGTCACCCTGGAATCCGCGGCATGGATTTTCTTCAGCACGCTGATTGCCTTCGGCCCGACGAAAATCCGCGCCTGCGTGGGCCCGCTGCTGCTGCCCAGTGCAACGCCGAGGATGGGCTCATCGAGGGGCTTCGTGGGCGGAGAACTTGACCCGAACCCAACGCGCTTGATGGTCTTCGAAACATCCAGCTGGTTGTGCAGCGTCACCATGCTTGTGCCCGCAGGCGAGTCCGGCAGAAACACAGCCGCAAAAAACATATCGGCAACGCCGGCGAAGTCGAACGGTCCGCCGATGGTTTCGCCGGAGTTCACCTTCTTCGGGTCGATATTCGCAAAGCTGCCGTTGCGGTAGTAGTCCACCTGGCTGTTGCTGTACGCCGAGCCGTTCGACACCTCGTTCTGGTCGCCGAAGCCGCCGGGCCAACTGAGGTACACCGGGACCGCCGCGCCCCCTCGCGACGCTTCCACCTCCGCCTGCAGCACATACGTCGCGTCGAAGACGAAGGTCTTGGTCGCCTGTACGCTGCCGTCCGAATACGTGAACTTCAGCGTCGCCGGGGCAGTAACCTCGCCCGTCACCGAAGGCACGAACAACGCCTGGTTCAACTTGGTCGCGAGCGAAGCGTCGGAGGTGTAAAGCGAGAGCGGATAACCGAACTCCTTTGCCGCCTGGCTATGCACCAGTTCGAGCGGCTTGCCCTGGTCGTCCTTGAAATGCTTCAGGATCCAGCTCGTCACCTGCGCGCCGCGGTTGCTGAACGTGATCCGGTAGAGATCGTTCTCGACGACCGTTGTCTTCTCCGCGCCGGCCTGCACCACGGGCGCGACTGGCGCGGCAGGATTGCGGACTGCAACAGCAGGCTGTGCCGCCGTTGCGGGTGGGGCCGCGGCAGGCGGCTGCGCCGGCGCCTGAGGCGCAGCGGCGGGCGCCGCCGCGGACGGTGCGGGCTGCGGGTTGATCTTCGCGCGATAAAGGTAGCTGCCGAACAGGACGGCGACAAAGACGACCATCATCGCAACTAGCGACTTATTGTCCTGTCCACCCTGTTGATTGGGGTTGCTGAACTCTGCCAAGTGATCTTCCTATCCCGCGGTAACTGGAAGCTGCGGCCAGATGCTCCCAATTTGCCCTCTGTGGTAACCAGCCTGCCTCTATGGTAAATGGTCTTCGCCCTTATGGCCGGGTCCGGAGAAAACGGATGGCGCCACGCAACGGTCCGCGGACGCTTTGCGCTCGGGCACCGGATCCAGCCCGCCTTTTCCCCATGGATGACACCGTGCGAACCGCTGTAGCGCCATCCACGATCCCCGAATCAGCCCAAATCGGCTCACCGCCGTGTAGGCATATTCAGAGCACGTGGGCAGATACAGGCACCGGCTGGGGGAGATCGCATGCAGCACCGGAGAGAGAAGCCCTTTGTAGAACCGGAAAGCAAGCCCGGTCCCGTGCTCCTTCAGCCGGCTTGCACCCGAAGCGGAACATCCCCGATCCGCCGCCTTTGCGCGAGCCATGGCATCCATCTCAATCACCTTCGGACGGCAGCCGCGCTGGTTGCCGCTCTAAAGCCTTCTGGATCTGCTGAAACACCGAAGCCACCTCGCGTTCGAGGGTGGCGAAGTCGACGTCGACGACGCTGCGTCGAGGATGAAGCACCACGTCTACCGGCAAGTGCAGCAGCGGAAGCTGTCTGCGAACCGCCTCGCGCATCCGCCGCTTAATGCGGTTGCGGTCGACTGCCTTGCCCATTGCCTTGCCGACCGTAAGCCCGATCCTCGGTCCGCCGGAACCTGCATCGCGCGCCGGATCTCCCGGCTGCACCGGCTGGCGCAGCAGAAAGAAGTAGCTCATCTGCTTGCCGAAGCGCTTGCGGCTCGCCCCATACACGCGCTGGAAGTCGCCGTGCTTGCACAGCCGGTAGGTGACGGCCATCATAATTGGGATGGTTAACCTGTCAGAAGTGCTCTAGGAATCGCGGAAGCCGGCGCTCACAGCAATCTTATGGCGGCCCTTGGCGCGCCGGCGGCTCAGTACGGCAGCGCCCGCCTTGGTCTTCATCCGGGTAAGAAACCCGTGGGTCTTCGCGCGATGGCGGCGGTTCGGCTGGAAGGTGCGCTTCGGCATTTGGATCAAACTCCTGCTCAGTCAATTTGCGGGTTGCAGCAGTCTCTCAGTATACCTCAAAAGCCTGTGCCAACGCAGCGCACCGGTCAAGGAAAACGCCTGTGCGCACTCCGATCCGGCCCCTGAGTCGACGCCTCGACCTGGCCGCAAACCATCGCGCGCCAGGCGAACCCAGTCGATCTTCACAAGGAATGGTGCAATGAAATTTTTGTCTCCAGATCACTTGAATTCGACTTGGTCATCCGTGCTACTATCAAACCCGCTTACCAAAGACGATTTTCCATTCGTCGGGGTTTCGCACTTTGGTTCACGTTGTCGTTTCTCTTCGCAATGGGGTCGCCTAGAACCGTCGCGGAGGTCTCCAGCAACTGGTCTTGATCTCAACCGCCTCTGGGCGGTGCGGGATTATTGTTGCCATTGAAGTTAAAATGTTGCCTTTTGCTTCTCCGGGCCGGTCCCCCCATCTCGCGATTAGAAAACTTGGTCCAATCCAAGAAGGAATAGAAAAGCATGTCATTCGTCCCCACGGCGACCGCCGTACTGAATTATTGGGTCCGCATCCTGGCGGCGCTTGAGAAGAAGATCAATCGCCAATCGTTTGAGACCTGGCTCAAGCCAACCAGGTTCTCTCACATCCATGGCAAGACTCTGTACGTGCGCATCCCGTCCGCGGAGTTTCAGGATGTCTGCGAAAAATATGCGGACCTGATCCAGGAAGCCATTGACAACCTCGGCCTCGACATCGACACGGTGACCTTCACCACGCCGGGACAGGACCCCTCCGCGCCGCGCGTGCGCGAAGATGGAGGATTTGCACCCGTCCCCAGCCACAACTCCAACGCACCCAACTCGCGGCGTTCCTCCGGATTGCCCGGCCCCGCGCCGGAACAGTCCCGCTTCGACTGGAACACCGCCTCGCAACTCAACCCGCGCTACCAGTTCGACGCCTTCGTCATCGGCAGCGGCAATCAATTTGCCGTGGCCGCATCCCAAGCGGTCGCGGAGCGCCCGTCGAAAGCCTACAACCCGCTCTTCCTTTACGGCGGCGTGGGCATGGGCAAGACCCATCTGCTGCACGCTATCGGCCACGACGTGAAGCGCCGTCAGCCCCACGCGTCCATCTGCTATGTCTCGGGCGAAAAATTCATGAATGAGATGGTGGACTGTGTCCGCTATCAGAAGATGACCAGCTTCCGGGACAAGTTCCGCAATGTGGATGTCCTGCTGATCGACGACATTCAGTTTCTCGCCGGCAAAGAGCGTACCCAGGAAGAGTTCTTCCACACCTTCAACACGCTGCACGAGAGCATGAAGCAGATTGTCATCGCCTCGGACCGCCCGCCCAAGGAGCTCGCCGACTTCGAAGACCGCCTTCGCTCGCGTTTCGAGTGGGGCCTGATCGCCGATATTCAGCCGCCCGATCTTGAAACCAAGGTCGCCATCTTGCAGAAAAAGGCCGAGTCCGAACAGACCCAACTCCCCACCGACGTCGCCCTTTTTGTCGCGAGCAACGTTCGCACCAATGTGCGCGAACTCGAAGGCGCGCTGGTCCGTCTCATCGCCTGGTGCTCCATGCACGGCGTCGAAATCACCCTCGCCGTCGCCCAGCAGTGCCTCAAGCAGTTTATCGACACCCAGGTGCGCAAGATCAGCATCGATCTCATCCAGAAGACCGTGGCCGAGCAGTTCGGCATGCGCGTCGCCGAACTCAAGCAGAAAAACAACTCACGCCAGATCGTCGTGCCCCGTCAGATTGCGATGTACCTCGCCAAACAACTCACCGATGCGTCGCTGCCCGAGATCGGCCGTCAGTTTGGCAACAAGCACCACACCACGGTGATGCACTCCATTGCCAAGATCGACGAACATCGCCGCTCCGACAAGGACATGAACCGCACAATCAACAAGTTGATGGAAACCCTCAGCTAGGCCGAAACAATCTCCGCGCGGACCGGAGCCAACTGAGGCAACCTGGTGTAGTATTACAGCCATCCAAGAACTCATCCCCCCGCAAAAGGAGAATCGCATGAGCTACTCCACCACGATTCGCACCGATGAAGCGATGCGCAAGGGCGCAGTAGAACACGACGCTCTGTATGCCGACTGCGGCCCGGGACACAATTCCTTCGCCGGCCAACTGGGGCATCGCGACCAGGATGAGATGCTGAAGGACAACGATACCGATTTTCCCGAACCGGACGCTCACGGGGAACATACTGGACGGTAAGGGAAAGTCTGGGCCCAATATCTTTGCCTGGCCCTGACACAAATTACCGTGTCCCGAAGTACAGGCTCGGCCCTGAAACCTTGGGGGCTGAGTCGTGTCGGACGAGATTGCCGCAGAATCCAGGCCGAACTATCATCGTCCGGCATAAGCCGGCATCCCCGCCATTTCTCGAAAAATCCACGACCTTCGTTTCCCGCGCCGGGCGGGCGTGACTCCAGTCGCGCTTATGGCACGGAAACTGGTATAAGCTTTGTTCGTAGGGAAAGTGACATCAATGGAAGACGTGGCCCAGGCAGCCCAGACAATTGCAAAATTCCTTCAGGCTTTTACCCTAACCAGCGGGCTGCGGCTCCGTTTTCGCGTGAAGTTGCGCAGCGCCAAACCGGCGAACGGGATCGGCGCGGAAGCCTCTGGATCCCCAGATGTTACCGGCTTGCCGGCGGGTGACGAGGAAAACGATGGTGTGCGCACTCTCTTTGTCGAGTTCACGGGCCCCGACACTCCCCTGCTCACGGCGCACAATGGCGAGGTGCTGAACGCCCTCGAGCACATCGCAACCAAGATCCTGCGGCTCGAACCGGAGTTGCACGATCAGGTGTCGTTCGATGCGGACCATTTCAAAGCAAACCGCGAGCGGCGATTGCGCGAAGCGGCAGCGGTCGCGGTCGAGCGCGTGCGGACGACGGGACGGCCGCATCCCTTCCCAGCCATGACCTCGCGCGAACGGCGAATGCTGCACCTGATTCTCAGCGAATCGGGCCTGCCTACCGCATCCAGCGGAGAAGGGCCTGGGCGTTTTGTCGTGCTTTATCCCGCGGGGGGTGGCGATTCCGAGCCGGAGACTGCGCCGGAGCCTTCGCGCCACCGCGATGCGAATCACATCCGCGAAGCCTTTCGCCACCGGTAGCGCCGGGAACCGGAGTTCGGAATCGGGGCTCTCCCTTAGAACAGGGTGACGCCTTCGCCCTGACCGCCTCACCGGGCATCTACTCGGGGCTCAGCGACTCCAGCAACTTGCGCGTCTCGGCCAGAACATCGTCTGCCTTGGCCGAGGTCAGCGGCCAGCGCAGCACGCCCTGCGGAGTGAACTGCGCCCCGCGTTTGGCGTTGCGGGAGACCAGCTTCATCATCGCCACCGGGTCTACGTGCGAGTTTCCCGAGCCGTTGCCGCCCTCTTGCTGGGAAGTGTCGGCCGCAGCTGCGGCAAAGCGGATGTGCAGCATTTCGACAAATTGCTTCAACGGCTGTTTCCGGTTCCCGTTGGGGTTGGGCAGCTCGATCTGGGTACGCTTTCGGTCCAACTGGGCGATGCCCAGACGCTCACAGCGCAAACGCAGTTCCCCGGCGGCGAGCAGGTTGCGGACCGATTCGGGAGGATCGCCGTATCGGTCTTTCAGCTCGGCCAGCACGTCGCCGAGATCTGCCGGCGTCTCGGCGCCCGCGATGCGCTTGTACATGCGCAGCCGCTGGTTCTCTTCCGGTATGTAGCTCGAGTCGATGCGCACGGAGATGCCGAGGTTGATGGAAGTGCCTGCGTGGGCGGGCTTGTCCTCCTCGCCCTTCATCTTGCGGACCGCCTCTTCGAGCATCGAGGTGTACATCTCGAAGCCGACGGCCTCGATGTGGCCGGATTGTTCGCCGCCGAGCATGTTGCCTGCACCGCGGAGTTCAAGATCCAGCGCCGCAATCTTGAATCCGGCGCCCAGGTCGGAGAACTCCTTCAGCGCGGACAGGCGGCGGCGGGCGATCTCGGTCAGCTCGGTCTCGGGCGGTATCAGCAGGTAGGCGTAGGCGCGGCGGTTGGAGCGGCCCACGCGGCCCCGGAGCTGGTACAACTCTGCCAGTCCGTGGCGATCGGCCCGATTGACGATGATGGTGTTGGCAAGCGGGATATCGAGGCCGTTCTCGATGATACTGGTGGCCACCAGAACGTCGTACTCGTGGTTCATGAAGGCGAGCATGACGCGCTCCAGCTCGGCCTCGGGAAGCTGGCCATGTCCGATGACGACGCGGGCCTGCGGTACCAGCTCCCTTACCTTGGCGGCGATGTCGTAGATGGTTTCCACGCGGTTGTGGACGAAGTAGGTCTGGCCGCCGCGTTCAAGCTCCATTTCGATGGCCGTGCGGATCAGCTTCTCGTCGAACTTGGCGACGATGGTCTGAATCGCCATGCGGTCCTTGGGCGGCGTCTCGATGATGGATATATCGCGCAGGCCCACCAGCGACATGTGCAGCGTCCGCGGGATAGGCGTGGCGGACATGGCCAGCACGTCGATCGCCGTGCGCATCTTCTTCAGGCGCTCCTTGTGACGCACGCCGAAGCGCTGCTCCTCATCGACAACCAGCAGTCCGAGGTCCTGAAATCTCAGGTCTTTCGACAAGACACGATGGGTCCCGATGAGGATATCGATCTTGCCGGAGGCCGCCCTTTCCAGAATGTCCTTCTGCTCCTTCGCGTTGCGGAAGCGGGAGATCATCTCAACGTTGACGGGAAAGTTGGCGAAGCGGCGCTTGAAAGACTCGTAGTGCTGGAAGGCGAGGACCGTGGTCGGGGTCAGGATGGCAGCCTGTTTTCCATCCTGCACCGCCTTGAATGCCGCGCGCATCGCCACTTCAGTCTTGCCGTAGCCGACGTCGCCGCAGAGCAGGCGGTCCATCGGCTGCGACGATTCCATGTCGCGCTTGATGTCGGCGATGGCGGTGATCTGATCGTCGGTCTCGTTGAAGTCGAAGGCGTCCTCAAACTCGCGCTGCATATTGCTGTCGGGCGAGAAACGCCGTGCCCAGGGCGGCCTTGCGCTGTGCATAGAGCTGCAGCAGCTCGCCGGACATGTCTGCCATGGCCTTCTTGACGCGCGCCTTGGTCTTCTGCCAGGCCTGGGTGCCGAGCTTGTTCAGCTGCGGCGCCGGCCCCGTGTCCGTAGACCGGTATTTCTGGATCAGGTCGAGGCGCGTGAGCGGGATGTAAAGCTTGGCCTCGTCGGCAAACTCGAGAATCATCAGCTCGAGCGGCGGCTGGCCGTTCTCTTCGATGACGCGGAGGCCGCAATACCGCGCAATGCCGTGCTCGACATGGACCACGTAGTCGCCCACTCCCAGGTCGCGAAAATCCGAGACGAAAGCGGCTGTCTTCGACTTGTTGCGGGAGACTGGCCGCGCCTGAACGTCGGCGTCATCAGTTAGGTCCTGCGCGCCAAATAGAAAAAGCTGACGGGCAGTCGCACGCCCATCGGCATCGCGCAGGTCCAGCACCTGTACGCCATTGGCGATCGCCGTCTTCACCACGACTGGCGTTCTCAGATCGCCGGCGAGATAACTCGACTCGGAGTAGACGTTCGAACTGCCCGGGGCCTGCGTTCGCGAGCCGAGCCGATATGGAAGCTGATACTCCTGCAGCAGGCCGGCGAGGCGTTCGACCTCGCCCTGGTTCGGAGCGGCAATCAGGATGCGGGCGTCCTGATTCATAAGCCCGTGAATCGCGTCGATCAAAGCGGGAATCGATCCGTGGAACCGCTGCGTAGGCCGCGTGGCAAAGTCAATCTCGGAGAGCTCGCTGCGGTCTGCGTCCAGAACGTCAACAGTACCAAGCTGGTCGAATTCCAGGCCGGAGAACTTGCGCAGAGAATCACTGAAGTCCCAGGGAGACACGTAGATATCTTCGGGGCGCACCAGCGAGCCAATGCCGGAGCGGTCGTGGCGCTGCTCCACCTTGTTCCACCAGCGCTCGCCCTGGTTCTTCACCATGGCAGGCTCATCCAGAAAGACCCGCGTGCCCGGCCCGAGCAGGTCAAGCAGCGTTATCCGCGCCTGTGCGGCAGCCGGGGCGACCGGCGCGAAGAACTCCCAACCAGGGAAAACCGTCGCCTCTCCGGCGCGTGTCGCAACCCGAATCCGGAGTTCGGAGGGCTCTTCGCCGCCTTCGAGCTGCGCCCCGGCCAGGCCCGAGCGCGTGAGCCGCGCGTTGATGGCGGTAAGGATATTCTCGGTGACCGGCGTTTCAGTGAGCGGCAGCAGGAGCGCCTCGTCCAGCGTCGAGGCCGAGCGCTGGGTATCGGGATCGAAGCGCCGGATGGACTCTATCTCGTCGCCGAAGAAGTCAACCCGCACCGGGCGGTCCATCTCCGGTGAGTAGGCGTCCAGTATGCCGCCGCGCAGCGTGACCTGGCCCGGCATCTCAACCACGTCGACCTGGGTATAGCCGACCGAAAGCAAATGCTCGACCAGCATGTCGGGGAGGTACTCTTCGCCCCGTTTCAGATGCAGCGCAAGCCCGGCGTAGTGGTCCCGGGGAAACAGCCGCATGCAGGCGGCCTCGATCGGCGCGATCACCAGGCGGGCGGCTCCCGTCGTAATCTTCCACAGCGTGGCGGCGCGCGCCTCCTGGATCTCGGAGTGCGGCGACAGGTTTTCAAATGGGAGGACATCGTGCGCCGGAAAGCGCAGCACCGATTCAGCAGCGACCGCGCCAGTCAGTTCACAGGAGGAAAGGACGGCCGCGTGCAGGGCCTCCGCCGCCTTGTTGTCGGCGACCACGATCAGGCATGGGGCATTGGCGGCCCGGACAAAAAACGGAAGGTAGAGTGCTCGGGCAGTAAATGTGAGCCCGGACACACGTCTTCGCCCGGCGCCTCCACTAAGATGGCGGCGTACGCGCTCAAACGGTACAGAGTTCTCCAGATCCGCAAGCAGTTCGCGGACGAACGGCAGAATCATGCTGCTTCAAGTTTAGATGACGTGAGTGTTCGCGCCCTATGGGTTTGGAGTAGTATCTGTGGCCTCTGGAAAAATGACCGGCGCTTGCTGCCCTGTGATTCAGAATGGCGCGACTTCGAAAAGGAATCGGGACAAGGAGGATGACTATGAGCATTTTGCACAAACCAGCGATCTTAGCGCTTCTGGCGGGGTCATTGGCCCTACTTACCGGGTGTACCCGGCACAACAAAGACGAGCATTACTACCTGATCGCAGCCAACACAAAGGTCCCCTACTGGCAGACGGCTGCGTCCGGCTTTACCGGTTCGGCGGCGGTGTTCGGAGTGACCGCGGAGATGCGCGGCCCGGACGGGTTCGATCCACAAGCCGAGGTGCAGGAGTTTCGCTCGGTGGTAGCAAGTAAGCCCGCGGGAATACTGGTATCCGTGGCCGACGCGAAACTGATGACGCCGGAGATTGACGCTGCAGTGGCGGCAGGAATCCCGGTCATCACCGTGGATTCGGACGCCCCGCAGAGCCATCGGCTCTACTTTATCGGAACCAATAACCTGGAGGCGGGAAGGCTCGGCGGGAACCACCTGGCTACAGCGCTGAAAGGAAAAGGGAACGTCGTTTTCTTCACCAACCCCGGTCAGCCCAACCTCGACGAGCGCCTGAAGGGATACAAGGATGCCCTCTCCGCATACCCGGGGATCAAGGTCGCCGACGTCTTCGACATCAAGGGCGATTCCGGCAACGCGATGGACAAGGCGCGCGAGTACCTGGCCCTGACGGGGGCACAGAAAATCGACGCGATGGTGTGCCTTGAGTCCGCTTCGGGAAGAGATGTCGCTGAGGCGTTCAAGCGGGAAAACGCGCAAGGACGAGTGCTGATCGCGATGGACGTGGACCAGGGCACCCTGCAACTGGTCAAGGATGGGGTCATCGATTCGACCATAGCGCAAAAGCCATTCACGATGGGGTGGCTGGGCCTGAAGGCGCTGGATGACGTGTTCCACTATCCCGTGAAGTCGATGGGTGCAAACTACGGCACTGATCCGTTTGCGCCGTTTCCTGCATTCATCGATACGGGCACGTCGCTGGTGGATAAAACCAACGTGGATGCCATCCTGGCGCAAGTGGAGGCCGCCAGCAAGTAGCGCCTGCGATGGCATGGACCAGACCGTTTCGCCGGGGCGTAGCCGTGCCGTGTTGCTAGAATCTAGGTGAAGATGTCAACCATGACTGCACTTTCGCCTGAGGTTCTTGCCAAGTACCAGCCGGTCATCGGCCTTGAAGTCCACGTCCAGCTCCTGACTGAGTCGAAGGCCTTCTGCGGCTGCATGAACCGCTATGGCGGCGACCCAAACACCCATGTGTGCCCGACATGTCTTGGCCTGCCGGGCGCCCTGCCGGTGCTGAATCGCCGTGCGGTAGAGTTGGCGGTGCTGGCGGCAAGAGCAATCCATTGCGACATTCGCGAGACCAGTATCTTTTCGCGGAAGAACTACTTCTATCCCGATTCCCCGAAGGGATACCAGATCTCCCAATTCGATCAGCCGCTCGCCGAGTATGGCTGGATCGATGTACCCGACGCTGCGGGCGCGGCAAAACGCATCGGCATCACGCGGCTGCACCTGGAGGAAGACGCGGGCAAGAGTCTCCACGACGGGTTTGCCGACTCCGTCTCGCGGACCTACATCGACCTGAATCGATGCGGTACGCCGCTGGTGGAAATCGTCAGTGAGCCGGACATCCGCACTCCCGACGAGGCATTTGAGTACCTCACCCGGCTCAAGGAGATTCTGCTCTACACCGGCGTGAGTGACTGCAACATGGAAGAGGGCAGCCTGCGCTGCGACGCCAATGTCAGCGTTATGCTCAAGGGCGCGGCCAAATTCGGCACCAAGGCCGAGGTTAAGAACGTCAACAGCTTTCGCTACATTCGCGCGGCCCTCGAGTATGAGATTGGGCGCCAGATTGAAGTGCTCGAAAGCGGCAGCCGCGTGGTGCAGGAATCGCGGCTCTGGAACAACGCCGAGAGCCGCACCTACTCCATGCGCTCCAAGGAGCAGGCGCACGACTACCGCTACTTCCCTGAGCCGGACCTGCCCCCGCTGGTCGTCGGCGAGGTGTGGCAGCAGGAGATTCTGAAAGCGCTTCCCGAGCTTCCCGAGGCGCGGCGCGAACGCATGATCGCAGAGTATGAGATCAGCCCGCAGGATGCCATGACGCTGACGGCGACGCGCGCGTTTGCCGACCGCTTCGAGGCAGCGGCCAGGAGGGCTAGGAGTCCCAGGCGCGTGGTCTCGCTGATTACCAGCGAACTTACCGGGCGCCTGAAGCTCGCCGGACTCGATCTGGAGCAATCGCCGGTGTCGCTGGCGGGGATTGTGATGGCGGCAGACCTGGCAGAGTCAGGCGACCTTTCCAGCAAGATGCTGAAACAACTGCTCGACACCTGCTTCGCCGAGGGCAAGGACTTCGCCGAGGTTTACGAGCGCGAGAAGCCGCAGCAAATCTCCGACACGTCCGTCATCGAAGCAATGATCGACGAGGTGATTGCTGCGAATCCGAAGCAGGTCGCGCAGTATGTCTGCGGCAAGAAAACCGTCGCCGCGTTCTTCGTCGGCAACGTGATGCGTCTCTCGAAGGGACAGGCGAATCCGATCCTGCTGAGCGAACTGGTGACGAAGAAGCTCGACGCGTTGGCCAGCGCTTCCTGATCGCGCATAAATTCGACTTCGACACAAGTCCTGGTGCAACTGTCATACGGCCGTTTGCTTCCAAGTGTGTGGAGGCAAACCCATGGCAACCAGGAAGGCGGCGAAGAAAACCGCTGCGAAGAAGTCGTCGATTAAGAGTTCCGGCCGCAAGTACAGTCCCTCGGCCGGCAAAGACGTTGAGCGCGAGATGAAGGCGATGAAGCAGGGCAAGCTCCGCAGCGGATCGGGCGCGAAGGTAACCAATCCGAAGCAGGGTATTGCAATTGGGTTGTCTGAAGCGCGCAAGGCCGGCAAGAAAGTGCCCGCTCCGGCGAACTGAGGAACAACTGCCGCACCTTCCCTATTTCTTCTCCGTCGAAGATGAAGAAGATGATGATGATGGCGGCGGCGATGCGGCCGGAGCAGCGCCGGCTGCCGGTGTGCTCGAAGGCGCGGCTGAGCTCTCGCTCTTCGAGGAACCGGAGTCGCTCGATGTTCCACTGGACTTGGCCGAGTCGCCCTTGCTGTCGTTCGCCGACGAGGATGGNNCATCGGAGAACTTCTGAATCTTCTCCGTATGGCGCTCGCATTGTTTGCACTCGTATTCGTATAGCGGCATCGTTTCTCTCTTCAGCCCCCAGGCAGGCGCCAGCCTGCGCATGGCTATTACTTTTCCAGTTTCACCAGGCGAACGCTGGCGATCGCTTCTACCTTGCGGAGCGCTTCGATGGCGGCGGCCGCGTGCCCGTTATCCTGCGTGTCGATCTGGACGACAGCCAGCGCCTGCCCCTGGGGCACGCGTTGCGAGCGGGTAGACCGGCCCAGTGCGAAGTTCGCAATATTCAGGGAGTGCTCGCCCAGAATGGTTCCGATGCGCCCAACTACGCCGGGCACGTCGTGGTTGCGAATCGTCACCAGCGTGCCCTGCAACGGCGCCTCGATGTCGATGCCGTCGTAGGTGAGCAGGCGAGGCGAGGTGCGATGCAGCACCGTTGCAGAAGCGCTTGCATCGCCGTCCGAGGAGTGCAGCGTGAGCTTCAGCGTGCTCCCCGAGCCACCTGTGGTGAACTCCTTCTTGTCCTCCTGAATGCGGATGCCGCGTTCCTGCGCGACGGCTGCCGCGTTGATCCGATTGACCACTTCAGAATTTGCAAATACGCCACAGATCGCTGCGTTGCGAATCAGCTCGGTCTTACCCTGGGAGAGCCGGCCCGCGTAGGTGATCTGAATGGTTTCCAGATTGCCGGGTACCGCATGCGACAGGAACAGACCCAGCCGTTCCGCCATGTCGATGTAAGGCGCGATCTCCTTGTACTCTTCGTGCGAGAGCGACGGCAGGTTGACCGCGTTCTGCACCACGCCGAGCTTCAGGTAGTCGCGCACCTGCATGGCCAGCTGAATGCCGATTGCCTCCTGTGCCTCATTCGTAGACCCCCCGATGTGCGGCGACAGCAGCACGCTGTCCAGGCCGAAGTAGGGCGAATCCTTCAGCGGCTCATGGCGGAAGACATCCAGCGCCGCACCGGCGACGTGGCCCGAGCGGACGGCCTCGGCAAGCGCTTCGTCGACGATCAGTTCACCTCGCGCGCAGTTGATGATGCGTATGCCCGGTTTCATGATCTTGATCGATGTGGCATTGATCATGCCCTCGGTCTGCGAGGTCAGGCCGACGTGCAGCGTAAGATAGTCGGATCTCTTGAAGATTTCGTCGATGGGCACCAGCGCGACCTCATGCTCCCGCGCGATGACCGGCGCGATGAACGGGTCGTAGCCGATTAACTCCATGCCAAAGCCCTGCGCCCTTCGCGCTACCTCCAGGCCGATGCGTCCCAGTCCAATGATGCCCAGCGTCTTGCCGCGCAACTCCGATCCCTGCAGCGATTTCTTCTCCCACTTCTCAGCATGCATGGTGGCATTGGCGCGCGGGACCGAACGCGCCATTGCGATCATCAAGCCAACTGTGAGTTCGGCAACAGCGACCGCGTTGGCGCCAGGAGTGTTCATCACTACGATGCCGCCACGGGTGGCAGCGTCTATGTCGATGTTGTCGACGCCCACGCCGGCTCGGCCGATCACTCGCAGCTTTGGCGCGGCTTCCAGCAGCTTGGCATCCACCTGCACCGCGGAGCGCACCACCAGCGCATCAGCCTCAGCGAGTTCCTTTTCCAGGCCGCCGGGGCCAAGCTTGGCAATCTGGTCTGCGGTGACAATCTCCCACCCCGGCTCCTCTTTCAACACCGCCAGCGTGGCCGGTGACACTTTTTCTGCGAGAACGATCTTCATGAACATCCTTCTCTGAGCTGCAGGCTATTTCGTTCGTTCAGCAAATACCTTTTGCGCGGCGATAAGACCGGTGCCAAAGGCCAGGTTGAGAAGCGGAAGCTTCAGGGCAACGGCGACCTGTTCCAACGCGCCAATCACGGCGATGGTGTCCAGGTAGTCGAAGTAGCCAATGTGAGCGATGCGGAAGAGCGAGCCCTTCATCTCCCCCTGCCCATCGGTGACGATGATGGCGAATTTCGAGCGGAGACCCTTGACGATCAGGCCGGAATCGACGCCTTCGGGCGGGAGAATCGCAGTCGCCGCCGCGGCTTCGAAGCCTTTGGGCGCGAATAGCTTCAGGCCCATCGCGGTAGCGGCGGCGCGGGTCATCGCGGCGCAGGTTTCGGCGTTGTCCACCAGCTTCTTGCGGCCTTCCACCAGGTTCCCGTCGGCCTGACCGGCGATGTACTCCAGCGCAGCTCCCATGGCAGCAATCAGCGCGACTGAGGGAGTGTAGGCCGATTCGCCCTTGGCCGCGTTCTTGCGCTCCTTGCGCAGGTCGAAGTAGTAGCGCGGATTGTAGGTCCCTTCCATGCGGTCCCACGCGCGCTGGCTGACCGCCAGGTAGCTGAGGCCGGGCGGAATCATGAGCGCCTTTTGCGATCCGCCAATCAGGACATCGATACCCCACGCATCCATGTCCAGTGGGGTCGTGCCAATGCCGGTGATGGCATCGACGACAAGCAGAGCCTCGGACTTCTGGTCTTTCAGCAGTTGGCCGATAGCCTGCACATCGTGGCGGACACCCGTAGAAGACTCGGTGGCCTGGACGAAAACGACGCGCGTCTCCAGCTTGAGCGCGGCTTTGACCGCGTCCTGTGAAAACGTGCTGCCATACGGAGCGGAGACTACGTCGACCTCGCAGCCGAATGCCTTGGTGATGCCAGTCCAGCGCTCGCCGAACTTGCCGGCGCTGAGCACAAGCACACGGTCGCCGGGAGAGGTGAGATTCGAGACCGAGGCCTCCATGGCGCCGGTGCCGGAACTCGCAAGGATGATCACGTCGTTCCTGGTGCCGACAAAGTCTTTCAACTGCGCGAGCACGCGGGTGTAGAGGGCGCGAAACTCGGCAGTGCGATGGTGAATATCAGCCGCGGCCATGGCGAACTGGGCGGCAGGCAGCAGGGGCGTTGGGCCTGGAGTGTAAAGTCGGGTCTTCCGGATCATAGTTGTATTGTATCGAGCCTCGCGCGTCGCCGCGCAAAAAGCCGGTTACCGGCCAGGGTGGGCTGAAAATCGACCGGCGGCGGGTGCATCGATTCTCATGCCCGCGGTTGCGTTGCTTTTACTTAGCCAACTCGGCCTTGACCATGTCGGCGACCACCTTGCCGTCGGCACGCACGCCATCGGCAAGGATGCGCTGCTGCACGATCTTCATCGCGGCGCCCATGTCGCGGAGACCTGGTTTGCCTCCGCCGCTGGCGGCGAGATGCGCAATGGCCGTCTCGACGATCGCGCGGATTTGGTCTTCGCCGGCGGCTTGGGGCATGTAACCCTCAATCATTTCAATCTCGGCCTGCTCTTTGGCGGCGAGCTCGAGACGGTCGCCCTTGGTAAAGCTTTCGACCGACTCCCGCCGCTGCTTCAGCAGGGTGGAAAGTATCGCGATCTGTTCGGCGTCGGTCAGCGGCTCGCGCTTGTCGATCTCCTTGGAGCGCAATGCGGATTTGACCATCCGCAGCGTCGTAACCCGGTGTTCCTCTCGCGCTTTCATTGCGGTGACAATGTCCGCATTGACCTTTTCGCTGATGCTCACTGTCTCTCCGTGCCGCCCGTTCTGACTTATGTCTCCAGCGCTCCAATTGTACGAGCTTGGCAGGCCGCCGGCTGCGTTGCGATAAGATAGAGGCAGGGAGCCTATGCGTCTAATTGATAGAAATTGCCTCCGAAAGTGGGTTGTAGCCTTCGCCATAGCCGTCACCCTGCCGTGCATTGCCGTGCCTGCAATGGCCCAGCGGGCCGTGCCTCCAGGAACGGGCGATACGTTCAAGGACACCTCGATGATCAAGCCGCCGGCCGGCGCCAAGGTGGCGATCTACGAGTTTATGGACCTGGAATGCCCGGCCTGCGCGCACGCATATCCGATCGTCCACGCCGCGGCCGCGCATTTCAACATACCGCTGGTGCAGCGCGACTTCCCGCTGAGCGGCCACATCTGGAGCCTCGACGCGGCAATCTGGGCCCGCTATCTTCAGGACAAAGTTTCGCCGGCGATTGGGGAAGAGTATCGCGGAGCGGTATTCGCGGCGCAGCTCGGCATCAATAGCAAAGACGACCTTCTCTACTTCACCCGGCATTTCTTCCAGTCGCACGGTCTGCAGCTGCCGTTCGTTCCCGATCCGACCGGGCAACTCGCCAGGGAAGTGCAGGCGGATAAGGCCCTCGGCGACAAATTGGGATTGCAGCATACACCCACCCTCTTCGTGTGCACCCAGCGTGGGTGGACCCAAGTAACCGACGTTACTAAGCTCTATCAGACGATCAGCGAAGTCGAGGTGCAGGCCGCAGCCGATGCGTCGGAGAAGCCGGCCGGGCCAAAGAAGACGGCCGCACCGGCAAAGAAGAGCCAGTAGAGCGTTTTCGACCACCCTGCCCCCACACCTGCTCTTGCCCGTGCTGCTTCGGCCAACTGTGACATCTACGCGCGGTTTCAGACGCGCAATGCGGAGGGAAGCAACGCTTGAAGCGACTTGGAATCCTGCTCTCAGGCCGAGGTTCGAACTTCGTCGCCATCGCCAGTGCGATTCGCGAGCGCCGCCTGCTGGGCGCGGAGATCGCGGTGGTACTGTCCAACCAGGCCGACGCCGCCGGACTGACCGCCGCGCGCGAGATGGGGCTGGCTGCGTTTGCCGTTCCGTCGGCGGGACGCAAGCGCGCGGAACACGATGCCGAGATGATCGCTCGCCTGCACCAGCACCGCGTGGACCTGGTCTGCCTGGCGGGATATATGCGGATCCTCTCGGCGGAGTTCGTGCGCGCATTTCCCAACCGGATCCTGAACATTCACCCATCGCTGCTGCCGGCTTTTCCAGGGCTCGATGCACAGGCCCAGGCGCTGGAGTACGGCGCCAAAGTTGCCGGATGCACTGTCCATTTTGTGGATGAGGCGGTGGACCACGGCGCGATCGTGGTGCAGCGTACGGTTCCGGTGCTCGACGATGACACCGCGGAGAGCCTTGCCGCAAAGGTTCTCGAGCAGGAGCACATCGCCTACCCCGAGGCGATTATGCGCGTCCTGAGCGGCGATTTCCGTTTCGAGGGAAGGCGCTATGTGCGTCGCGCCAAGCCGTCCACTCGCCGGCTGCGCGGGCCCGAACCTTGACCGTGGCGCACTCCGCTTAGTGAGCGCGGCGCGCCTCGTCATCTGATGGCGGGTTTGGCGGGGTGGAAGATGCTGCCGATCGACCCGATGAGCCCGAAGGCCTGCAGCAGCCAGATAACCACCCCGATGATGACGATGATGCGGATGATCTGCTTGATCGTCCGATCCATGGGGATCAGCTCGACCAGGTACAGCAGCAGCCCGATGACGACGAGGGTAACGATGATTCCGACGATTCCAGACGTGAGCATGCGAAACTCCTGCTCCGTTGGATGCGGGAAAGCGCACCGTCCTGCGACGATTGCCGGAAAGAATTTGCTGGCGCTTCAGATTTCCAGAATCACAGGCATAATCAGCGGGCGCCGGCTGGTGCTCTTCTGGATGTAGCGCTTCAGGTCGTTGCGAATTTTTTCCTTGATGACGCCGTAGTCCGCCTTCTCTTCGTCGCTGGAGGATTCCAGGGTCCGCTGCACCACCTGGCGCGACTCCGAGATCAGGCTCGGGTCGTCAATCGCGAATCCGCGCATCACGATCTCGGCCTGGTTCTCCACCTTCCCCGTGCGTTTGTTGATGGTGATGATGGGGAGCACAATGCCCCCCTCGGAGATGTGCTGGCGGTCGCGGATCACGATGTCCTCGACCACGTCGATCGACCCGCCGGCATCGATGCACACGCGTCCCACCGTGATCTTCCCGCTCTTCACCGCGCTCTTCTTATCCAGGTCCAGAATCTCGCCGTCTTCCAGCAGAATCACCTTCTCCACGATGTCCAGGCCACCGGCGAGCTCCGCATGACGCTTCAGATGGCGGTAGTCGCCGTGAATGGGGACAAAGAACTTTGGCCGCAGCAGGTTGATCATCAGCCGCAGTTCCTCCTGCGAGCCGTGTCCGCTGACGTGGATCAGACCCTGGGTGCCATCGTCGTAGATGACTTCGGCATCGCGGCGTTCCAGGTGGTCGATCATGCGGTAGATCGACTTCTCGTTACCCGGAATCACGCGCGAGCTTAGCACTACCGTGTCGCCGGCTTCGATACGGGCGAATTTGTGGTTGTTTACGGCAGCGCGCGATAGCGCCGACATCGGCTCGCCCTGCGTCCCGGAAATCAGCGCCAGCACCTTGTCCGACGGCATGTCGCGCATCTGCCCTGGATTGATCAGCAGCCCCGCAGGCAGGTCGAGATAGCCGAGGTCCTGCGCGATCTCAGTCGTATTGTCGATAGACCGACCGATGACAGCGACCTTGCGCCCATGCGCCGCAGCCAGTTCCATGGCAATCCGGATGCGGTGGATCGACGAGGAAAAGCAACTGAAGAATATCTTCTTCTTGGCCTGGCTGAAGATCTCGTCCAGCCGCGGGCGCACAGCTCGCTCGGACGGCGTGTAGCCGGGCCGGTCGACGTTGGTGGAATCCTGCAACAGGCACAACACCCCCTCTTTGCCCAACTCGGCGAACGCATGCAGGTCGAACGGCTTTGAGTCCGGGGACGACAGGTCAATCTTGAAGTCGCCGGTGTGCAGCACCAGGCCCACCGGAGTGTGGACGGCCAGCGCCACGCAGTCCACCAGGCTGTGCGTCACCTGGATGGGCATGATGGAGAACGGCCCAAGGGTAAAGCGGTGCCCAGGCATGATCTCGATCAGCTCCGCGTCTTCGAGCAGACGGTGCTCCTCAAGCTTGCCCTCCACCAGGGCGAGGGTGAACTCGGTGCCATAAACGGGGACGTTCAGCTCAGAGAGGATCCAGGGCAGCCCGCCAATGTGGTCCTCGTGCCCGTGGGTCAGAACAATGGCCCGGACTTTTTCCCGGTTCTCGGTCAGGTAGCTGATATCGGGTACGACGATATCGACGCCCAGAAGCTCTTCTTCAGGAAACATCAGGCCGGCATCGATGACGATAATGTCATCTTGCCACCGGAGGGCTGTGCAGTTCATACCGAACTCGCCCAGGCCACCAAGGGGGATTATGCGTAATTTATCGTGAGCCATCCAGCCCCGATTCTACACCCCCTGATTGAGCGGCCAGACGGCGGCTGGACAGCGGCCAGCCCCACGCCCAGAGGAATGCGTGCGGAATGCCTGCGCTTTCTTCCAGTGAGCCATACTCCGTCTCCAAATCCTCCACAATCGGAGGGTGGGAGCGCTTTTCCTTTGCAACCGGCCCCAGGCCGCATTGAGAACCCAAGCGATGCGGCTACCCGTCTGGTTCGATCCGCGGACTATGGGCCGAACTCGTGGTCTGGCCGGGAATTGTCCCCTGGGAGGTTTTCGCAGTCCTTTGCCGGCTCGGCCGCGGACTTTCTGGTCATCTTCCATATCTCGCGGAAGTACACAGCCCCAAGAAAGGTGCCGAACACTACGATCGCTGCCGTCAGGTCGAAGATTGCGTCGGTCGACATCTCGCGCCTCCTGAGCTTAGATTGCGGAGTGTAGAGCCAGGTTGGCCGAGGAAGATGTGACCGCGGGCACATAACCCCGGCTTGCGCAAATGAACCTGCAAGGGCCCATCAGGGACGACGACCAGGCGACGATTCCGCGGCGCGGGGTAGTGCCGGTCGTCCGGCGGTAAGACTGGCCGTGGCGCTACGGGCGGCGGCGCGGGCGGCGCGGATGAGGTCGGGGAGCCCGACGCCGTGGAGGGCATTGCCCAGCAGGATGAGGCCGGGGAGCGTGCTGCGAAGGTGGGCTTCGAGCTCCGCGACGCGGTCTGGATGACCTACGGTATATTGCGGCAAAGAGTTGGGCCAGCGGCGGACCACCGTCAGCACGGGCGGCGGCGCGGGCGTGGGTGCGGCAGCCGAGATGGGAATCCCCGCGTTGAGCGCGCGGGCGAGTTCCAGCCTGGCGATGGCCGCGATCTCGTCGTTGTTGCAGCGGGCGATGCGGTCCGCAGCTGCCCCTCCGAAGAACGCGCGGATGAGGCGGCCATTGGGCGGGACGCGGTGCGCGAACTTCTGGTCGACGAAGGTGCAGGCGAGCAGGAGGCTGGCGGACGGATCGAGCGCCGGCTCGGGCTCGGAGAACCTCGGCGGGACGAGAAAGCCGAAGCCGGGCGGAAGCGGCACGCGACCGGCATCGGCGTAGCAGAATGCAACCAGAACGGCGGAGCTGGATTCAGTGGGCAGAAGTTGGGCAGCCGCAGCGGAGAGCGGCGTGAGCAGTTGGCGCGTGGCGTCCAGCGGCATAGCGAGGAAGACGGCGTCAAAGGTCTCCGATGAGTGCTGCTTCCCTGCACGCGCGGCGACGGTCCACGCGGTCCGATCAGCCATCGCGCCGGAGTACTGGATCGCGGTAACCGCGGTGTTGGTGCGGAGCCATTGCTGGGGAATGGCGGCGACGAGCCGATCGACCAGCGTGCCAAGGCCGGTGCGGAGCGTCGTGAAAACTGACGTTGTCCGTTGTTCGCTGTCCGTTGTTCGTTGCAGCGCGGCGATGAGGGAGCCGTGTTCGCGCTCCATCTGGACGAAGGCGGGCATGACGGCGCGCACGCTGAGGCGGCGGACATCGCCGCCGAAAACTCCGCTCAGCAGCGGAGCGGCGACGCGGTCGAGGACTTCGGGGCCGAAGTGGCGAAGGGTGAAATCGGCGACACTCTCGTCGTGCGCCGGGGCGTTGGCGCGGAGTTCCGCGGCGCGCGCAGGCTCGGCGCGGTAGGCCGCGATGGCGGCCTCGGTGAAGAGCGGCGCGCGGTCGAGCGCAGCAAGATCGCCCGGCACGATCATGTGGAACCCGTCGGGCACAGGGACGAGGCGACCGGCTGGATGGTCCGCAGTCGAGAGCAGAATCCAGATCCTGCGCGCGGCGTCGTTGGACGGGATAAGTTCGCCGGCGAGGCCGAGTTCGGTAGCAAGTTCGCGCGCCCACGGCTTGGCAGAGACCCAGCCATCGGGGCCGCACTCGACGGTGAAGCCGCCTTCGCGGACGGTTTCGACTAGGCCGCCGAAGCGATTCGAGGCTTCAAACAACACCGCTTCGATGGGCGCTCCGGCGCGAGCCTGGCGCGCGATTTCGTATGCGGCGGTGAGGCCGGCGATGCCTCCTCCGACGATGGCTATTCGGCGCATTGAGACAGGGTACAGGGAACAGGGAACAGGGAACAAAGTTCAAGTTGCCGCAGCCAATTGGCGCTGGACGACGGCAGCCAGCGCGGCAGTGAGGAGCGGCGAGTCGTTGAGGCTTTCGGTGCGGTAGAGACGCAGGCCGAGCGAGCGGGCAGTTTCGGTGAAGGCGATGTCGATGTCGTAGAGAATCTCGACGTGGTCGCAGAGAAANNGCCTTCAGCGTGTCCTCGACCGTGGGGCCGATCCACGGGCCTCCGGCGACTCCCTGGCTCTGGAAGGCGAAGAACCACGTGGTCAGCGCGGGAAGCCGGCGCGAGGCGGACGCGAAGACGAGCTCGGCGGTTCGCTTGGCCTCGACCGGGTACGGATCAGGCGTGGCCTGCATTGGCGTTCCCGGCCGTGCATGGGCGACGCTGGCTTCGCCGGGCTTGTTCGTTTCTCCTGTCGTGATCGTCCGGCACGGAACCGAGTGCGCGGTGAAGAGGACGGGCAGCGCGGTTGCCGGACGATTCCGTGGCGAGACATCCCACATCTCAGAAGCGAGATGTGGGGCACCCGATTCGGTGGCAGTGGCACCCGATTCGGTGGCAGTGGCACCCGATTCGGTGGCGGTATAGACGGCGATCAGGCGCTGGGCGAAGGCGTCGATGAGGGCTGGCTCGTCGGACCACTCCTCGACGAAGGTGACGTCGAAGCCGTCGGCGACGGACATGAGGGCGCGGCGGTAAAGGCCGATGCTGGTGCGCGAGTTCTGCGGCGCGAGGCAGACGGCGATGATGCGCGTGACGCCGTCGGCACGCATCCGGCCGACCACGTCTTCGATGTACGGGTGCCAGTTGCGCATGCCCGCGTAGACCGGCAGCGGATGACCGGCAGCGGCGAGCGCGGCTTCGAGCGAGCGGGCTTGCGCGAAGGTCCAGCGGGTGAGCGGCGGAGGTTCAACTCCGGGCTGGTCGCGGAGACCAATTTGGGCGTAGCGGTGCTGGAGTTCTTCCACCACTTCATGCGGGAGGGCGCGACCTCCGGTGACCTTGGCGAGGTACTCGGCCATCTCGCCGAGGACGTTTGGGGTTCCGTGGGCGAGGAGCAGGACGGCGGTGTGGCCGGATTGAGACATGCTTGGATCATCCTATACTGGACCCCATCCCCCCGTACTTAAGCCGCAAAGTATCCCGTCTAAAGGACTTAGAAATAAAAAGTGCTTGTTTTCAAAAGACTTATCGGCAAAGTAAGATCTACAAACGACTTAGCAAGACTGGTTTGCGGCTCGAGGATTGACCTCAGGGGCCAAAGCCCTGTTGCTTGTGCGGCGTTTACGGCACGGATGAATCCATGCCCTCAACCAGGTGGGCTTTGCGGCATCCTGCGGGAGGGGAAAGGGTTGTTCGTTGTCCGTTGTCCGGCGTTGGTTGCAGGCCACGGCTTGGACGGCGGCGAGGGTGAGGGAGTTCGATCCCCCAGGGGTTAAAACCCCTTTCTCCAGTGGACTTGAGAGACCCGACGATAAATCGTCGGGGTACCTGGAAACCTCGGCTGATGGGGTTGCTCGGTTCCAGTTGGGATCTGTTTCGATGGGCCTGAGGCCGGCGCGGATCCGGAGTGCGTCGATGTGTACGGTGATGTCTTCGTCGGTGAGCGATTCGGGGCGAGGGCAATTTCCGGGCAGGTGGCGGCCCATGATCGAGGTGGTGGTATCGAGAAAATGCCTTTCCTCCTCGGTGTACTCCCTTTCGCACGGTTGCGGGGCGCGTGCAGCGGTGGGCGGTGATGCAACCCACATCTCAGAAGCGAGATGTGGGGCACCCGCGGTGGGATCTAGCCCCAGGGTCGACGGTGATGCCGTCGAACCTGGGGCACCCGCACCCACACCCGGGGCTTCGGCGGGGTCGGGGATTTCGGCGATGGGAGCGAGATCTCCGAGGTGATAGTCGGTGGTGACTTCTTCGACCTGCGGCGGCTGTTCGGCTTTGGTCTGGGCGTGGCGCGGGAGGTTGGCGGAGGCGATCTGGAGGCCGTAGAGGAGGACGCTGCCGCGCTTGTACTCGATGTCTCCGCCGGCGACGCGGCTGAGGACTTCGTAGAGGGCGAGCTGGATGGTGGCGCGGTCGTCGATACGCGGCATAGAGAAGCAGTGAGAGTTGCCGGAGGTTCCGGCCTCGCGGCGGGTGCGGCCGTGGTAGTAGCAGAGGCTCTGGCCGCGGAGGGCGGGTGAGCCGCAACGGTGGCCTTCAGTGAAGATGTGGCGGCAGAGGTAACGGCGTTTCGGGTCGGTTTCGGGCTGCGTAGGCTCAGTGAATTCGGTTGCGTGCATGGTGGCTCTCCTAAAGGCAGTTGTGAGTTGTGAGTTGGCGGTGGGCGCTGGCCCCACCCCCCGTACTTAGGTCGTAAGATCGCTTTTCTAAAGGCGTTAGTTCGCGAAGTCTTTGGCTGATCCTCGAATCGCGGTTAAAGCGAAAGGCCCAGCCGGAGGGCTGAGCCTTTCTTTATCCAATCAACTCCTTAATGCTAGCAGATTGACCATAACTCATCTGCTATGGGGCGAAGATCGCTTAGTGGTCTGGAGTCTGCTAGTTGGCGGGATTTGCACAGGAGGGGGGCCTTGACAACATCTTCGGAGGGCGGCGAAAAGCGGATTCCTTCGCGCTTCGCGCACCGAAATCGCAGTCGCGCAGGCGAGAGCCGGTGGCGTTCCAGACTTGCAATCGGCTACGCCGAGCGAGTCAGCTATTGTTCGCTTCCATCAGGCTATTCTGCAGCACAAGTAGCAGGTCCTGCTTCCGCAGCGGCTTGTCAAGCAATGTATAGACGCCATGCCCAAGCGTTTCGAGCGGCCAGAGAGTTCCAAATCCGGACACCAAAATAATGCTTGGAATCACGAGCTTTCTTTCATAGATGGCCTGCACCAGCGCTATTCCGTCCATGACCGGCATGCGGATATCCGAGACCAGTGCGTCGATCTTCTGGGCATCAAGCACCTCCAGGGCCTCGGCCCCATTGGCAGCGGTGAATACCAGGCATCCCGCTTGCTGAAGCCACGCCGAGAAGACCTCCCGCAAGTCGGGTTCGTCATCTACAATCAACACCCTTGCCCCTTCAAGCCTCATCCGGCAGCCTCTTTCTTCTCCGCATGTACCGGTAAAGTCAGCCGGAAGCAGGTGTGTCCATTGCACTCGCGAAATTCCAACTGACCGCCATGATCTTCCGCGATGGCCCGCGACGTACTCAGTCCGATTCCCATCCCGGCCCCGACTGGCTTGGTGGTAAAGAACGCTTGCATCAGGCGCTCCTTGTGCTCGGGTGCAACGCCGGGACCACCATCGATTACTTCAATTTGCAGTCTCTCAATCTGGTTCTCATGCTCCGCACCCGGCTGGGTTGAGACCTGCACCCGGACCCAACGCTCACTCAGCGAATCTCCATCTACCGCATCGAATGCATTGTTGAGCAGGTTGACGAGGATCTGGCTGATCTCGACCTCGCGGCACTCCACCATCGGCAAGTTGAGTGGAAGATCCGCGGTCAGTTGGATCCCACTCATCCTATACTGTTCCCGCATCAGGTCCACGGCCTGTTCGACGATTTCGTACATGCTCGCTGGCTGCATAGGGTCGTGGGTTCCAACTCGCGCCATCGCAGCTATGCCCCGCAGAATCCGTATCGCCCGGTCCGACGTCTGAACGATACTGGCGCACGTTTTTTCTATCTGCGCCCGGTCGACATCGCCCACTGACGCCATCTCGGCCAGGTCGCTGGCTCGCGCGTGGATAATAGCGAGCGGGTTCTTGATCTCGTGCGCCAGTCCGCTCGACAACCGCGCCAGAACTTCGATCCGCTGGTTGCGCTGGGCCCGCTCCTCCTCCAACTCCCGCTCCATCCGCTTCCGGTCCGTGACATCCCGGATCACCGCGGTGACATAAAGGCTGGCTTCGCTCTTGACTCGGCTGAGAGCAATCTCAGCTGAGAATACAGTTCCATCTTTCCTGCGAGCAAGTAGATCACCCGGCCCCTTTCCCATGGGACGGCGGCCCGCTCCAGACTGCATAAAATGATCCCGCTGGTCCGCGTGCGCGGCACGATTCGCCTCGGGTATTAACAGGTCCACGTTGCTGCCAAGCAGTTCCGTCCGGTTATATCCGAACATTTGCTCGGCAGTTCGATTTGCGATGACGATCACTCCTCGGGCGTCCACCTGCAGGATCGCGTCGGGCGCATCGTCAAATAGTCGTAGAAACTGGTAGTCGGATTCGAAGATTTGCAAGAGATATTTCTCTCGCTCAGTGGCGGACGCCAGCGCAATGTCAACGGGGCGTCGAGAAGAATCGTCGGGCATGGGCGGCTCAATGGCAATGGCAATGCGTTCAGCAATTTTGCCAATAGACAGTTCGGATCGGAGGTGATGAGCGTCACATCTTGTCAGATACGCCGTCACCTATTGTCCCTTCCACCCTTTCAGCCGGGATTGGATGGCGGCAGAAGGTGATGAAGAATCGGCTCGCGGCCCAAAGGATTGACCCCCGGGGCTA
>PLUT01000047.1 GCA_003162875.1 Granulicella sp.
TGGGTACAACACCGGTTGCCACCACCCAGGATGCATCCTTGAATTACAACATTACTGGCGAGACGTGGGCCGATGCGATCGCAGGCCCAGCCGGGGTCGACACGACCAATATTTACGCCCGGTGGACCGGCATGTTTATCTCGCCAACCGATGGCACCTACACCATTGGGGTGAATTCTGACGATGGAGCGAATGTCTACGTCAATGGCACGCTCCTCGTGAATAACCTCTCTGTTGGGCAGGCAGCCCAAGCTGATCTAACCTACACTCAGTCTGGGCAGATTGCTCTCACCGCGGGCACAAGCAACTCGATTGTGGTTGAGTATGAGCAGGGCGAAGGTCAGGGCGGTATACAGCTCCTCTGGACGCCCCCTGGCGCAAGCGGTGCGAGCCTCTTGGGTTGGACAGTCGTTCCGGTCAACGGCAGCGGCCAGGCATCGGTTACAGGCGGAAGCGCGTGGAACGCGGGCACCTATAGCGTCACCGGGGTCTACTCTGGCGACGCCAACTACGCCGCAGCAACGTCCAATATGGTCGCTGTGACGGTCAATCAGGCTACGCCTACCGTTACGGTTACTTGCTCGCCCAACGCCATCGCGTATGGAGGGACAACCTCATGCACGGCACACGTATCGGCTGGCACAGGCACTGTCTCATTTACTGGCGGACCCTCTCAACCTGGTCCGTGGAACGAGCCGGTCGACGGAAGCGGCAATGCCGTTCTGGCGGGATTCTCGAACTGGCAGGCAGGCACCTACACCGTCCAAGCCACCTACAGCGGCGATAGCAATTACAACGGAGCCAGCGGCAGCACCGTTCTCACAATTACAGCGTCTGCGCCGGTTCTTTCGTGGGCAACACCCGCCGCGATCACCTATGGCACGCCTCTCTCGGGTATCCAACTTGACGCTACTTCCGGCGGAATCGCGGGCACTCTTGCATACACTCCTGCGGCCGGGACCGTCCTGCTGGCTGGAACGCAAACCCTTTCCGTCACGTTTACGCCGACCGATTCGAGCGACTACTCGACTCAAACGGCGACGGTCACCCTGGTCGTCAATAAAGCGCCCCTCTCTGTGACGCCAAATAACGCATCGAAGACCTACGGCACGGTCAACCCGGCCTTCACCGGATCCATCGTCGGTTTGGTCAATGGGGATACGATTACGGCCACTTGCGCATCCGGAGCAACGACGTCCACAGTGGTCGGGGTTTACTCGACCGGGGTGAGCGCGATTGGCGCAACGCTGTCCGATCCGGGGAACAAGCTTCCCAACTACACTCTGACCCAAAACTTGGGGACGCTGACAATCACCCAGGCAACCACTTCGCTGACTTGGGCGACTCCTGCCCCAATAACCTATGGAACGCCACTCTCCGCGACCCAACTTGACGCGACGAGCGGCGGCGTGGCTGGGACCTTTGCTTACATACCGGCTGCGGGTACAGTCCTTCCTGCGGGCTCCCAGTTGCTCTCAGTGACGTTTACGCCTACTGACGGGGCCGACTATAGCGCGGCTAACGCCACGGTCACGCTAACCGTCAACAAAGCACCTCTGACGGTTACGCCGAGCCCAGCATCGAAGGTTTATGGAACCGCGAATGCAGCCTTCACTGGCTCGATCACTGGGCTCGTTGCGGGTGACATAATCACAGCAACCTATGCTTCTGGGGCCACAACCACNNCCGATCGCGTATGGAACGCCTCTCAGCTCGACGCAGCTCAACGCTACGTCTGGCGGCGTGGCCGGCACTTTCGTTTACACGCCACCCGCAGGCACGGTATTGCCTGCTGGTTCCCAATCGCTCTCTGTGACCTTCACGCCTACTGACACCGCCGATTACTCGTCGCAAAACGCCACGGTGACGTTGACGGTAAACAAGGCTCCGCTCTTGGTCACTCCAACGGCCGCGTCCAGGTTGTATGACGTAGCCAACCCAGCCTTCACGGGGACGCTCACCGGCGTGATCCCCGGAGACGGCATCACGGCCACCTACTCGTCGGGCGCGACGCTGACTACGCCAGTCGGCGTCTATTCGACCGGACCCAATGCGATTGCAGCGACGCTGGCCGATCCGAATAGCAAGTTGGCGAACTACTCGGTCACCCAGAACCTAGGCGCGCTGACCATCACGCAAGCCACCCCGACGCTCACATGGAACACTCCAGCCGCCATAACCTATGGCACCGCTCTGAGTGCAGTCCAACTGAACGCGACGTCTAGTGGCGTGGCCGGCACATTCGCGTACACGCCAGCCGCGGGCGCCGTTCTCGGAGCCGGGTCGCACACCTTGAACGTCCCCTTCACGCCCACCGATGGCGTGGACTACGGCCCTGCGTCGGCTTCCGTGACGCTAACCGTCAATCGAGCTTCTATTACCGTCATCCCGAACCCCGCCTCCAATATCTACGGAACCGCGAATCCGGTATTCAGCGGCTCAATCACTGGAATGNNTCTTCGGGACCCGATGCCATTGCCGCAACGCTCTCTGATCCCGGCAACAAGCTAGGCAACTACACTGTCAATCAAAGTCTAGGAACCCTCACAATCACGCAAGCAACCACGGTTTTGACTTGGGCGACACCCTTTGCAATCACATACGGGACGCCCCTTAGCGCAATGCAGCTCGATGCAACCAGCGGTGGCGTAGTGGGCACCTTCATCTACACTCCGGCCTCTGGCACCATCCTCCCTGCGGGGACCCAAATCCTCTCCGTGGCATTCACACCGTCAGACTCGGTGGATTACAGTTCCGCAAACACCACGACATCGCTGACGATCAACAAGGCTACTCCCACCGTGACGCTCACCTCCTCGACCAATCCAACGGTCTATGGAAGCCCCGTAACCTTCACGGCACAAACGGCAGTATCAGCGACCGGAACGATCACGTTTTACGACGGCGCAACGATCATCGGCACNNGCATAGCATCACCGCAAGCTACGGCGGCGACTCCAACTATCTGTCAGCCGTCTCCGCAGCCGTCTCCCAGGTCGTTACGAAGTTTCCGGTGAATATCACGGTCACCTCGAGTCAGAATCCATCGAACTATGGGCAGTCAGTCACCTTTACATTCACGGTTACAGGCGTTCCGGGTCTTGCGATTCCGTCCGGCTCAATAGCATTTTCGGACGGATCAACCCTGCTCGCCTCGCCCACCCTCAATGGATCAGGCGTCGCGACGTACTCCACCGTCATGCTCACCGGTGGAACCCACTCTCTAACCGCTGTATACGGAGGTGACGCCAACTACCACTGAAACTCTCCACAACACCAAAGAGAAGGGCGACCACCTCAGGTCGCCCTTCTCTTTATTCCGTCACCCGGTACAACACCATGTCGCCACTGGATTGATTGCCGAACGAGGGTTCAAAAGAATCATCCGCGCCGGAGGCGTGTAAGGGAATTCGAACTTGCTGGCACCCTATTTCGGAGACGTCGCTTCTCATTTCGCGGTAAGCACTTTTAGCTCCAGCTGACGATCTGCTAGGTTCCCCGGGTGTTGTGAGACAGTGATTCCTCTATGGCTGCTGCAAGTTGACCATTCTCCCGCTGAGTGCGGACGGCTGCGCGAAGATGCCCCCTCGTCGGCCAAGATCGGGTTCAGTCTTCGCCCATTGCAACTCTGTCTTTTGAATCATCTGCAACCACAAAGAACCCGGATCGGAATTGAATACTGAGGCGGTGTCTGCCGGAAAAACGTACCACGCGCCCAATTGCACCTCGGCCCGCAATTGATCTTGCGTCCATCCGGCATATCCCAGGTAAACGTGAAAAACATTCGGGTCAGGCTGGGCCGACAGTACTTGTTCGAAGAGATCTTTGTCAGAAATCAAATAAACCCCACCGAAGATGTTCTCAGCTTTTTCAATCTTGACCGAGGACTGAAACAGTGCGAATACGGCCGAAGGTTCCATAGGACCCCCGAGATAGACCGGGTCGGAGCGGTCTTTCGCGGCCTTGAGATCAAGAACCTGAGAAAGCGGCACATCGGTGCGCCGGTTGAGAATCAGTCCGAGTACGCCTTTTTCATCGTAGTGAACTAGCAGGACCACTGTTCCAGCGAAATTCGGGTCGCCGAGGCCGCGGCTCGACACCAGGAGCTTTCCAACACCCAAATCCTTGGGGTCCTTGAACTGAATTGGAACAAATAACTGCGGCAGCGGTTCGCCTTTCCCGCGGAATGACGTGAGCCATCGACCTGGCGTGCATGCCGGCTGGCCGCTGTACCAGCGCAATGCCGCAGCGGCAGGCATCGGAGCGCGCAACCATGTATTCGGCTTGGGCACATCAGATTTTGCTTTGAAAACGTTGACCCTTCCGGATGTCTCCAAGGCAACGATCGTGAACAGCGTTGCGAACAGCAAGCATTTGTGCGGCGACATGATCGGTATCCTTCCCTGAGCCGACTGCATGAGCTCATCAAGGCGAAGATTGAGGGCAAGCAGAGGGTTCATCTTTCGCGGTCAAGAACACCAGCCGTCAAAGAAGTCACAGCCGTTCCGATGCCCCAAGCCCCGGACAACTAACACGATTGCCGGTGTGCTCCCGTTGACGCTGAAGTCGGCCCAGCCGTAGAGCTTGGTGCGGCTGATGGCATTGTTGATGGCAGTCATGAGGGGATAGGAGTTTGTGTCGGGTTCGCCGATCACGGGTGAGCCGCCGTAGGACCAGTCGGCGTTCGGGAAGGGCGGGGAGTCGAGGGGCGAAGGCAAGCCTCGGCGTGGCGGGCTCGCCGATGGGGGGACGGTGTTTGCCCAGTCTCCACGGTAGAAGATAGTGAGTCGGCCGAAGAAATCGCCTGGTGCAGCGGCGGGTGGCTCTGGTGCGGAGGGTAGTGCTTGAGCGGTTGCGGCGATTGCCGCCGCAGTGATGAGAAGTGCAGCGGCGATGCGGGGTAGAC
Source organism: Granulicella sp. (assembly GCA_003162875.1). GTDB lineage: Bacteria > Acidobacteriota > Terriglobia > Terriglobales > Acidobacteriaceae > Edaphobacter. Next base: position 4,907 of record PLUT01000047.1, read on the forward strand.
CTGCGTGCTTCATTTGTTGGGACCCGGCTTATTTTGCCTTTGTATGTTTTTGAGGAGTGGGCGGGCGAAGCTATGTGGCCGGGAGGGTTTCGTAGGTGTCGATCTGGCTGGGGCTAACACCAGCCTCACTCTACACCAAATCGCCGTTTCGCCAACTGCCTGTGAAGTCTG
>PLUT01000063.1 GCA_003162875.1 Granulicella sp.
TGCCGATGGGCTACTCGCTGCGCAAGGCGATTTACGACGTTGCGGGCGGAATCAAGGGCGGCAAACAACTGAAAGCGGTGGTTCCGGGCGGCGCGTCGTGCCCGGTGCTGCGCGCGGACGAGATTGACGTGGGGCTGGACTTCGACCAGATGGCAAAGGCGGGGACGATGCTCGGGTCGGGCGGGATAGTTGTGCTGGACGAGACGGTGTCGATCGTCGAGTTTGCCCTGCGCACGATCAAGTTCTACCAGCACGAGAGTTGCGGCTGGTGCATTCCCTGCCGCGAAGGCACGGACTGGATCAAGAAGACGCTGACGCGCGTGTACGAGGGCGGCGGACAAAAGAAGGACATCGACAACGTGCAGTACCTGGCCGAGAACATGATGGGCAGGACGTTCTGCCCGCTGGGCGATGCGGCGGCCATGCCGACGCTGGGATTCGTGAAGAAGTTTCGCAAGGAGTTTGAGGATTATATCGACGGCAAGAAGGCGGGAACGCCGGTGATGACCGAGCAGGAGTTGGTTGGAGCGGGCCATTGAGCCGGGAGGGCCCGAGCAATTTTGTCGTATTCGCAATGATCGTTGTGGCAGTTGTGCTGGTGTGGTTTGCATGGACTCGAACGCATCCTCAGCGCAGCGAAGACCAAAAGATTTTGCTTAGAAGAGCACAGTAGAAAAGGTCACAAGATGCAAGGTAAGGCAACGGATCAGTTGGAGAACAAGGATGTCGCGTATCGCACTGAAAGCGGACCATGCCACCAAAGTATCGTGACTTCGCAAGGCAGCTGAAAGATGAGGGCTGGACGGTAAAATCACAGGAAGGCAGTCATCAGCAGTGGGTTCATCCTACGAAGCCGGGTAAGGTAACGGTCGCAGGCCATCCAAATGAGGACATTCCCAAGGGAACTTACCGGAAGATGAGAAAGCAAGCGGGGTTCAAATGACAAAAGACTTCTTAGTCGTCTTCGAGGCTGGACCGAAAAACTTCAGCGCATTTGCGCCCGACATTCCCGGCTGCTATGCGCTGGGCGATACCGTCGAAATCACGCGGCAACGATTCCTTGAGGCAGCCAAGGCTCACCTCGACTGGATGGCCACCGACCACGATCCCATCCCGGAACCAGTAACGACCAGCTACGACTTTACGCGCGAAGAAGAGGACGAGACCGGACATTACGTTGTGGAATGGATCGCCATTCCGCTGCCGGATACTGCCCCCCGCGCCCAGCACGCAGCCTGAGGAATTTATGCCGGATGTAACCATTACCGTGGATGGCAAGAAGATCACCGCACCCGGCGGCACGCTGCTGATTGAGGCGTGCAAGAGCGCGGGGATTGAGATTCCGGCGTTCTGTTACTACCCGGGGCTCAGCTTGCAGGCTGCCTGCAGGATGTGCGTGGTCCGGCAGGAGAAGGTGCCAAAGCTGCAGACGGCCTGCACCACGCAGATCGCCGAGGGCCAGGTCTTCTATACGGACACGCCAGAGGTGATCCAGTCGCGCAAGGCAATGCTCCAGATGGTGCTCGCCAACCATCCCCTCGACTGCCCCGTGTGCGATGCCGGCGGCGAGTGCGAANNACATGACCTTCAAGTACGGCGCGGCAGACAGTTTCTACGCCGAGCCCAAGAACCATCGCGAGGAGCAGCAGTGGTCGCCGGTGGTCTACTTTGACCGGCCGCGCTGCATCCTGTGCTACCGCTGCGTGCGCGTCTGTGGAGAAGGCATGGACGTCTTCGCTCTTGCCGTTGAGAACCGCAACTCATCTTCCATCATTGCGCCCAACGTCCCCGCAGATCTGTCGCCGGATAACCTGGCCCATCTGGATTGCGAACAGTGCGGCATGTGCATCGACGTCTGCCCGGTAGGAGCGCTGACCAGCGGGACCTACCGCTACAAGACGCGGCCCTGGGAGATGAACCACGTTGCCACCATCTGCACCCATTGCGGCGATGGCTGCAAGACGACGCTCGGCGTTCGCTCGACGTCGGACGGGTCGGAGATTGTGCGCGGCGACAACCGCGACAAGTCGGGGATGAATGGCGACTTTCTGTGTAACAAGGGGCGCTACGCATTCGATTTTGCCAATTCCGCCGAGCGCATCACGCAGCCTTTGTTGCGCGAGACCAATGGCGAGATGAAGCCGGTCAGCTGGGAAGAAGCGCTGACCCACATTGGCAGCAAGTTCGCCGAACTGCGCGACGCACGCGGCGGCAGGACAATTGGCGTTATCGGCGGCAACCGGCTGACCAATGAAGAGGCTTACCTGCTGCAGAAGTTCGCGCGGTCGGTCCTGCACACCAACAACATCGACCACCACCGCACGGCGGACTATGCGGCCTTCGCGCAATCGCTTGCCGGAACCGCGGGACGGACGGCGTCGCTGCGCGACACGCTGGCGGCGAAGGCCGTGCTGGTGGTGGGCGGCGACCCCACCAACCAAAACCCCGCCACCGCCTGGAACCTGCGCACAGCGGTGCGCCTGAACGGCGCGAGGCTCTACATTGCGAACACCACCGAGATCAAACTGCGACGCCAGGCAAAGGCGTTCCTGAAGGTGAATGAGTTTGGGTACGGCGCGCTGGCCGCGTACCTGGCCGGCGATGCTTCGGCCGCCGACGGTGCAGCCGCCGATCCGACCGCGCTGGCCAGCTTCCGCGACGCGCTGAAGGCCGAGGAGGACCTGCTGATCCTGTTCGGCTCGGAACTGCGCGGGGCGGAGCTGAAGCGCTGGATTGACATCGGCCTGACCCACCCCGGGGCAAAGTTTGCGCTGCTCGGCGACTATGCCAACTCGCGCGGCGCGGCGGACATGGGACTGCTGCCGGATATGCTGCCCGGCTACACGCCGATCGGCGCAATCGACACCGAATCGCCGTCCAGCCTGATTGCCCGCGAGTACATGTCTCCCACCTCGCCGGGCCTGGATATGCTGCAGATATTCGACGCAGCCGGAAAAGGCAATCTCTCCGTGCTGTACGTTGTCGGAGCGAATCCGATCGCGCGTTATGGTGTGGATGCGAACACGCTGAAGGATACGTTTGTCGTGGTGCAGGATATGTTCCTAACCGAAACCGCCGCGCTGGCCGACGTGGTGCTGCCAGCCGCGAATCTTTACGAGAAGTCGGGCTCGGTGACCAACAGCTACGGCGACCTGCAGCAGGTGAGGAAGGCCGGCGATCGCGCGGGCGTGCGCACCGATTTCGAAATGATTGTCCGCATTGCCGACAAGATGGGCGCGGACGTGCGCATGCTGGTGCCGTTCGGCTCCGGAGTTCGCGCCGACATGGGGCAGACACGCGGGGTGCAGTCCGGCGAGGCAGATCGTCACGCGGTTTGGCTGACCGCGAACGATATGGAGCCTCGGCTTAGCCCGTTCGATCCCGACGCGATCCTGGATGAGATCCAGCGCCTGGTTCCGGGCTACGACTTGATCCGGCTGCAACTGCTCTCGGGCAACGACCAGCACCTCTCACCTGCTGCCGCGCCCGTCAAGAACGCCGCGGGCCTGGTGCAGATCTCCAGCCGCCGCGACCTGGTGCTGCCGGCCAACGACACACTTTTTACCTCGGGAACGCTGGGACGCTATTCCGCGATGCTCACCGACCTGCAACAGAACGATGCCGGGCGTCCCCCCGTCCAGAACGATCGGACCGCGGCCGACTAGAACCCGGCAGCCAGAGAGAGACCTTGAACCATTTGACCAACTTCGAAGTCTTCCTGCTCCTGAGCGTGCTCAAGGTAGCGGTGGTGCTGGTGATTACGCTGATGGGCGTGGCCTACACTGTGCTGCTGGAGCGCAAGGTGATCGGCTACATGCAGAACCGCTGGGGCCCCACGCGGGTGGGACCGTTTGGACTGCTGCAACCGCTGGTCGACGGCGCCAAGCTGTTCCTGAAGGAAGACCTGATGCCGCTCGCGGTCGAGCGCCCACTCTATATTCTGGCGCCGGTGATTGCGCTGGGCTGCGCGCTGGTGTCAATTGGGGTGGTGCCGTTCGGCGCGGAAACGCACGTGTCAATCAACGGAAGCCCCGGCGTGGATCTGTTCGAGGTTGCCAATGTCAATATCGGGCTGCTGGTGATTCTCGGCATCACGTCGATCGGTGTGTATGGGATTGCGCTGTCGGGCTGGTCGTCGAACAACAAGTACTCGCTGCTGGGCTCACTGCGTTCGACCGCACAAGTGGTCAGCTACGAACTCGCGCTGGGCCTGTCGCTGGTGGGCGTGGTGCTGCGCGCACAATCGTTGAATTTGCGCAAGATCGTGGAGGTGCAGTCGACGCATGGACTGCTCTCCTGGAATTTTTTTGGCGGCTTCCAGTTTGTTGCGTTCTTTATCTACCTGATGGCTGCCTATGCAGAGACCAACCGCTCGCCGTTCGACCTGCCCGAGGCGGAGAGCGAGCTGGTCGCCGGCTATCACACCGAGTACAGCTCCATGAAGTTCGCGATGTTCTTCATGGCGGAGTACGGCAACATGATTACCGTAAGCTGCGTCGCCACGCTGCTTTTCTTCGGCGGCGCGTCCAGCCCGTTTGGACATCTCATCCCGGCCTTCGGCGGAGCGGTGGTGCAGGCGATTCTGTCCGTCTTCTGGTTTGTGGTCAAGGTATTTGGTTTCCTGTTTCTCTACATCTGGGTGCGGTCGACTCTGCCGCGCTTCCGCTATGACCAATTGATGAGCTTCGGCTGGAAGTTTCTGCTGCCGCTCGCCGTCGCCAACATCATCGTCAGCAGTCTCGTCCTCGCGCTGCGGGGATAGGGAGCTACTGCTTTACAATCTATAGATACGCAATGATTTATCACCTGGTTTAGAGAAGTTTTCCACGCGTTCCACAGAAGGACTCGACAGAACCCAATGCAACTCGCACTCTTCCTCATCTTTGGCGCACTGGCAGTCGCAGGAGCATTGAACCTGCTGTTTCAGCGCCACCCCATCAACAGCGCGCTGTCGCTGGTGGTGGTGATGATGTCGCTCGCGGTGCTCTATTGGTCGCTGGGTGCGGAGTTTCTGGCGGCCGCCCAGGTGATTGTCTACTCCGGCGCGATCATGGTGCTGTTTGTCTTCGTCATCATGCTGCTGAACGCCGGCGAGGAAGAACACACCAACGGCAGCCGAGCGGCGTACACGGTCGGCATGCCCGGCGCCGCAGCCATCTTCTGCCTGCTCAGTTTTGTATTTCTGTCGGAGGGCGGCGCGCTGAAAACCTCCAACATCGGTGGCGATCTCGGCAATGGTGTGGACAATATCGCCGCAGTCAGCGCCATGCTCTTCACCAAGCAACTGCTTCCCTTCGAGGTCACATCCATCTTGATCCTGGTGGCTATCCTTGGCGCAGTCGTGCTCGCACGGAAGGAGCAATGATGCTTACCTTCGACATGGTCTTCCTACCACTCTTCATTGTGGCGATGGCGGCTGCTGGGATCGTGACGGGACGCAAGCGTCGCGCTCGGCTGCTGCAGGAACGCGCGCGTAACGACCAGCAACGTTTCCTCCGCATGGGATTTCTTCGCAAACGCGCCCGACAGGAAGAGCAGCCCTCTCTTCCTGTGAACGTTCTCCGCACGGGGGCGAAGTAATCATGGTCCCTACCTCCTACTACCTCATCCTCGCCGCGATGCTCTTCTCCATCGGCATCGCCGCCTTCCTCATCAAGCGCAACGTCATCACAATTTTCATCTCGATTGAGCTGATGCTCAATGCGGTGAACCTGACTTTTGTCGCATTCGCCCACATGTGGCATCAGGTCAGCGGCCAGATCTTTGTCTTCTTCGTGATGGTGGTCGCCGCAGCCGAGGCTGCGGTTGGACTGGCGATTATCATCTCCATCTTCCGTACGCGTCAGACCCTCAACGTCGACGAGATCGATCTGATGAAACTATGAGCCCTATGCCCGCGAGTTATCTCTGGCTGATTCCGCTGCTGCCCTTCGCCGGCTTCCTGATCAATGGGACGCTGGGGCGCAGGCTTCCGCGGGCCGCGGTGAGCGCTGTAGCGCTGCTGTTTACGGCTGCCCCAGCGGCGCTGGTGGCCTGGCTTTGTGCGACCATGCGGGCGGCGGGCGAACTCACCATGTCCAGCAACGCCGGCCCATGGATTCAGGTCACCGGCTTCCAGGCGGACTTCGCCTTCACGGTCGATCACCTCACGCTCGTGATGCTGGGCGTGGTGACCGGCGTGGGCTTCATCATCCACATCTACTCGGTGGGATACATGGCCGAGGAAGAGGGCTACTGGCGCTTCTTTGCCTATCTGAACCTCTTCATGTTCTTTATGTCGGTGCTGGTGCTGGCCGAGAGCTTCCTGCTGCTGTTCGTTGGCTGGGAGGGCGTCGGACTGGCGAGCTACCTGCTGATCGGCTTCTACTTCAGGAAAACGTCCGCCGCGAATGCCGGCAAGAAGGCGTTCATCGTCAACCGCATCGGCGACTTCGGCTTCCTGCTGGCGATGTTCCTGCTGGTCGCCCACTTCGGCTCGCTGAACTTCACGCAGATATTTGCCACTGTCGGCCAGCATCCCGAGTGGCAGGGCGCCCGTTTCCTTACTGCCATCGCGCTGCTGCTGGTGCTGGGCGCAGCGGGCAAATCCGCGCAGATTCCGCTGTACGTGTGGCTGCCGGACGCAATGGAGGGCCCGACGCCGGTGTCAGCGCTGATCCACGCGGCCACCATGGTAACCGCCGGCATCTACATGGTCGCGCGCTGCCACACGCTGTTTGACCGCAGTCCGCTCGCGCTGGCCGTGGTTGCGTGCATCGGGGCGGCTACGGCAATCTTCGCAGCGTCGATCGGCATGGTGCAGCACGACATCAAGCGGGTGCTGGCATACTCCACCGTCTCGCAGCTTGGGTACATGTTCATGGCCTGCGGCGTGGGCGCGTATGCGGCCGGAATCTTCCACCTGCTAACGCATGCGTTCTTCAAGGCGCTGCTGTTCCTGGCGGCGGGGTCGGTCATCCACGCGCTGGGTGGCGAACAGGACCTGCGCCGGATGGGCGGGCTGCGCACACGCACGCCGATTACCTTCTGGACGATGAGCGCGGGTGTTTTCGCGATCGCGGGTATTCCGCCGTTCGCAGGATTTTTCTCGAAGGACGAGATTCTTTACCGCACATTCACTTCGCCCAGCCCGCTGCACATCGTTCTCTGGATGGTTGGCCTCATCACTGCGGGCATGACCTCGTTTTACATGTTCCGGCTGTGGTTCAAGACCTTCTTCGGACCTGCGTATTTCGACGAGCAGCGGAACTTGCACGACCACGGAGCAGCGATGTACCTGCAGTCCGGCACTCACGCTGTGATGGTGGCAGACCATGACGAAGGCCACGCCGCGCACGAACGCGGTGCGCACGAGTCGCCGTGGATCATGCTTTTTCCGCTCATAATTCTCGCTATTCTCTCCGTTGTAGGAGGATTCGTCGGCGCTCCCTCATTCCTGTTCGGCCATGATGAGATCGGCCGCTTCCTCGATCCGGTCTTCGCGAGTGACGCCGCTCCCGCAGCCGCCTCTGCCAGCCACGGACTTGAGGCCCTCCTGGCCGCCATTTCCGTTCTCATTGCCGCCCTCGGCTACTATATCGCCTATGTTTTCTATTACAAGAAGCCGGAGATGGCGGCTGCACTTGCAGATCGGCACAAGGCCGCCTACGCGCTGCTCTCCCATAAGTATTGGGTAGATGAGTTCTACAGCAACTTTCTGGTGCTGCCTCTGCTGATGTTCACTCGCGGAATCCTGGAACTTATCTTTGAGCGCGGAGTGGTCAACGGTTCGGCCAGAGCGGCGGGCATGGGGACGCGAGGCTTCGCCTGGTTCGCCCGCAAGCAGATTTCGGGCAACATTCGCTCCTACGCGGGGTGGCTGGCGATTGGCGCTGCTGCCGTCCTCGCCGTGATGATTTTTGGCCGCTCGCTGTGGGTGCGCTCATGAGGACACGATGAATATCGATCACACCATCCTGACCCTCATCGTCTTTGTACCGCTCGCCGGAGCGCTGCTGCTGGCGCTGCTTCCGGACCGCGGCAAGACCATGCAGTGGGGCGCGCTCGGGGTCACGCTGTTTACCTTTGTGCTGACGCTGCACCTGCCCGCCCATTACTCCTACGGAGTCAAGTCCGGCACGTTCCAGTTCGAACAGAACATTCCGTGGATCGCCGGGCCCGCGATCCATTACCATCTGGGCGTCGACGGCCTTTCGATGTGGCTGATGGTGCTGACCGGCTTGCTTGCGCCGCTTGGCGCGCTGATCTCATGGCGCGCCATCGACCGCCGCAAGAAGCTCTTTTACGTCCTCTTCCTGCTGCAGCAAGTGGCGATGATGGGCATCTTCGCCTCGCTCGACATGTTCCTCTACTACGGGTTCTGGGAGATGTCGCTGGTACCGATGACGCTGCTGATCGCCACGTTCGGCAGATCGGAAAGACGCCGCCGCACCGCGATCAAGTATTTTCTGTACGCATTCATCCCATCCGGGTTGCTGCTGGTGGCGATGTTGTGGATTTACGCGCAGACCGACACCTTCGATCTGCCTACGCTGGCCAACCTCGCCGCGCAGCACGCGATCTCCGGCAATTCCACTGCGATGTGGATCGCTTCGCTCGCCTTTCTGCTGGCCTTTGCGGTGAAGGTACCCATCTTCCCGCTGCACGGGTGGCTCAGCGATGCGATCTTCGAGGCGCCCACCGCGGCCGTAATGGTGCTTGCGGGCAAGACGGCGCTCTACTCCATCCTGCGATTCTCCTTCGCGATCTTTCCCGCCGAGTCGCATCGCATCGCCCCGCTGCTGATCGCTTTGGCGGCCATCGGCATCGTCTATGGGGCGCTGCTCGCCCTGGTGCAGAACGACTTGAAACGTCTTGCGGCGTACTCCACCCTCGGCCATCTCAGTTTCATCGTCCTGGGCATCTTCACTTTCACGATTGCGGGACTGGGCGGCGGCATCTACCAGATCCTGAACGAATCGCTCGCGGGAGCGGCCTTGTTTATGCTGCTCGGCCTGCTTTACGAGCGCTACGGCACCTACGACATGCGCGACTACGGAGGCCTGGCCGCACAACTGCCATGGGTAGCGACCATGTTCGTCATTACCGGGCTGTCCATCATCGGCCTGCCGCTGCTGAACAGCTTCGTCGGCGAGTTCCTGATTCTCAGCGGGTCCATGCAGTCAGTCTTCGCGCACCATCACTTCTGGACCGCGCTCGCCGCGCTTGGCGTGATCCTAAGCGCGGCATACATGCTTACCATGATTCAGCGGGTGTTCTATTGCGACCTCGGCTTTAAACCGCGAACGGTTACCGGGTGGGACCTGGACGCGCGCGAACACCTGGCGCTATGGCCGATGGTTGCACTGTTCCTGATTATGGGAGTTGCGTCGCCCCTCTGGTTCCGGGCGATCGATCCAGCCGCAGTCGCCCTGGCGGGCCATCCCGCAACGGCCCAGGTTGCGCTGCCGGACCACGTGCTGAAGCTTGAGGCCGAAGCCAGCGGAGGAGCGAACGCCGCCGCGCCCGCACCGCTTCAGCCAGCTTCCGGAGGCGCGCGCTAATGGCCCTCCCCACTCCAGTGATCGCGCTGCTGCCTGAGTACGTCCTCACCGTCGCCGGCGTGCTGATCATGCTGATTGAGGCGGTGCTGAAGCCTGGCACCAGCCGCAAACCGCTGGGCTGGCTGGCCATCGCGGCCACGGTTATTACCGGCTGCATCGGCTGGTTTCAGATTCGGCTCGGCACCCTCAGCGCGTTCAGCGGATCGATTCAGGTCGATCGCTTCAGCATCTTCTTCCACCTGCTGATCGGCGCCGTGGTGGTGGCCACGCTGCTTGCGTCGCTCGATTACTTTGAGGGCGATGCGGCATCGGGAGTGGCGGGGAACGCCGGCGAATATTACGCGCTGGTCCTGTTTGGGGCGGTCGGCATGATGTTCATGACCTGCTCGACCGAGTTGCTGATGGTCTTCATCGGACTGGAAATCTCGTCGATCTCGACCTACATCATGGCCGGCTTCCGCAAGGGCCAGGCCTCGGGCTCGGAGGCCTCGATCAAGTATTTCCTGCTGGGTTCCTTCGCGACGGCTTTCTTCCTGTACGGCATCGCGCTGGCGTTCGGCGCCACCGGCAGCACCAGCATCGCAGCGATCGCCGCCGCGCTCGGCTCCAGCGCGCCGTCGCACATGGCATTTCTCGCGCTGGCAATGATGATTGTCGGACTGGGCTTCAAGGTTTCCGCCGCTCCGTTCCATGTGTGGACGCCCGATGTCTACCAGGGGGCGCCCGCTCCGGTGGTTGGCCTGATGTCCACCGCTCCCAAGGCCGCGGCTTTCGCGGTCCTGCTGCGCATCACTTTCTCAGGCTTTCCCTCGATGGAACACCGCTGGGGCATGCTGCTGTGGTTGCTGGCCGCGCTCTCCATGACCATCGGCAACCTCGGCGCGCTGATGCAGACCGATGTAAAGCGCATGCTCGCCTACTCCAGCATCGCCCACGCCGGGTATCTGCTGGTCGCCTTCACCGCGTTCCCGCGCGACGGCATAGCGGCCGCCTGCTTCTACACCGCGGCCTACGCCGCGATGAATGTCGGCGCGTTCGCCGTGGTGACCCAGGTTGGTGGATACGGAGAGAAGCTGCGCACGATCGAGGACTATCAGGGCCTGGCCACGCGGCGCCCTGTGCTCGCCGCTCTGCTGGCCTTCTTCCTGCTCTCGCTGATCGGGATTCCGTTTACCGGCGGCTTCTTCGGCAAGTTTTACGTCTTCGCCGCCGCGCTGGAGGCGGACCATGTCTGGCTCGCCGTCATCGGACTGATCAACAGCGGCGTGGCCTGCTTCTACTACTTGAAGCTGCTCGCCTCAATCTACGCGAAGCCCGAGGATGAAGCGGCCCAGGACGCCAGCAGCGTTGTTCCGGCCGAGCGCATTGGCGTGCCCGCCGGGATCGGACTTACACTCGCCGCGGCAGCCACGCTGATGCTGGGAATCTTTCCCGGCCGCGTGCTTCACCTGGCCAACAATGCGGGTAAGACCCTCAGTCCGGATAGCGCTCAGGGTATTGCCGGCGCTTCCCCGGCCGCACCCCAGGTCAGCCCGATTTTCAGCCTCAAGCGGTAGCTATCGAGCTATCGAGCTATCGAGCATCCCAGATCCAGCCGAATCTTGCACGTCTAGCCTTATCCGTGACTTGCAACTCGTTCAGAATCAGTGCGCCTGTTGATCTGTATTGAAACCGCCTACACCCAGGAGGCTCTCGCAGGTGCAAATTCGACTCCACCCGATTTCGTTCCGGTATGATCTCCGTATGGCAGTCATCCACATCTCGCGCGCCGAAGCAGCCAATCACTTCGACGGACTCATTGCTCGTGCTGACAGCGGCGACGAGGTCCTCATCGAATCTGGTGAACGGGTTGTGGCTCGGCTGTTGCCCGGTGATAAAGTACGCCCGCGACTGCTTTCCGAGACGCTCAGGATACTCCAGGAGCGCGGTTCCACAGTAACCCTCGATGACGAATTTGGACGTGATCTCGAAGAGGTCATCAAGAGCCACCCTGAGCCGTTGAACCCGCCGTCGTGGGACTGATCCTCGACTCCAGCGTTGCCATCGCCGCCGAGCGTCGCGGCGACACGCCATCGCAACTGGTCGCACAGGTTGTTGATCTGGCTGGCGACCAAGAAGCAGCTCTTTCCTCGGTTGGCCTCACTGAGCTCATCCACGGGATCTATCGGGCAGACTCGCCGCGGGGGCGGCTCCGTCGTGAGTCCTTCGTTGAGGAACTCCGAGCTGGGCTGACGGTATATCCGTACACTGAGGCAGCCGCCTTGATCGCCGGGCGGATCAACGGTGAACAGATGAGTAAAGGAATTGCCGTTCCTTTCGCCGATCTCCTGATTGGCGCGACCGCGCTTTCGCTCGGATACTCCGTGTTGACTGCCAATGTCCGACATTTCAATGTGATCCCCGGTCTCGGGGACATTTCGCTCTGAGAAGACGAAAACATCTCATCTGGCTGATTTGGGATGATTTGGGGTGGTGCGCCCGGAGCGATTCGAACGCCCGACCTACTGGTTCGTAGCCAGTTGCTCTATCCAGCTGAGCTACGGGCGCACATGTGCAGGCAATGAAATCGTCACGGCCGCAACTCTCTAAGGATAGAGGATTCCAGCTCTGAGAGCAACCCGGCCGAAGGGCCCTGCACAGGCAATTGGTTTGGTGGGCGAGGCGGGAATCGAACCCACAACCCCCGGCTTAGAAGGCCGGTGCTCTATCCAATTGAGCTACTCGCCCGCGGGCAGCGCGAAAGCAAAAACGCTCGGTAAGGAGCGCACATCGCGTGCCACTGCAAGTGTATCCGATGTGCAGGAGCGGCAGCCGCCGGAGACTCTAGACCGGCACGCGCCGGCTCATGCTGAGAGATTGCGAAGCAGTTTTGGCGAAGAGGTAATGGTCCATGGCCTCGGCGGCCTTGCGGCCCTCGGAGATGGCCCAGACAACCAGCGACTGGCCGCGGCGCATGTCTCCTGCGGCAAATATGCCTTGCACCGAAGTCATGTAGTCCGCGTTGGTAGCGATGTTGCCGCGCGCATCCAGTTCCAGTCCCAGCTGCTCGATCATGCCCGAGCGTACCGGGCCGAGGAAGCCAAGGGCCAGCAACACCAAGTCGACGTCGAGGGTGAACTCGCTGTCTGGAACCGGAGTGAAGGCAGGCGGCGGACCCACGCGCACTGCGTGCAATTGCTTGACGCGGCCCTGCTCGTCGCCGCTGAAGCTGACGCTGCCAATGCTCCAATCGCGGATGCCGCCCTCTTCGTGGCTGCTCTCGGTGCGCAACTGCATGGGCCACATGGGCCACGGAGTGGAGGGGGCGCGCAGCTCGGGCGGCTTGGGCATGATCTCAAACTGATGCACGCTCTTCGCCTTCTGGCGCAGGCTGGTTCCCAGGCAGTCGGCCCCGGTGTCTCCGCCACCAAGAATTACGACGCGCTTGCCTTCGGCGAGAATGGCGATGGAAGGATCGATCGTATCGCCTTCGCAGCGGCGATTCTGCTGGGGCAGGAACTCCATGGCGAAGTGGATGCCCTTCAATTCGCGGCCGGGAATGGGCAGATCGCGCGGCCGTTCGGACCCGCCTGCCAGCAGGGTTGCGTCGTACTCTTCGACCAGGGTTTCCACAGGCACATTCACGCCCACGTGCGCATTGGTCACGAAGGTCACGCCCTCGGCCCGCATCTGCTCCAGGCGGCGATCGACGACCTGTTTTTCCAACTTGAAGTTGGGAATGCCGTAGCGCAGCAAGCCACCGATGCGGTCGTTCTTCTCGTACACCGTCACCGAGTGGCCGGAGCGGCGCAACTGCTGCGCGGCAGCCAGTCCGGCAGGACCACTGCCCACTACCGCGACCCGTTTGCCGGTTTTCTCCTGGGGCGGCTCGGGATGAATCCATCCTTCGTCCCAGGCGCGCTCCACCACGCTGCGTTCGATCAGCTTGATAGAGACGGCCGGCTGATTGATGGCCAGCACGCAGGCAGCCTCGCACGGCGCGGGACAGATGCGGCCGGTGAACTCAGGGAAGTTGTTGGTCGCATGCAGGCGCCGGATGGCATTCTCCCAGCGGCCGTTGTAGACGAGGTCGTTCCAATCGGGGATGAGGTTGTTCACCGGGCAACCGGTGTGGCAGAAGGGCACGCCGCAATCCATGCAGCGGGCGCCCTGTTCGCGCTGCTTCTCCTCGGGAAACGGCTCGTAGATCTCCTGCCAGTCGCGCAGCCGGTCTTCGACCTTGCGGCGGGTGGCCTGTTGCCGTTGAATCTCGAGAAAACCAGTGACCTTACCCATGCTGCACCTGCTCCGAAGTCACCATAGGCGACGAATTTGTAGGAGAAATGTAGACGGCATCGACTCGCGGAATCCCCATCACCCGCTTGAACTCGTGCGGGAAGACCTTGATGAATCGCGCCTGGGTCGTGTCCCAGTGTTCCAGAATCCACGCCGCCTGCGGACTGCCGGTGAGGTCGATGTGGCGTTCGATGAGGCTGCGCACCAGGTCCACATCCTGGTCAGCTACCAGCGGCTCCAGGTCTACGCCAGCCCGGTTGCAGCGGCGGGTGGAGAAGTCGCCCTGGTCGTCGTAGACAAATGCGGTACCGCCGCTCATGCCGGCGGCGAAGTTGCGGCCGGTCGCGCCCAAAACCAGCACCGTGCCGTTGGTCATGTATTCGCAGCCGTGGTCGCCCACGCCCTCGACCACCGCGGTGGCGCCCGAGTTGCGAACCGCGAAGCGCTCGCCGGCGATGCCGTTGAGGAAGGCTTCTCCGCCGGTGGCTCCGTAGAGCACGACGTTGCCAACGAGGATGCTCTCCTCCGGCAGGAAGCTGGAGGTCTTGGGCGGATAGGCGATGATGCGGCCGCCGGACAGCCCTTTGCCAAGATAGTCGTTGGAATCGCCCTCTAGCTCGAGGGTGACGCCGGAGGGAACGAAGGCACCGAAGCTCTGGCCGGCCGAGCCGGTAAAGCGGAAGTGGATGGTCCCTTCCGGCAATCCGGCGGTCCCGTAGCGGCGGGCGATCTCACCGCCCAGCATGGCACCCACGGTGCGATGCACGTTGCGTATGGCGAAGCTTCCGGTGACCGGCTGCTTCGACTCCAGCGCGGGCCTGGCCTGTTCGATCAGCGCATGATCGAGCGCCTGGTCGAGGCCGTGGTCCTGGGCCTGGGTGCGTCGCCGCTTGACGTGCGAAGGCAGCGTTGGCGAGAACAGGATGGACGAGAGATCGATGCCCTTGGCCTTCCAGTGCGACTCGGCCAGCACGGCATCGATGCGGTCCACGCGGCCGACCATCTCGTCGACCGTGCGAAAGCCCAGCTTGGCCATGTACTGGCGCATCTGCTCGGCGATAAAAAAGAAGAAGTTGATGACGTGTTCGGGCTGGCCGGTGAACCGCGCGCGCAGCACGGGGTCCTGCGTGGCAATGCCTACCGCGCAGGTATTCAGGTGGCACTTGCGCATCATGATGCAGCCCATCGATATGAGCGGCATGGTGGCGAAGCCAAATTCCTCCGCGCCCAGCAGCGCTGCAATGGTGACATCGCGGCCGGTTTGCAGCTTGCCATCGGTCTGCACCCGGATGCGGCTGCGCAGGTCGTTGAGCAGAAGCACCTGCTGGGTCTCGGCCAGGCCGAGCTCCCACGGAAGCCCAGCGTGTTTGATGGAACTAAGCGGAGATGCGCCGGTGCCGCCGCTGTCGCCGGAGATGAGGACCACGTCGGCGTGCGCCTTGGACACACCTGCGGCCACCGTGCCGACGCCCGCCTCTGCGACCAGCTTGACCGCAATGCGCGCCTTCGGATTGACGTTCTTCAGGTCGTAGATGAGCTGGGCCAGATCCTCGATGGAGTAGATGTCGTGGTGCGGCGGCGGCGAGACCAGGCCCACGCCCGGGATGGAGTAGCGCAGCTTCGCAATGATCTCATCCACCTTGTGACCGGGCAACTGTCCGCCTTCACCCGGCTTGGCTCCCTGGGCCATCTTGATCTGGAGTTCATCGGCATTCACCAGGTAGTTGGCGGTGACGCCGAATCGCCCGCTGGCCACTTGCTTGACCGCGCTGCGGCGCAGATCGCCGTTGGCGTCGCGGGTGAAGCGGGCTTCGTCCTCGCCGCCCTCGCCGGTGTTGGACATGCCACCGATGCGGTTCATGGCAATGGCCAGCGTCTCGTGGGCTTCCTTGCTGATGGAGCCGAAGCTCATCGCGCCGGTGGTGAAGCGCTTGACAATCTCCTTCGCCGGCTCCACTTCCTCGATCGGCAGCGGCTCATCCGCGTACTTCAGTTGCATCAAACCGCGCAGCGTGCACAGGTGCTTGCTCTGCTGATCGATAAGGTCGGTGTATTCCTGGAAGGTGGTCGGGCTGTTCTGGCGCACCGCCTGCTGCAGCTTGCTGATGGTTGCGGGGTTCAGCAGGTGATATTCGCCGTCCACGCGGTATTGATACTGGCCGCCGACCACCAGATCGGTCTCGGATTCGGTGAGCGGCTGGAAGGCGAAGGCATGCTTCATCAAGGCCTCACGCGCGAGCACATCCAGCCCCACGCCCTCGATGCGCGACGCGGTGCCGGGGAAGTAGTCGTCGATCACAGTCTTATTCAGTCCCACCGCTTCAAAGACCTGGGCACCGCGATAGCTCTGCAGCGTGCTGATCCCCATCTTGGAGAAGGTCTTCAGCAGGCCCTTGTTGATNNAACGCCAGATACGGATTGATCGCGCTGGCGCCATATCCGATGAGCAGGGCGAAGTGCATCACCTCGCGCGGTTCACCGCTCTCGATGATGAGGGCCACCTGGGTCCGGGTCTTGTCGCGCACCAGGCGATTGTGTACCGCGGCCATCGCCAGCAGACTGGGAATAGGCGCCAGCGTGGCGTTGACGCCGCGATCGGAGAGGATCAGCAGCGAGTAGCCGGAATTGACCGCGAGCGCGGCCCGCCCGCTCAGGTCGTCGAGCGCGTGCTTCATGCCAACCTCGCCGTCCTCCGCGCGGAAAAGCGTCGGCAGCGTGGTCGCCAGCAGATCGCCGGAAGAAACGCGGCGCAGCTTCTCCAGATCGCGATTGGTCAGGATCGGGTGAGGCAGCTTCAGCGTGTGGCAGTTCTCCGGCGTCTCGTCCAGAATGTTGCGCTCGGTGCCGATGTAGCTGATCAACGACATCACCAGCTCTTCGCGGATGGGGTCGATCGGCGGATTCGTGACCTGCGCAAAGAGCTGCTTGAAGTAGCTGAACAACTGCTGCGGCCGGTCAGAGAGGCAGGCCAGGGGCACGTCCGTGCCCATGGAGCCGAGCGGCTCCTCGCCCTTGGAGCCCATGGGTCCGAGCAGCACCCTGAGGTCCTCCTCACTGTAGCCGTAAGCGCGCTGACGGCGCAGCAGGGTTTCAGGGTCCGACGAAATCACACGCCACGGCTCGGGCAATTGATCGAGCACGACCTGCTGCTGCTTCAGCCACTCGGCGTAAGGCTGACGGCCGGCCAGCGTCTTCTTGATCTCGGCATCGGAGATGATGCGATGCTCGACCGTATCCACCAGGAACATGCGGCCCGGCTGCAGGCGGCCCTTCTTGCGGACATCTTCCGCGGGCACGTCGATCACGCCCGCCTCAGAGGCCAGCACCACCAGGTCGTCCTTGGTCACGATGTAGCGTCCGGGTCGCAGGCCGTTGCGGTCGAGCGTGGCGCCAATCACGCGGCCATCGGTGAATGCCACCGCCGCCGGTCCATCCCACGGCTCCATCAGGGAGGCGTGATACTCGTAAAACGCGCGCTTGTCCTCGTCCATGTCCGGATTGCCCGCCCACGCTTCGGGAATCAGCATGGCCATGACGTGCGGCAGCGACCGCCCCGACTGGAAGAGGAATTCCACCGCATTGTCCAGCGAAGCCGAGTCGCTCCCCGCCGGCGCAATCACGGGATAGACCTTCTCAATCTCGTCCCCAAACAGCGGACTCTGCAGCACCGACTGGCGCGCGCTCATCCAGCTCACATTGCCGCGGATGGTATTGATCTCGCCATTGTGGCAGATGTAGCGGTAGGGGTGGGCGAGTTTCCAACTGGGAAATGTGTTGGTGGAAAAGCGCTGATGCACCAGGCACAGCGCGCTGGCCACCAGCGGATTCGCAAGCTCGACATAGAACTTCTCAATCTGCGGAGCCAGCATCAGGCCCTTGTAGATGATGGTGCGACAGGAAAACGACGGGATGTAAAAGTCGTCCTTGTCCTCGATGTCGGATGCAGCAATCTCGTTGTTTGCCAGCCGGCGGACGATGTAGAGCCGGCGCTCGAAGGTGTCTTCGTCCATGCCCTGCGGACGGCCCACGAACATCTGCTCGATATAGGGCTGGGAGGCGCGCGCTTCGCGGCCGATGGCATCGCCGTTCACCGGCGTATCGCGCCAGCCGATCACGGTCAGGCCCTCGGCCTGGGCCATGCGCTCCAGCACGCCCTCGCACTGCAGGCGGCTGTGGCGGTCCACCGGCAGGAACACCATGGCCACGCCATAACTGCCCAACTCGCCCAACTGCATCCCCAGCCGGTCGCACTCCAGCGCAAAAAACGTATGCGGGATCTGGATCAGAATTCCCGCGCCATCGCCCGTTTCCGGATCGCAGCCGGCCGCGCCGCGATGGGTGAGATTGATCAGGACCTCCAGGCCCTTGCGGATGATGTCGTGACTCTTCTCTCCGCGGATGCTCGCGACCAATCCCATGCCACAGGCATCGTGCTCATTCCGCGGGTGATAGAGTCCTTGCGGTGCGGGAATGCGGTGATGGCGATCAGATGGTTTCATGGCAACCTTCCGTTGACGGATTCGTTTGCTTGGCCAGGAAGACACTACAACTCTCGAGATTTCTACGCCCGGAAACCGGCTACAGTGCTTGATCGACACGTCTGCCACAGCAGACCACGCAGCGTCGGGACAGAACTGAACGATTCGGTACCTACAAGTATAAAAGAAAAATCCGCCGCCGCGAAAATCCTTTCCTCCCGAGGAGGAGGCTCGTACGTCCTTGTTAATTTTACAGCATTGCAGCATCAAGCGCGCACTAGGTTTTAGCACGCGCCGCGTCAATGCGCACGAGGATGAGTCTCGTCGTAGACGCGCTGCACCTGGGCCGCCGTGAGCTGGGTGTATCGCTGCGTGGTGGAGAGGCGCTCGTGCCCGAGCATCTCCTGGATGGCTCGCAGATCCGCGCCTTCCTCCAACATGTGAGTGCCGAAGGCGTGGCGCAGCGTGTGCGGATGCACGTCGGACGCGAGGCCGTGGGACTGCGCGACGCGTTTGACTAGTCTCCCGACACTGCGTGTGGTAAGGCGCGTTGTGCCGCTCATGCGCAGGTTGGTGACCAGCGGACCGTCGGCAACCAGGGCGGCCTTGCCCGCAGCGCGGAGCCGGGCTTCGCGCAGCGGCAGATAAGCGCGCACCGCGATGGCTGCCTCGTCGCCCAGAGGCACGTAACGCTGCTTGCGCCCCTTGCCCTTCACCAGGATGGCGTCGTTCTTCCACTGGATGTCGGCCAGATCGATGCCGACCAACTCCGAGTTGCGGATGCCGCAGCCGTAAAGCAGCTCGAAGATCATGCGGTCGCGCTCCGGCCAGGCCGCCGCCTCGTCCTTCGCGGCACCGCCGTGGCTGCCGTCCATGGAGTTCATCAGGCCATTCACCTCTTCCATGCTGGGCACGCGGGGCAGATGTTGCGGCAGCTTGGGCGTGCTGACCAGGATGGCCGGGTTCTGCGCCAGTTTGTGCTCCTGCGCCAGCCAGCGGAACCACGAGCGAATCGCAGCCAGCGCGCGCGCGACGCTTGCCCTGGTGAGGCCGCGCTCGTAGAGGTGCCCCATATAGGCGCGAATGTGCAGGTGGTCCACGGTGGCGATCTTTGCCTGCCCGCCCAGCGTTTCCGATAGATAGGCGGCGAAATCCCCCACCTCGCGCCGGTAGGCACGCACTGTATGCGCGGAGGCGTTGCGCTCGTTCTCGAGCATAGCGAGGAACTGCCCGGCGAGGGATTCGAATTCATTGGCGCCGGACTTGATGGTCATACACGCACCGCCGACCTGGCTTCACTGTGCGCGACTTTCGCCGCTCCCCGGTCCTCTTTCCCGGCTTCGAGCCTTCGCTTGCCGCGCGGATGATGTTCGCGATGCACCGCCTTCAGCCGTCCCAGCGCCANNGCTCCACCATGTGGGTGGCGCAGCTATGGCGAAGCATGTGTGGGCTGGCTTTGCGCGAGCTCCCGTCGCGAAAGGCGGCCCGCACCATCTCCCATACCCATTGGCGGGTGAGCGCCCGGCCGCGCACGCTCAGGAACAGGGCGCGCTGCATGTGCGAACTGGCGAGCACAGGGCGGCCACGCTTTACGTACTCGTCCAGCGCCTCAACCGCCTTACGCCCCAGCGGAACGATGCGCTCCTTGTCGCCTTTGCCGCGGACCTGGGCGCGCGCCTGGTCCAGATGCAGGTCCTGTTCGCCGAGGGCCACAATCTCGGCAACGCGCAGCCCGCCGGCGTACAGCAATTCGAGAATCGCGTGGTCGCGGAGAGCCAGCGCCGCCGCACGCCGCGAGCGTTCCGCCGTGCCGGGGTTCCGCGCGGCAGCGGCGCTGCGATCGAGCGCCTCGGACACTTCGCTCTCGGCTAGAGATTTCGGCAGCACCTTCCAGGTGGCAGGCGTCTCAATGGTCACGGTGGGGTCGTGCGCGATGCGCCTATCCAACAACAGCCAGCGGTAGAAGCCGCGCAGGCAACTCAGCTTGCGGGCAACCGAGCGCGCATCGACTTGATTGCCGCGCAGGTGCGCCATGAAGCTGCGCACGTTGTCTTCGCCGGCGGTCAGCAGCAGGCGACCGCACTCCTCCAACTGCTCGGCGAACTGCTCGAGGTCGCGCGCGTAGGCCGCGCAGGTGGCCGGACGCAGGCCTTTTTCAACCTGCAAATAGGCTCGATACTCTCGCACCGTCCTGGCGTTTCCCACAAGTTCCGCGCCCGCCTTTTCCGCAGCCTGTATGCTTGCCCGCATCCCTCGATTATCTGCGTGACGACGATGAGAACATCAGGCATCGGGCGGGTGGCATCTACCTCGACAGCACGCGGTTTGATAGCATCCGGTGTGAGCCAAGTCCGGGCCGAAGGCTGGGCGGCAAGCAACTGCCAAAACCGCGGGAGGATCCAAATGCCAGTCTGCGAACACCTCGCCAACAGCCATTATGTCGCGCCTAAAGTGCACGTCTGCGCGGAGTGCGTCGCCCTGGGCGACACCTGGGTACATCTGCGGACGTGCCTCGCCTGCGGGCACGTGGGATGCTGCGACTCGTCCAAGAACCGCCATGCTACCAAGCACTTCGAGGCGACCGAACATCCGGTGATCGCGTCGGCGCAGCCGCATGAGCGTTGGTTGTGGTGCTACGTCGATCAGGAGTGGAAAGAGTAGCGGGCGAGCCTCGCAACCACGCGGCCGGTCGCAGAGAGGGCGAGAGTGACGAACGGTTCGAGCGACGCCGCGCGCGTGTCTATTGAACCGGCAGCTTGGCATTGTAGCCGTCGCGGGCGATCACCGAGTACTTGAGCGGCTTGCCCTTTTCATCCTGCATCTGCAGGGGATGGCCTTCGTTGTCGACCAGCAGGACTTTGATCTTGCGATAGCTGCCGTCGTTTTTGGCGTTGGTGGGCCGGTAGGTGATGAGGTACTGATTGCGAATGGAGTTGTTGATCGAGGCAAAGTCGTCGGGCAGTTCGCCCGGGAAAAGGGGCGAGAAGCTGAGCCCGCCGGTCATCTCCGCGAAAGTCCTAAGCTGGTTCTGCGCCTGCAGGTAGTTCATTTCGCGCATGCCGCCGCCTCTGCCCATCTCATTCAACAGGGCGCCGGTGCCAATGCTGAAGATGGTGACGTTGGGCGTGGCCTTGATCTTGGCCAGCATCTTGTCCAGGGTGAGTTTGGAGAAGGTGTCTTGCCCGGTGCCGATGAGGATGATGTATTTGCGGCCTTCGATGCGGCTGACGCGGTCGAGTGTTTCGTACAGTGCGTCGAACATGTCCGTCTCGGTAAAGGTGGGCATAACCAGCGACTGCAGGCTTTCGGCGATGACCTGCTTGTTGTTGGTGAAGTCAGAGAGGATGTGGGTCTGCAGGTCGTAGGTCATTACGGCGACGTAATCGTCAGGACGCAGGGAGTGGAAGAAACCGACGGCGGCATTCTCCATGTCATAGATGTAGTAGTAGTTGTTTGCCGCGAACTCGAGCAGCATGACCGCGGTGATGGGGGTTTGGACAACGCGCAGGGTGTCGACCTTTTGTTCCACGCCATCTTCAAGAACGAGGAACTTGTCTTTGGTGAGGCCAGGGACGAACTGGTGGTTCTTGTCGAGAATGACGCTGACGTCCAGGTTGACGAGGGGAACATCGACACGAAGGGAGAAGGTCTCGCCGTTGGGGTTCTTGACGGTCGGCTCGGCGGGCGCGGGAGGTGGCGGAGGTTCCTCGGACTCTTTCTTCCTGGGAATGACGATGGGGCCGTTATCGACGGAAGGACCGCCCGCGTCGGGGGTCTGGTCGGGGGGCTGGGCGGGACTCTGGGCGGAAGGCGCCGCCGGCGAGGGTGCGGGCGGGGCCTGCGCGCGGGCAGCGGCGGAGACGGTGAAGGCGACCGCAACCATAGCGAAAGATGCGACCAGGGCGACGGAGAGCAGGCGCGGATGGTCGGGACGCAAGTTCGGCGGCAGGCGCAGCGGTAGGGCGAGGCTTCTCGGGGTGGTCGGGGGAGTTCGAGTCGTCTGGGTCATAGTCGGCATCGTTATTCTCAGACTTTACTCCGGTTTAGACGAATCTTGCGTCTATCCGGATGTGCGCGGGCCTAAAGGAAGGGCTGCGGCGGAGGTTTTTGGCGCTTGCGGCTGTACGTTTGCCGCGGGAAGGTTCTAGTCTGTAGGGAAAGGTGACGCTATTGTCCATGAGAACGGGTGGAAATGCTGGGCTGGCAGCGGTGCTGGGGCTGGCCGGATGCGTGAGCTGCGCCTTCGCCGGGCCGGGCGGAAGCCTTTGGGCGCAGGTGGCTGTGGGAGGAACTGTGGGAGGAGCCGTGCCGGCGGCGGCGGCGGCAGCAGCAGCGCTGTCGGCTGTGGCTCCCAGCGGGGCAAAGATTTTTCCGCTGGCGGAGGTGCGGCGGGGACTGCACGGGGTCGCCTACACGGTGTTCGAAGGAGTAACGCCGGAACCGATGGAAGTGGAGATCCTGGGCGTGCTGAAAGACGCAATCGGCCCGGGACAGGACATGATTCTGGCACGGCTGCACGGCGAGAAGCCGGAGTACACCGGTGTGGTGGCGGGGATGAGCGGTTCGCCTGTTTATGTTGACGGACGGCTGGTGGGGGCGATCAGTTACCGGATCGGACAGTTCTCGAAGGAGCCGATCTGCGGGATTACTCCGATTGAGCAGATGTTCGAGGTGCGGGATGGGCAGGCGGTGGGGGGAGAGCGGGTGGCGGCGGTTGGTCAGAACGGCCAAGGGCAAAGGCGAAATACGGAGATTCTGAGCGGAGCTCAGAATGACGATTCAAGGGAGAATACGGGGATTCTTCCTGCCCCAGCCAGCAAGCTGGCCGGGGACCCCGTTCGCTCCGCTCAGAATGACGGCGTTGAAAAGGCGGTCGCTGGGGGCGGCGAGGTGCAGCCGATTGAGACGGCGCTGGTGTTTGGCGGGTTTTCGCAGGAGGCGGTGGAGCGGTTTGGCGGCCAGTTCCGCGCGCTGGGGATGACTCCGGTGGCAGGTCTGGGCGGCGCGGCCGAGCCGGGCACGAAGCAGCCGGAGCCGCTGGTGCCCGGTTCGGCGGTGAGCGCGATCCTGGTGCGCGGCGATCTTTCTATCTCGGGAACATGCACGGTGACCTACGTCGACCCCACCCAACTGCTGGCGTGTGGACATCCGATTACGCAGTTTGGGCGGGTGTCGATGCCGATGACCAAGGCCGAGGTGGTGGCGACGCTGGCTTCGCCGCTGAATGCGTTCAAGATCATCAATACGACGGAGACGGTGGGGTCTTTTACCGAGGACCGCGCTTCCGCGATTCTGGGGCGGTTTGGCGTGGCTGCGCGCATGATCCCGGTCTCCGTGGAGGTTATCCCGGAGACACCGGACAAGGGGGCAGAGGCTGCCGTAAAGCAGGTGGCTGCGCAGGTCGGGGGCCACGGGGCAGGGCTGCCAATACCGCAGGCGAGACACGCCACCGGGATGAAGAGCGGGATGCACTTTGAGGTGCTGGACAACCGCGAGCTGACCCCGGCGGCGATGCAGGTTTCGGTGTACCAGAGCCTCTCCGGCACGAACAGCTCCGCCGACGATGTGAGTTACCGGATGGATGGGGAGTTCACGCTGAAGGGGCTTCCGCCTGTCCATCTGGATGGAATCATGGCGCCCAGCGATTCGATGACTGGCGCGATGGCTGCCGCCATGTATGTGGACGATCAGTTCAGCCGCGTGTATAGCAATGCGGTGGAACAGCCGGAAGTGACCGGGCTGCGCCTGAAGATGGAACAGATTCCTGAGCGGCGGACCGCAGTGCTGGAGGGCGCGCGGCTGGGCCAGACCGAGGCGCGCGCCGGGGACACGCTGGACGTGGAAGCGACCCTGCATCCGTACCAGGCGGAGGCGCGGGTGGTGCGCCTGAAGGTGAAGCTGCCGGACAGCTTGACGCCCGGGCCGCTGCGGATCGTGGTGAGCGATGGAGCGACGCTGGATCGGCTGACGACCCCGAGCGCCTCGCCGCTGGGGTTGGGGGTACAGCAACCGATGGCGCTGGCCGATGTGGTGGCGCAGATGAACCGGATGCACGCCAACGATCGGATTTATGTGACGCTGCTGAACCACGCCGCGCAGGCGGAACTGGAGGCGGAGGCGCTGCCGTCGCTGCCGATCTCGATGGCGAATGTGCTGGAACCGCTGAAGACGACGCAGAGAATGCGGCTGACCGGGGAGAGCGTGATGGAGGCAGGATCAATGGAGACGGGCTATGCGGTATCGGGTCTCCAGGTGCTGACCCTGCACGTTCGCTAGGTAGCAGAGGGGTCCGGGCAGGCTGATGTAGCATCAGATGTGCGAGTGTGCCGACATGGTTCGTGAGATGACAAAGGTTGCCGTAGAGATACGCGGATTCGCTGTGCATGCTTCCGGCGCGCAGTTGGTGCCCTACAAATATGAACCGGGCGAGTTGAAAGCAAATGAGGTAGAGGTCAGGATTTCGCACTGCGGAGTTTGCCACTCGGATATTCACCTGATCGACAACGACTGGGGGACCAGCAAGTACCCGTTCGTACCGGGGCATGAGATTGTGGGGACGGTCGAGGCGGTGGGGTCGGACGTGCAGGACCGGACCGTTGGGGAACGAGTGGGGATCGGCTGGCAGGCGGATAGCTGCGGCGTCTGCGAATGGTGCAGGCAGGGCGCTGAGCAGCTGTGCGCGAACTCGCAGCCGACATGCGTGGGCCGGAATGGCGGTTACGCCGACTCGGTGCGCGTGAACTCGCGGTTTGCGATTCCGGTGCCGGAGGTGCTGGTGAGTGAGAGCGTTGCGCCGCTGCTGTGCGGGGGAATCACTGTTTTTGCGCCGATGCGCCGCCACGGCGTGAACCCGACCTCGCGCGTGGGCGTGGTGGGGATCGGTGGACTGGGACACCTCGCCTTGCAGTTTGCGAAGACGTTTGGCGCGGAGGTGACGGCGCTCTCGACCTCAATCGACAAGGAGGAGGAAGCGCGGAAGATGGGTGCGGACCATTTTGTGAACACGCGCGACATGGCGGAGATGAAGAAGGTCGCCGGATCGTTCGATTTTCTGCTGTCAACTGCGAGCGCCGACCAGGAGTGGCAGGCGCTGATGAACAGCCTGCGTCCGAAGGGGACGTTGTGCATCGTGGGCGAGCCGCCGTCGCCAATCGCGATCCAGGCATTCCCGCTGATCGGCGGGCAGCGGTCGATCTCGGGGAGCCCGACAGGAAGCCCGCAGGACCTGCACGAAATGCTGGACGTGGCCGCGAGGCATGGAGTGAAAGCAATTACTGAGCGATTCCCCATGGCCAAGGCGAACGATGCGATTGCGAAGGTGAAGAAGAACAAGGTGCGGTATCGGGCAGTGCTGGTGAATTGAAAAGAGTTGTCAGTGCTCAGTTGTCAGTTGTCTGATCGGCTGCGAGCTTAAGGGGCGGGGCTTTGGGCTCCGCCTCTTTCTGCGTGATGCGGGTATGCTTTGGGGAGGATGATGAGACTTCGTTTTCTTCTGCCGACGGTTGTGGTTTGTGTACTGGCGCTGTGCGGTGCCTGGGCAGGTGTGGCTTGCGCGCAAGGGACCAAGCTGTGGACGGCCTCGCGCTACGACGAGATGGAACGCGGAACGACGGATGGAGTGGCGATCCGCAGCGATGGCCGGATCGAGGCCGGGCCGGCGACTTCCCTGCTCTACGAGACCGGCGGGAACTACGTGTGGTCGGTGGCAGCAGACGCGGCCGGCAACGCCTATGTGGGGATGGGCGGGACGGCTGCCGGCGGAGCCGTGGTGATGCGCGTTGCGCCCGACGGCAAGGCCACCAAGGTCTTCGCAGGCAAAGAGCTGGGAGTCCAGGCGCTGCGGCTGGGCGTCGATGGTGCGATGTATGCGGCGACCTCGCCCGATGGCAAGGTGTACCGGTTGGGCGCGGCGCCAGGCGATGCAACGGTGGTCTTCGATCCGGCGTTGACGGCAGAGAAGCCAAAGTACCTGTGGGACGTGGTCCAGGCTGGAAACGGCGCCGGGACGGGCGGCCCGCCCGGCAAAGGTGGAGACATTTATGTGGCTGCGGGAGCGCCGGCGGTGGTGTATCGAGTGCCCGCCGGTACAGGCAAGCCCGAGGTCGCGTTCAAGACCGCCGACCAGCACATTCGGTGCCTGCTGATGGGGCCGGACGGGACGCTATGGGCAGGCAGTGACGGCAGCGGGGTGATCTACAGGTTCAATACCCGGGCGGTGGGAGCGAAGCCGTTTGCCGCGTATGCGGCATTGAAGCGGGAGATTACAGCGCTGGCGATGGACGGGGCCGGCAATGTATACGCGGCAGGAGTGGGAGACAAGCAGGCAGCCGGTAGCGCGACTCCAGGACTTCCGCCATTGCCGGTGACTGGAGCAGTGGGAGTGACGGTCACTTTTTCGCAGGCGGGGTCGGCCAGCGCCGCCAGCACCAATACGCTGATTCCCGAGGGGTCGGAGATCTACCGGATTGCGCCGGACGGAAGCCCGGAAAGGCTGGTGGCGCTGAAGGACGACGTGGTGTACGCGCTCGCATTTCACCGCGGGAGCCTGCTGGCGGCCACCGGCAATCGTGGGCGAGTGTATCGCGTGGATACCGCCGTGGCGGGGCAGTTCACCGACGTGACGCACCTGGAGGCGTCGCAAGGAATGGCATTCGCGGAGCTGCAGGGTACCTCCGGCGGGGTGCTGGTTGCGACCAGCAACAGCGGTAAGCTGTATCGCCTGGAGGACAAGGCCGCCTCCCACGCGACCTATACCAGCGAGGTCTTCGACGCCCACGTTTTTTCGCAGTGGGGACGGGTGGAGGTGACCCCCGAGATTGCGGCCGGCGCGGGATTCGATCTGTTTGTGCGCAGCGGGAACGTGCAGAGTCCGCTGATGGGTTGGAGCGAGTGGTCGCCGGTGAAGAAATCGGGAGAGATCGCGGTTCCCGGCGGGCGGTTTGCGCAGTGGAAGGCGGAGCTGCGGAGCGAGGGAAGCGTCCAGCAAGTGAGCCTGAACTACCTGGAAAAGAACCTCGCGCCGGCGGTGGATGAGGTGGTGGTGCAGCCAGACGCGCGGGTCGCGGGGAACCCGCAGCAGCCACAGAATCCGACCATGCAGGTGACCTTTCCTTCTGCGCAGGGCACGCAGTCGATGAGCTTTACCCAGGATGCGAACGCGCAGCCGCTGATCGCGCTGAAGGACAAAGGAGCCGTGACGGTTCGCTGGGCGGCGCACGACGATAATGGCGACGACCTGGTCTTCTCGGTGTGGTACCGCGGAGTGGGGGAACGGAACTGGCGCCTGCTGAAGGACAATATCGCTGATAAGTACCTGAGCTTCGATGCTTCGATGCTGCCCGACGGAAACTACGAGGTGAAGGTGGTGGCCAGCGATTCGCCCGATCACCCGGAGGCGGAGGCGCTTACCGCCGAGCGAGTGAGCGATGAGTTTGTGGTAGACACAACTCCGCCGGTGCCGGGGGCGCTGACCGCGGCGTTCGTGCCCGGCACCCCCGCCCGGATTCATGCGACGTTCGCGGCGAAGGATGCGACCTCGCCAATCGCGCACGCGGAGTACTCCGTGGACGCCGAGCCGTGGCAGTACCTGGAGCCGGTGGGGCGCGTGTCCGATTCGCTGGAAGAGAAGTATGACTTTACGGCGACAGTGCCCGCGGTGACGGGTGATGCGGCGGCTGGCGTTGTAAGCCCGGCGGAGCATGTCCTGGCGGTGCGGGTGTATGACAGGTATGAGAATGTGGTCGCGGTGAAGACGGTGGTGCGGTAGAGATATCTTTCGCCGCTACTGCTTCGCCGCGTCGACGAGCATCTTTACCAGCGTGGCCATTTCGCCTTTGCCGACGGTCTTGCTGGGGTGGTCGCCTTCGACTCTGACTACGACGATGAGGTCGTTTGAGGGCACTACGACGGCGTACTGGCCGAGGTGGCCTTCGAGCCAGAAGCTGCCGGGTGGGAAGACGTACTCAGGACGATGGCGCGGGTTGGCCGAGTCGCCGGTCCACCAGAGATAGCCGTAGCCGCCGGACGAGGTGTTGGACCAGGGATGAGTGGAGTCGGCGACCCACTGGACAGGGACGATCTGTTTGCCGTCCCAGTTGCCGCCGTGCAGGTAGAGCAGCGCGAAGCGAGCGAAATCGCGCGCGGACATGCGCATGGTGTAGGCGGGATAGCGGGATTCCTTTACGCGGACGTAGGTGCCGTCCTTGGGACGGAAGTCCTGCATGCCGATGGGCGCGCCAATCTCGTCGGCGAGGCTTTGGTAGATGGATCGGCCGACCGCTTTCTCGTAGATGGCGCCGAGGGTGTTGAAGTCCCAGTTGTTGTAGTACCAGAAGGTGCCGGGGGGATGGCTGCCGCGCTCGGGCCGCTTCTCTTCCATGCCGGCGGTCTCATATGCGGCGACGTGGTAGACGCCGCTGCGCGCCTGTAGCAGCATGCGCACCGTGGCCTGCTTCTCCTCCGGCGTGAGCGGAGGCGGATTGTCGTCGATGCCGAGAGCGTCGAGTGTGTCGTCCAGATGGATCTGGCCACGAGAGACGGCGTTCCCGATCAGCGCCGAGAGAAAGCTCTTGCGGCAGGAGTGCAACTCCGTGCGAGCGGCGACGTCGCCAAATTGCATGACTACGACACCGTGCTGGATCAGCATGAAGGAGGTAGCGCCGATCTGTGTGGCGTAGTTTGCGGCTTCTTCCGTTCGTTTGGCGTTCCAGCCCACGGCGGCGGGACTGGTTTGCACCCAATCCTTGCCGGGGAATACGGACGATTGTTGCGCCGAAACGGTGTGGAAGAGGCCTAGGAGAATTGCAGCGACGAGCAGGGGGCCGTGTTTCATAGCGCCATGATAGTACGCTAGTGGGGATGCGGTTTGAACTGTTCATTGCGGCGCGGTATCTGCGGGCGAAGCGGCGGCAGGCAGTCGTGGGCGTTATCACGCTGATCTCTGTGATCGGCGTGATGGCGGGGGTCGCCTCGCTGATTATCGCGTTGGCAATTACCAACGGGATGCGGCGCGATATGCAGGAGAAGCTGGTGGGGTCGACCGCGCACGTGATGCTGATGCGCACGGCGGGCGATGGCATTCGCGATTGGCGGCCGCTGCTGGAGCGGCTGCGGACACTGCCGCACGTAACCGCCGCGGCGCCTGGGCTGTATGGGCAGGTGCTGATCTCGAAGGGCGCGCGGGCCGGCGATGGGCTGGTGGAAGGGATCCTCCCGGCAGACCAGAACACCATTTCGGACATGTTGCAGCAGGTGAAGAAAGGGAGCGCGGAGGCGTTGGAGCCTGTAACCCAGGTCTCGGAATCGAGACCTGGGGCACCCGATTCTGGGGCCGGCCAGGAATTGCCGCCGATTGTGATTGGGCAGGATTTGGCGGAGTCGCTGGGGGCCGAGGTCGGCGATAAGGTGATGGTGACCAGTCCGCAAGGCGAGCTGACTCCGTTCGGGATCGTGCCCAAGTACCAGGGGTACCAGGTTGCTGGAATCTTCAAGTCGGGGTTTTACCAATACGACTCAAGTTATGCATTTGTTCGGCTTACGGACGCACAGAGGCTGTTCTCGGAGCCCGACCTGGTCTCGGCGATCAGCTTCAAAGTCGACGATATGTACAAGGCGGCGACGGTTGGGCGGGAGATTGAGCAAGCCGCGGGCAATGGGTTTGAGACAACCAACTGGATGGAGCAGAACCGGCCTTTGTTCAGCGCGCTGGCGGAGGAGCAGGTGGTGACCTTCATCATCCTGGCGCTGATTGTGTGCGTGGCAGCGCTGAACATCCTGATCGCGCTGACCATGATGGTGATGGAGAAAACGCGCGACATCGCGGTGATGATGAGCTTCGGCGTGCGGGTGGACCAGGTGCGGAAGATTTTTCTGTTGCAGGGGCTGCTGATCTCGCTGATTGGGACGGTGCTGGGGCTGATCGTCGGCTACTGGCTCAGTTGGCTGGGAGGACACTACCGGTTTATTCACCTGAACGCGGAGGTGTACTCGATCGACTATCTGCCGTTCGCGCCCAGGCTGGTGGATGCGGTGATCGTAGGAGCGGTGAGCCTGGGCGTGAGCCTGCTGGCTACGCTGTACCCCAGCAGCAGCGCGGCGAAGGTGCTGCCGGCGGAGGCGTTGCGGTATGAATGACCCTTTAAGGATCTGATCAGGAAATCAATCAAGTGCTATGTAGATCACAAATCCAAGGGCAGGCAAGTATCCTAAGATGAAACAAATCACTGCGGAGATTCCTATCAGGCGCTCAATTGTTCTGAACCGTGTCGCCTTCTTGAATTTGTCGGCTTCCGATTTGGCAAAGGGATCTTCAACGCCGCGAACTATGCTTCTTAACTCATCCGCAGATTTGGCATCCATATCCCCTATAGGCACCTCTTTCACGATTGCTTTTAAGAGCTTGCGGGCCATTCCTTTTCCCGCTGCCAAATACTCCAAATGTAGAGCTTCGGTTTCAGCAAAGTTGTGAATTACTGAACCTATCAGTGACAGAAAAAAGAATATGGCGGAGATCGCAAGGGCATCCAGTAGTCGATGGTTCAATTGCTTTTCCGCAAATGGCTTGATGTAAAGATTTGTTGCGATCGTCGTGACGATCGTCAATGATCCCGCGGTTATGACTACTAGTTTTTCGTGGAAGCCTGACCGTGCCTCAGTGCTCGCGAGCAGTGTGGCCTTATAAAGCGCGATTTCCTTTTCTGCCACCTCAACTAATTGCGGTGACAGTTCAACCGGGGCTGCCTCGGGTATCTCTTCCATGACGTAACGATAGCTCTCGACTAGAATCTTGGCGAGGTGTTTATGGCGGGTCGATTGGAGTATGGGAAGTTGGCGCCGGAGGGGATGGCGCGGATGTCGGCGCTGGAGCACTATCTGAATACGGCGTCGGGGCTGGAGCGGGTGCTGCTGGACATGGTGCGGCTGCGGGCTTCGCTGATGAATGGGTGCGAGTACTGCATCGCGCTGCATACGGCGGAGTTGAAAAAGCAGCACGAGCCGGAGGAGCGGATTGCCGGGCTGGGCGATTGGCGGGGTTCGAGCGCATACACGCAGCGGGAGCGGGCGGCGCTGGCGTGGACCGAGGCGGTGACGAATATCCAGGATGGGCACGCGCCGGATGCGGTTTACGACGAGGTGCGGGCGCACTTCAGCGACGTGGAGACGGCGAACCTGACGCTGGCGATTACGACCATCAATGCGTGGAACCGGCTGGCGATCTCGATGGGGAATTATCCGGGGCATGCGGGCGAGGCGGTGCCGAGTTGAGCGAGGGAGTTATGCGGAGAGTGAGTTTGATGGTTGCGGGCGCGATGTTGCTGGGGGCGTGCGGGGCGAGTGCGCAGCCGGCGACGCAGGACGCGGGCCGATTTGACGGCAGGTGGGAGGTGACGCTGGTCTGCCCGAAGGCGGACGACGGCGCGCTGCCGTTCCGATGGGAGTTCGCCGTGGAGGTGAAGGACTCGGTGCTCCATGGCGTGCACGGAACCGACGGACAACCGGGGTGGATGGTGCTGGATGGCAAGATTGGCACGGATGGTGTGGCGGATTTGACGGCACACGGCTTGACGGGACAAGCCGCATACAACCTGGATCACACCGAGCGCGGGGCTGCGTGGGAGCATCCTGTGAAGGCAAGGTTTGAGGGCGAGCGCGGCGATGGGCACTGGGTGGCTCCGCGGGCCTGCGAGTTTACGTTTGCGAAAGTGAAGCCATGATGCTCCGGGCGGTGGGACTGACCAAGGTGTATCCGGCTGGAGGCGGGAGCGCGCGCGGAGGTGCCGGGGATAACGGCGTGCGGGACGAGGTGGTGCTGTTTCGCGAGTTGGATTTCTCGGTGGCGGCCGGCGAGATGGTCGCCATCGTAGGGGAAAGCGGATCGGGCAAGAGTTCGCTGCTGCATCTGCTGGCGGCGCTGGACCGGCCCACCGCAGGCGAGGTGTGGGTGGACGGGACGAACGTCTGCGAAATGAATGCGCGGCAGGCAGCAGAGTTTCGCAATAGGCAGGTGGGATATGTGTGGCAGTTCCACTATCTGCTGCCGGAGTTTACTGCGCTGGAGAATGTGGCCATGCCGCTGCTGGCGCGAGGCGAGCGGCAGGCGGCGGCGCTGGAGAAGGCACGGGTGTGGCTGGGCGAGGTCGGGCTTGCGGCACGGGCGGGCCACCGGTCGGGCGAACTGAGCGGCGGCGAGCAGCAGCGGGTGAGCCTGGCCCGGGCGCTGGTGACGGAGCCTAAGTTGTTGCTGGCAGACGAACCCACGGGCGATCTGGACGGAAAGACGGCGGAGGCGGTGTGGGAGCTGATTCAAAGGCTGGTCCACATCGGAGGTGCGGAACGCCCACTAACCAGCGTCCTGGTGACGCACAATATGGAGTTTGCCGTGCGCTGCGGGCGGGTGTTGCGGTTGCGCGAAGGCAAACTGGAGGAACAGAAGGCGGGAGTTAGCGGGCAGCGGCCAGTAGGTTATTGACGCGGCGACACGACCGGGCCAGGGTGGGATTGACGAACATGGGTCGGGGGTGGTGTAAAGAGTGCAACCTGGCAAGGGGGACAAGACCGGGTGGGGACGCACCAAGTTTGGTGCTTTTTTGCACAACAAAACATCCAATAAAGGTGTTATCTTACTCAAAACTTTCGCGTGATTGGGAATACTTGACGCAGCGTCTACACTGGTAGGAGTGGAATGGGTGTTTTGCACTCCGAAATCGATGCGAATCGATTCTCGGTGACGCCCTGAAGGGTCTCGGCGTGGGGTTGACGCAGAGACGGGCTCGACCGATGGTACTGCATCGCGCTCCAAAGGCAGGTGCAGTGGCCGGTTTGAAGGGGGAACATGTTCGAACGCTATACGGAGAAGGCGCGCCGCGTAATCTTTTTTGCGCGGTACGAGGCCAGTCAGTTCGGGTCGCCGTACATTGAGACCGAGCACTTGCTGCTCGGGCTGCTGCGGGAGGACAAGGCGCTGACCAACCGGTTTTTGCGGTCGCATGCGTCGGTGGAATCGATACGGAAGCAGATTGAAGGGCATACGACGATTCGGGAGAAGGTATCGACTTCGGTCGATCTGCCGCTCTCGAACGAGTGCAAGCGGGTGCTGGCGTATGCGGCAGAGGAGGCGGAGCGACTCTCGCACAAGCACATTGGGACCGAGCACCTGCTGCTGGGACTGCTGCGCGAGGAGAAGTGCTTCGCCGCGGAGATCCTGACCGAACGCGGGCTGCGGCTGCCGATGATCCGCGAAGAACTGCAGAAGACGACGCAGGAGAAGGTTCCGACCCAGCAAAGCAGCAAGGGGCAGCGCGGAGAGCAGTCCATGCTGGCGGAGTTTTCCCGCGACCTGACGCAGAGCGCTATGGACCAGCAGCTCGATCCGCTGGTCGGCCGCGACAGTGAAGTGGAGCGGGTGATCCAGATTCTGTGCCGCAGGACGAAGAATAATCCGGTGCTGATCGGCGAGCCGGGCGTGGGCAAGACGGCGATTGTCGAAGGGCTGGCGCAGAAGATCGCGGACGGTGAAGTGCCATCGTTTCTCGCCGACAAGCGCGTTCTGGCGTTGGACCTATCGCTGATCGTGGCCGGGACCAAGTACCGCGGGCAGTTCGAGGAGCGGCTGAAGACCATCATGAAGGAGTTGATGGAGAGCCAGAACTCGATTGTGTTCATTGACGAGTTGCACACGCTGGTGGGCGCCGGATCGGCGGAGGGTTCGCTGGATGCGGCGAATATTCTGAAGCCGGCGCTGAGCCGGGGGGAGATCCAGTGCATCGGGGCCACCACGCCGGCGGAGTATCGCAAGTCGATTGAGAAGGACCGGTCTTTGGAGCGAAGATTCCAAGCGGTGAAAGTTCCGCCGCCGACCGAGGAAGACGCAATCAAGATCATCAACGGGATCAAGGACAAGTACGAGAAGTTCCACGCAGTCTCCTATACCGACGAGGCGATCAATTTTTCGGTATCGCATTCGAGCCGGTACATCCCGGACCGCTTCCTGCCGGACAAGGCGATCGACCTGATCGACGAAGCGGGAGCGCGGGTGAAGCTGCGCCAGACTTCCCTTCCCGAAGAGCTGACCGAAGTGCAGAAGCGGATCAAGTTTATTGTGCACCGCATGGAGAACGCGATTGCGAACCACGAGTTCGAGAAGGCACGGTTCTACTCGGACGAAGAGCGCAAGGAGCGGGAGAACCTGCGGGCGCTGCGCGACAAGTACCACCTCGACGACTCTTCAGCGGGCATCGTCACGCGCGAGGATATCGAAGACGTGGTGAGCCGCTGGACGGGCGTGCCGATTACTTCGATCAAGGAAGAAGAGACGCAGAAGCTGCTGCGGGTCGAGGAAGAGCTGCACAAGCGCGTGATCTCGCAGGACAAGGCGATTTCGGCGCTGGCGCGGGCGATTCGACGGTCGCGGGCCGGACTGAAGAACCCGGCGCGGCCGATTGGAAGCTTCCTGTTTCTGGGACCGACGGGCGTGGGCAAGACGGAGATGGCGCGCACGCTGGCGCAGTTCCTGTTCGGCTCGGAAAAATCGCTGATCCGCTTCGATATGTCGGAGTTCATGGAAAAACATTCGGTGAGCAAACTGATCGGTTCGCCTCCGGGATATGTCGGCTACGAAGAGGGCGGGCAGCTGACCGAGCGGGTGAAACGATCGCCTTACTCGGTGGTGCTGCTGGACGAGATCGAGAAGGCGCATCCCGATGTTTTCAATCTGCTGCTGCAGGTCTTTGAAGACGGACAGCTGACGGACGGACTGGGGAACACGGTCGACTTCAAGAACACAATCATCGTGATGACGTCGAATATCGGCGCCAAGCATCTGCAGAAGCGCGAGGGCCTGGGCTTCCAGAGCGGCAAGGAAGACATGATCCTGGACAAGATGGAAGAACTGGTGAAGGGTGAGGTGAAGCGCATCTTCAATCCGGAGTTCCTGAACCGCCTGGACGAGACCATCATCTTCACATCGCTCTCGACCTCGGACCTGATGCAGATCATGGAGCTGCTGGTGCAGCAACTGAACACCAACCTGGTGCATAAGTCGATCACGCTTTCGGTGACCGACGATGCTAAGCGGTGGATTCTGGAGAAGACCTCCTCGGAGCGGAACTACGGGGCGCGGCCATTGCGGCGCGCGCTGCAGCGGTTTGTCGAAGATCCGCTGTCGGAGGCGCTCATTGCCGGCGGGATTGCGCAGCGACCGGCCTTCCTGGAGGTTTACATGGAGAACAACCAGCTGTTCTACCGGTCGATCTCGGCGGATGGGTCGGCAGACGGCGAGGACAAGACTGCCGGGCTTGCGCTGACGGCGGTGTAGAGACAGTTGCTGGTTGTTAGTTGTTAGTTGCTAGAGCATTTTCACTTAAGA
>PLUT01000392.1:0-17149 GCA_003162875.1 Granulicella sp.
CCAGAATGACGACCGTTGAAGAATTGCAGACGCAAAAACGAATACGGGGATTCTTCGCCGCGCTCAGAATGACAAGCTCGAAAGTCAGCGCGGCGTCGAATTTTTCCCAGGAATGGTCTGGTGTTTTGTTGCAAACACAGTTGGTTAGCTATAGGGGAGTCCCTTTCTGGTTAACATGCGTTAACAGGCTGAATTCGTAAGGCAAATACGGAGATTCTGGACTTCGTCCAGAATGACGACCGTTGAAAAACTGCAGACGCAAAAGCGAATACGGGGATTCTTCGCTGCGCTCAGAATGACAATTTCGGCGGGTGATGACAATTTCAGAGGCTGGCTCCTTAATGGCGAAAGACCCGGCGTGGAGGCCGGGTCTTTTCTTATTTAATTCCACTACGTTAAGTGTAGCATGCGGAGCATAACTCAACTGCTATGGGGCCTCGCGGGGGAAGTGGCCTGTCTGGAGTGGGTTGGCAGGATTTGCACAGGTTTGGGGCCTTGACAACATTCAGGGGGTTGTCTGGGCGGCGGCGCGCTGGTCGGCATGGCGGTGCGTGCAGATGGGGTTTCCAAAGCTATGGTCTTTTTGGAGGTTTGGGAGACATAAGCCTGAGGCTGGTGGATTCTGTCTCGACCTATCTTTAATTATACGCGGGGTGTCAAGGGGTGCCAGGCGCCGGTGGTGTCTCAGTTTGAGGTCCGGGACAAATGAAGTTGCCTATAACACCGGTATTCGCACAGTTTGCCTCGCCCCACCATTTAGAATCAGCGGTTTGCGTGAGCCACGTGGGCAATTACTTTCACAGAAAGCGATGACCAACACATCATTTTGTGAGTGCAGCAAATGCGGACTAGAAGTTCAACCGCAGGGCGAACTGGATCTCGCGCGGTGTATAGCCGGTGGTGATCTGCGTCAGTTGGCCGAAGTCTCCGCCGTTCAGGTTTGCATTCGGAGCCCCGAAGTTCGCTGAGTTCGCAAGGTTGAAGCACTCGGTCCGGAACTGCATGGTGATGGCGTCATGGACCTTGAGCGTCTTGAAGAGCGAGACGTCGGCGTGGCGGATGTGAGGCCCATGGAGCTGATTGCGCGCCTCGTCGCCGAGCGTTCCTTTCGCCTGCGTCTGCTGCGGATTCAATATGAAGGCCGTCGTGTTGAAGAATTCGTGGATGCTAGGATGCGCCAGGCTCGGGTTGCCGACGACGTTGGGCCGGTCGGCGCTGCTGGCGCCGGGGTTGGTGCCGCTGACGTCGGTCGCATTCAGCACGGTAAAGGGAAGACCCGTACCCCAAACCTCCAGCACGTTGAACTGCCAGCCTTTGGCAAGTACCCCGATGAAGCCGTGGCTGCCCTTGCCGAAGGGCAGGGCGTAGCTGACCATGGTGGTGATGTGGTGTCGCACGTCCGCGTTGCTGTTGCCGTAGTCGCGGCGGTTGGAGTCCGCAATGTCTGTGCCGTAGCCGTTGCTGTCGCCGCCGGGCTTAGCGGTGGCGTTGTCGAGTCCGCGAGCCAGCGTGTAGCTGAAGGTAGCCGTCAGGCCGTGCGTGGTCGCGTGCGCATAGCTGACCTGGAGCGCGTTGTAGGATGAGACGCCTCCGGAGTCGAAATAGACGATGCTGGTGAGGTTGGGATCGATCGAGTAGTATGGCCGCAGCGTGTTGGGTGTTGTCGAGGTATTGGGCGGTGGCGCGTTGAGGTCAGGAAACTGCCGCGTGATGTGTCGGCCCAGCGATCCCTGGTAGCCGACGTGCAGGACGTCGGCAGCGGAGAGCGTCTGGTCAATCCCGAGGTTGAACTGCTCCAGGTAGATGCTTCTGAGACCGTAGGCGCGTGTATGCAGCAGGTAGCCGGTGAGGTTTGCCAGCGACGGCTCAGTGGGGTCCGGCAGACCAGCCGCCAGGGTCGTGTAACCGCCGGGGCAGACGTTCGTGATGATGGATTCGCAGGTGCCGAAGGTCGCGTTGTAGGGGTACGATTTGTCGTTGGAACCGGTGCTGTCCGCCGCCGGCGAGGCAACGATGCCGAAGCCTCCGTGAACGGTGGTGCGCTTGACCGCCTGCCATACGAAGCCGGTGCGCGGCCCAATACTCGTATAGTCCGTGCGCACGTTGGCCGTGTCGGAGACACCGGGCGTACTGGCGAGAACGACCGCGCCGGTCGTCACATCGAAGTTGCTCAGCCGGTTCTGTGCCTCGGTTTCCGGCGTAAAGACATCGTAGCGGACGCCGTAGGTGAAGGTCAGGGTCGGGGTCGCCTTCCAGCGGTCGATGATCCAGCCGGCCGACTCCCACAGCCGGTAGTGCGGCTGGTAGAGCGAGACGCTGCGCTGGACGGCGGTGAACTGGCCCTCCAGCAGGCTGGGCAGACTAGTCACCGTCCAATAGCCCAGCCCGTACTGGCTCACGCTGTCGGTGAACTGGCGGCGGATGAGCGAGCCACCCAAGGTGAGCGTGTGCTTACCGAGCACCCAGTTCAGCGCGCCCTGATAGTCGAAGACGTTGTCCAGCTGGTTGAGCGGGCGGGCGTCACCCGAGTTGCCGAGCGAGGACGCAGTCGTCACGTTGATGGGGGCGAGGCCGTTCGAAGTCGTCGGCAGGTTGATGCCGGGCTGCCCGAAGATCTGGTTGACCGGCTCGGTGGGGTTAAGGTCGTCGTCGATCTCGTTCCAGAAGGTATAGCCGGCCAGCAGGTCCAGATCGACGTTCGGGCTGAAGCGATGCACGTAGCTGAGCGCCGAGTTCCACGAGATGTCCTGCACGCTGCCGGCGTAGGTGTAGATCTGGCCGCCGGGATGGATGGTGATGCCGTCTTCGACGACGTCCGGGAATGCACTGGGAATGAAGGACTGCGACTTGTCATAGCTGTAGCGTGCGAAGAAGTCGTCGCGCGGCGAGAAGTGGTGGTCGATGCGGAGGTCACCGGTCTGCGCGAAGTTGTTGCCGCTGGGCGAGGCGACGTAGGAGTCGGGACCGGAGTTGGGCAGCGGAAAGAGCTTGAAATAGTCGAGACCGATGGGATCCAGGTTCGTGACGACCACCGGATTGATGGGCAGGTCGCTGAAGTCGCCGGGATGAGCGTGCTCGTACGCCGTGGGCACGATCAGGATGACAGGCGGCCGGCCCTCGATCAGGCGGAAGCCTTCATAGTCTGCGAAGAAGTACGTCTTGCCGTGCCACAATGGTCCGC
Source organism: Granulicella sp. (assembly GCA_003162875.1). Taxonomy (GTDB): domain Bacteria; phylum Acidobacteriota; class Terriglobia; order Terriglobales; family Acidobacteriaceae; genus Edaphobacter. The sequence continues at coordinate 3,182 of PLUT01000392.1, forward strand.
CCAAGCTGCCGCCGAACTGGTTCTGGCGTGACTCCGGCTTGCGGGAGTGCGCGCCGAAGAGGTACGGATAGGCATTAAGCACGCTATTGCGGAAGTATTCAAAGACACCGCCGTGGAAGCTCTCACCTCCGGCTTTGCTGACGATGTCAACCACGCCGCCGCCCGCGCGGCCCAGGTTTGGGGGATAGGCGCTGGCTGAGATCTGCATCTCTTTGATGAGGTCGACCGAAGGGTGCACGGCGATCTGGCTGTTGGCACGGTCGTTGTTGTCGATGCTGTCGATCTGCGCGTTGTTGGTCGCCTCCTGTTGGCCGCCCAAAGACACCGAGGAGGAAACGTGCTGCGCGCCGGGACGCGCGCTGGAGGCCGCTTCGTTGCTGTTGCCCTCGTTGGCGCCGTTCGCCAACTGCACCAGATTAACGAAGTTGCGCTGGTTCTGCGGAATGTCGTTCAAGTCCTTGCCGGCAAGAGCTGTCCCCGCACGCGAAACCACGCTGGTCGGTTTACCGATGACCACCTCGTTGGGCGAGCCGGGTTGCATCTGCACATTGGCTTTTGCCTGGTCGCCGCCCACAAGGGGCATTTTGTTCACGAGGAAACGCTTGAAGCCGGCCTTGGAGACGGTCAGACTGATCTCGCCGGCGGGCAGGTTGGTGATAGTGAACCCGCCGCCGCTGTCGGTCTTCGCGCTGAACTTCTGGTGCGAGACCAGGTCTTCGACCGCGACCTCGGCGTCCGCTATCGGAGCGCCTCCAGCACCGGTGACGTGCCCAGTCAGAACCGCCACAGCGACTTTCTGCTGTGCGGTCGACGAGCTGCCTGACGGCTTCGGCTCCTGCGACCAGCCAGCCTGTGCTGCCATCAGGCCGAGGGCGAGCAGCGGCAGCGCACAGGCTGTCGCCCATCCCCTCCGCATAATAGGAACACCAGAGAACACGTCGCTCCCCATGGTGCGGGAGCCCCTCTTGCTGCCCAGCGATTCGAGATGCCAAAGGAGAACTGCTGATTTCATGTCCGGACCTTCTTTGCCGCCCGCCTATGCCTCTGCAAAGACCCGCAGAGGCAAACTCAACATCAAGAGACGAAGCCGAGGAACCGGAGCAGAGACTGCACGAACAGTGGTTGGATGCCGCACAAAAGGAAGCAGGTTGCTTTCCTGTTGGAAGTCGTCCGATAGGAGAACGAGACCGCAGTACAAACGCACAAGGATTCCCGTTGTGAGAAATGGGTGAGGGACAACCTCATTCGGCTTTGCCCTGATCTTGTTATGCCTCGGTTTCGGATACGCTCAGGTTTTTTACCAACCGGTCCCTTCTCGACCGCGCGCACCGGGAGTTCTCTGCGTAAGCCTTCCGGGTGACCGGTGACTCGGAAGTAATCCTCGAACTGCCGGTAATGTCTGGTTCTTGGAAAGTTCGGGGATTTGCGTTAGGTTTCGGGGGATGGGGATGGGGATGGGGAGGGGCGGGAGGCTCTGCGGGCGAGGCGCGGGACGAGGATCAGGGTGACGGCGTAGAGGAAGATGGACGCGGCGATGAACTCGGGATGACCCTGGCGGAGGTCCTCGAAGAGCAGCTTGGCGGTGACCAGCGCGAGGGTGGCGTAGGCGAGCCATACCAGTTCGACGCGTTGCCAGCGCGGCCCCAGGCCGGCCAGCGCAAGCGCCAGAGAGCAGGCGGCGAGCGTCCTGACGACGGCGACGTGAGACGCGCCGGGAGTGATGACGGCGGCCACGATCCACACCAGCGCGGAGACCAGGACGGTGGCCATGCTGGCGACGGCCAGGGTCGCAGAGAGGACGTGAACGATTCGGTGCTGCCAGCGTTCTGCCCGGAGTTGCCCGCCGATGGCATAGACAAGGATGGTGCAAGCGGCGATGATCCAGGCGATTCCGAGCGGCGGCGTGGGGAAGGCTCCGGCCAAAGCGTGCGCGGCGTACTGCATCCATCCGCAGGCGAAGGCTGCCGCCAAAGCAAAAAGAAAGCCGTGGAAGACCAGGGTGAGGCGAGAGACGCGGACTCCCACGGAAGTGGCAACGATGGCGGCAACGCCAAGGCACGCGGCCAGCCATAGCGGAGGCAGGCATAAGCAGCATCCGAGTAGCAGCAGCGCGGCGCTCCAGAGGGCGTAGACGCTATAGTTGCGGCGCTCTGCGGGCTCGGCGAAGCGCGGCAACAGTGCGGTGTAGCCTGCGGCGGAGAGCACGAGGCAGAAGACTCCGAATGCGACGACGCCGGCGGCCGGCGCGAAGTGGAGCACGGCATCGGCGGCAAGCAGGAACGCGATGACGGCCTGGGCGGCCTCGGGGATGGAGATTTGGCGGCGAAGCACGGTGGTGCGCAGCACTACGTTGGCGCCGTAAATCAACAGCAGAATGAAAGCGGGCGCCAACAGCGCGCCGGTGCTGACGGCGGGGTAGTCCGGGCGGCTGGTCTGCGGGCTGGCGTAGATGCAGATCAGCGCCGCTGTGGCGAGATCGGCGGCGATGGCCGCGACGGGCCTGAGACTTATCCAGCGATTGCGGTCTGCGGCAATCTCGCCGAGCAGGGCCATCAGCAGCAGGACCGCAATGAAGGGCACCATCTGGCGGGTGGCGATCGACAAGGCAATCGCGGTGACGGCGCCGGTGAGCCAGGCGGCCCAGACGATGGGAGTGAGCTGGTTCTTCCACGCCAGAACATAGGCGGTGAATACGAATGCGGCCAGGACGCCGGCAGCCGCTGCGGGGGAGAGGAATCTGAAGCGCAGGGTCATCTCCCAAAGCATGGGGGCGAGGATGAGGGCTGAGGTGCCGGCATAGGTTGCGCCGGCGAAGCGCAACCGCGCGGGAACCCGGGCCGCTCCCACCAGCCACGCAGCCGCGTAAGCGATCGCCAGCGCCACGGCCGCCAGCTTGGGAAACGAACCCGACTCGGCGACAGCGCGAAGCGCATAGGCGCCCGCCATTCCGAGCATGGCGCGGCCAAGCACGGGAAAGATGGCGCCGGCCTGGGAGAAGGAGGGCGAGGCGATGGCGGGGATTTCCGGCGAGGCCGATGCAGGCAACGCGGCGAGGGCTTCGGACGGATGTTCGAGGAGGGCGACGCGGTTTTCGAGGTCGTTGAGCCGCGTGTTGAGCCGGGTTAGGACTTCGGGCAGTTCGTCCATCTTCGTTACCCGCGTGCCAAGTCCGATCGCAGCCATGCTGCTAGGTGGTGGGCGCGGCGGCGGCTTCGATGTAGGCGAGCTCTTTGTCCGGCCAGGGCGGCAGCAGCTTCAGCAGGACCCACAGAATGGCCAGGGGAAGGAGGGTCAAAAAGATCGCCATGAGCAATCCCTCCTTGGTGACCAGGGCCATCTTGTAGGTGGTGTATCCGAGAAAACTCTTGGAGAACAACTGGCCGCCGATGACGACATTCCAGCGCATGGAGAAGACGGCGACCTGGACCAGGCAGCCGGATATGACGTAGATGCGCTTGCGAATTATAGCCGGCAGGTTTGTTACCTGAACGATCGCCAGCAGGAGTAGTGGGACAAGCGTGCCAATGCATATTTGAAGAACGATCTGCGAGAAATAGAGCTTGGTGTGGACCATGAAGTTGAGGGTGCGGAAGCTCTCGTCCGCCTCGTAGACGCGATGGATGAGGTCCAGCATCTCCAGGCTGAAGTCCAGGATGAAGATATAGAAGAGGTACATGGCGGTGGTGTCCACGCAGGGCATGTCGATGGGCATCTTGCGCATCTTTGCGGTGAACATGTAGATGAGCAGAACCGCGGCGATGCCGGAGACCATGGCGGAGAAGATGAAGACGACGGGCATGAGGGGCGAGTTCCACCAGGGATTGGACTTGAGGGAACCGAAGATGAAGCCGACGTATCCGTGCAGGATGAAGGCGGATGGGATGCCGACCAGGGTGACGATCCAGCCGACCTTGTGGTCGATGGCGAGGGCATGGGGGCTGACGTTGTCGGAGCCGAGCGTCATCACGCGATAGAGGAGGCGCTTCAATCCGGTGGTGGACTGCGAGAGATGAACGATGTCGCGGCGGTAGTCGAGCCAGATTTCGAAGACCAGGACGGCCATCAGGTACCACATGTAGACGTAACCGAACATGGCCATGGCCGAGGTGGCGTGGGGAGTGAAGTACATCTCGGGCGAGCGCTCCGGGTGGCCAAGGTGAAACATCAGGGGAAGCGGCGCGACGATAAGGAAGGCCAGGGCGGTGAGCAGCGCCAGCCGGTAAGTGGGCGCAACCGCCTTGACATTGAAGATCCGCACCAGGGAGGCGAGGATGAATGCGCCCGCGACCAGCCCCGTGATGTAGGGGTACAAGACGATCAGGACACTCCAATAGAGAGTGATTTCGTTGGGATACATGTAGCCTTCAACACCGCTCATATTGCTCTCCGTAGCTGATTCGAAAATGCCCTCAGGGGCTAAAGCCCCTTTCTAAGTTGGCCATCTGCGGCGGGACTAAAGTCCCGCCCTTTCAAAACTGTGGGCGCTTGAGTGCCGCCCTTTCAAAACTGTGTGACACCTAGCGGACTGATCCATCGAGTTCGTTGTAGAAGACCTTTGCGCCGGTGGCCATCTGCGGCTTCAGCACCTGGACGTTGTGGGTCCTCAAAAATGCGTGAATGGGGTCGTTAGGATCCTTCAGGTCGGCCAGTTGGCGCGCGCCGGTGGGACAGGCTTCGCAGCAGGCGGTGGTGAGTCCCTTGGTGATCCGGTGATAACAGAGCGTGCACTTGTCCGCGACTTTCTTTTCCGGATGGATGTAGCGGCAGCCGTAGGGGCAGGCCTGGACGCAGTAAGCGCAGCCGAGGCAGTAGGTCTGGTCGATCAGCACCACTCCATCTGGAGAGATGAAGGTGGCGCCGACGGGACAGACCTGGGTGCAGGGCGAATCGGCGCAGTGGTTGCACAGCTTGGGGACGAAGAAATACTTTCCGTTGTCGTCAACCTGGGCGGCGGGAAAGCCTTCCTTGCCACCGTCCGGCGAAATGACCTCGGGGTTCACCATGTCCCAATCGGTGACATGGTAGCGTTCCACCCAGGTGCGGAAGTGTCCTTCAGGAACGTCATTCTCCAATGCGCAGGCGCGGACGCAGTTGCCGCAGCCAATGCACTTGGGAATGTCAATCAGCATGCTCCACCAGTGATCGGACATCTTGTAGTTCGGCGACTCTTCGGGCGTACCGGCGAGCACGTACTTCCAGGCGATGGCTGCGGCGGGCAGCATGATAAGAAAATGGCGTCGGTCGACGTTCATTTCGCTCCTCCAGTTTGAATAGCCGGGCTGTGCGGCTGGTGGCAGGTCTCGCAGGGGACGCCGCCCGAGTGCTGGGCTGGATCTATTTGTGGGAACCCTTTGGGTTTGGCGGCGCTGACCGCGTGACAACGGATACAGAGGACTGCGGTGTCGAGCTTGGGCGGGGCGATCGAGGGGTCGTTGGCGTGATTGGCGAGTGGGCCGTGGCAGGCTTCACAGTTGACGCCGGCGTGCTTGCCGGCTTTTTTGACGTCCAGGATGTCCGCATGGCAGGTCTCGCAGGTCTCGTGGCCGGCGAAATGGATGGGATGAGCGGCAATCTCACCGATTGCGGCTGCGCGGTAATGGCCGTATTCGCCAAAAGTCTTGGGCACGACGAAGTGCCGGACAACCAGGAACACGAAGAAGGCAACGACGAACAGGAACGCAAACCGGAACAGATGTCCTGCATCTTTGAAAAGGCTCATCGGATAAACTTTCCTTCCAGATATGGCGGCGGCCCGGAGAAACTGGTACGGCAAACAACAACAAGGTCATTGATATGGGAGTAGGGGCAGGGTTGTAAGTGACCGTGGGCACACGCCTTCAGTGAGGGATGGGCGGAGATTGCGGTCGAGAGCCTGGTGGGCGGGGTCCCGGCGGCTCTGTTCCGCGCCCTGCCGGGACTGGGCCGGAGGCCCGGTGAGACCCCACGTCAGACGATAGAGACGTCTGACATGGGGCACCCGAAAAGGCGGGTAAGATGGGATGGGTGGCCCATTTGTGGGGTTGGGGCCGGGTTATCCACAACGGGTGGGGTTTACTTTGTTGATGCGGTGCTCTGGGGCGGCTACATTAGAAGCAGCCGGGCGCGTCATGCTAAGAGGGTGCCGCGGGAGCTTTAATCTGCGGGAAAGCACGATTCTGTAGCATTGGCCGGGTAGTCGGAGGTGCGGTTTGCTCAAGCTGAAGAAGGTCCAGATGTTGGGGTTCAAGTCGTTCTGCGACCGGACCGAGATCCACCTGTCGGGGGGCGGAATTGCGGCGGTGGTGGGTCCGAACGGGTGCGGCAAGTCGAACATCGCGGACGCGGTGATGTGGGTGCTGGGCGAGCAGTCTGCGAAGAGCCTGCGCGGGGCAAAGATGGAGGACGTGATCTTTGCGGGGACTCGCGACCGCAAGGCGACCGGGATGGCGGAGGTGTCGCTGACGCTGGTCGATCCCGAGGTTTACGACGGGGCGGCACAGGGCGACGAAGCGGCCGGGGGCGACTGGTCAAGCGACGGCAGCAGCGAGCGCGAACTGGCGCTGGCCGGCGATTGGGACGAGACGGAACTGCGGCAGATGCAAGCGGCGGAGACGGAAGAGGCGGTGCACGAGGCACAGCCGGGCGTGGTGGTCGGGATCGATGGGACGCCAGTGGAGGGTTCGGTGGAAACCCAGGTCTCAGAATCGAGACGTGTCACCCCATCGAGCGAAGACCGCTCGCTGGGGACCCCGGCTGGGGCACCCGGTTCTGTGGAAGCAGTGGCTGATCCGAATGGGGTGGTGCTGAAGGTTCGGCGGCGGAGGTTTGGGCGGTCGCCGGTGCGTGCAGGCGAGGTGACAATTACGCGGCGGCTGTTCCGGTCGGGCGACTCAGAGTACCTGCTGAACGGGAAGATTTGCCGGCTGCGCGACATCCAGGACATCTTTATGGGGACTGGCCTGGGCGGCGAGACGTACGCAATCATCGGGCAGGAACGGATTGGGCAGATTCTGAGCTCGAAGCCGATGGACCGGCGGGCGATTCTGGAAGAGGCTGCGGGAATTACGCGATTCAAGACGAAGAAGCGCCTGGCGGAGTTGCGGCTGGAGTCGGCAAAGATCAACCTGTCGCGGGTGACCGATATTCTCGACGAAGTGACGCGGCAGATGGGATCGCTGAAGCGGCAGGCTTCGAAGGCGGAGCGGTATGGATTGCTGCGCGACGAACTGCGCGACCGCCTGCGCGTGGTGCTGGCGAGCCGGATGCAGCAACTGGACCTGGAGCAGGCGGCGGTGGCGGCGCAGATTGAAGCGCTGACCGCGCAGATTGCCGAGCAGGCGGCGGTCGTGGAGGCGATGGACCTGGAGCACACGGCCGGGGTGCAGCAGGGCTACGAGTTCGATCAGCAGATTCGCGATGCCGGAGCGAAGGCAAACGGCTGCGCCGTGGAGTTGGAGCGGGTGACGGCTCGGATGGCGGCGAACACCGATCGGGTGGCGGAGTTGGAGGCGCGGATTGTCTCCGGCGGGAACGAGCTGGAGCAGGCGCGCGAGCAACTGCGCGTGCTGGCCGGCGAGTTGGAGACGCAGCGAAGCTTTCTGGAGAATGCTTCAGCAGACGCGACGGCATCGCGCGAGGCGGCCCAGGCGCAGCAGCAGCGGGCGCAGGAGGCGGTGCGCGCGGTGGCCGCGGCGGAACAGCAGACGGAGGAGAGCCGGCGCCGGGCAACCCAGTTGCTGCAGCAGGCGGCGACCAGCCGGAACGAACAGGCACAGGCCGAGGCGGCCCTGATGGGCCTGGAGAGCGAGTCGGAACGGCTGCTGTCGGAGTCGGAGACGGCGCGGCGCGAGTTGGCGGAGTTGGGCGCGCAGCGGGGCCAGGTGGCGATTACGTTCGGCGATGTGACTGCGCGGCTGAAGGGGCTGGAGACAGAGATCGCGGAGTTGCAGCTGGGGATTGGCGCGGCGAGGGAGCAGGAGGTGGCGACCCGGCGGCAGGGCGACCAGTTGCGCGGAGAGCGTGCAGCGCTGGAAGGGCGCCGGAGCTCGCTGGATGGATTGATTCGCGAGCACAGCTACTCGACCGACACGGTGAGGAACATCTTCAAGGCAAACACGCTCAACGGCGGGAGCAACGGGTTGTCGCCCGTGGGTACGCTGGCGGATTTTCTGGAGGTGGATGGGCAGTACGAAGGCGTGGTGGATGAATTCCTCCGCGATGAGCTGAATTATGTGGTGGTGAAGAGTTGGGACGCGGCGGACGCCGGCGTGCGCATGCTGGCGACGGATGTGGCGGGGCGGGCGACGTTCCTGGTGCATGGCGACGATGAGGAGCATTCGCAAACCCATGTCTCAGAAGCGAGACATGGGGCACCCAGTTCGGTGGAAGGTGTGGTTGCGCTGAAGGACTGCGTGCGCGTGCTGAATGGGTTCGGCACTTCGCTGGAGGGGATGCTGCCGAAGCTGCGAGACGGCTTCATTGCGCAGGATGCGGACACGGCGCGGCGACTGGCGAGCGAGTATCCGCAGAGCTTCTTCCTGAGTCCGGGCGGCGAGGCGTTCCATAATGCGACGGTGACCGGCGGACGGGTGCGGGCGCAGGGGCCGTTGGCGTTGAAGCGCGAGTTGAGCGAGGTTCGCGAAAGGCTGAATGCGACCGAGACCGCGCTGGCGCAGGCGGAGACGGCGGCGGCCGGGCTGGAGCGCGAGCTGCAGCGGTTGACCGCGGCGCTGGAGGCCAAGACCGACGAACGCAGAGACGCGGAGCGGGAGTCGGCGAACTCGGGTGCGGCGCTGCGCCAGATGGAACAGGAGACGGCACGGATCGAGCGGCGACTGCAGGAGTGGACGCTGGCCGGCGAGCGTAATCGCGAGGCGCGAACGCAGAAGCAGGAACTGATTGCGCGGAGACAGCAGGCGGCGGCGGCGTTCGAGGCGGAGCGCGAGGGATTGGAGGCGCAACTGGCGGAGTTGCAGCAGCAGATGGATGGACTCCGGGCACAGCGCGAGACGCTGCAGCAGGCCGCGGCGGAGGCTTCGGCCGCGCTGGCGGGGCTGGAGGAACGGCGGCGCAACGCGGCGGCGAACTTCGAGCAGACCAACCGCGTGGTGGCAGGGCACAGTGTTCGGGTGGCGCAGATTGAACAGCAGATGGAAGCCTCAGCCGCGGAGAAAGTCCGGCGCGAGCAGGAGACTGGAGAGCTGGCGGCGCAGCATGGGCTGCTATCCGGGACGCGGGCCGCGGCGCTGGCGGAGGGCGCTCAGTTGACCGAAGCGGCCGGCGAGTTGCGGGGGCGCATGGCGGAGCTGGATGCGAAGCTGCGCAACCTGCGGCATGAGACCGAGGCGCTGCGCGAAGTGCGATCCGACCTGGCGGCGCGCGCGGCCAAGCTGACGTCGGACATCGAGCACGTTGAGGCGACGTGCCTGAACGACCTGGGCGCGCAGGCTGCGGCGCTGCGCGAGGATGCGTCGATTGTGCGCATGGAAGGCGAGGCGCTGGCAGTCGAGGAAGAAGCGGCGCGCGGGTTGAAGCAGCGGCTAGAGGCCATGGGGCCGGTGAACATGATGGCGCTGGAGGAGTACAAGGAGACGGCGTCACGGCACCAGTTCCTGGAGACGCAGCACAAGGACCTGATGGATTCGATCGAGAATACGCAGGCTTCCATCAAGGAGATCGATGACATTTCGCGGGTGAAGTTCGACCAGGCGTTCAAGGTGATCAATGAGAACTTCAGCGCGACCTTTGCCAAGCTGTTCGGCGGCGGCCAGGCGTTCATGCGGCTTACCGACGAGGAGAACTCGATCGAGTCCGGCATCGATATTGTGGCTTCGCCGCCGGGCAAGAAGCTGCAGAACATCCTGCTGCTGTCGGGCGGCGAAAAAGCGCTGACGGCGCTGGCGCTGCTGGTGGGCATCTTCCAGTTCCAGCCGGCGCCCTTCTGTGTACTGGACGAGGTGGATGCGCCGCTGGATGACTCGAATGTGGGCCGTTTCGCCAAGCTGATCGCGGGGATGGCGGAGGGGACACAGTTCCTGGTGATCACCCACTCGCGGCGCACCATGCAGCAGGCGGACGTGATCTACGGCGTGACCATGCAGGAGCCGGGCGTGTCGAAGATCGTCAGCGTGAACCTGGCAGGGCGGCACGACGGGCGCGAAGGCGAGCAGGAGCGGCGCGCGGTGGCGTAAGAGCGAATCACAGAGGACACGGAGCAGAAGAGGGGGCACAGAGAATGACGCACATGTATTGGACGGCCCGCTGCAAGGGCCCAGACTGCGGTGCTCTAATCGAATATTCGTATGCCGGAGCCCTCCCGCACGATCAGAAGATCGCAAAGCGCGGATGTCTGGGTTCTGTGGATATTCCATGCCCGGCTTGCGGCAACACGTACACATATACGGATGACGAAATAAAACTTTCTCCGATGGATTAATCCTAGTTCGCCCGGTTACGGATATCGGGAATTGGGGTATGATGGCGCGGGAAAGGGAAACATGGCCATTGCGCAGCCTGATCAAATTGCACGAAGCATGCAGCAAAGGACAACTGAGGAATTGCTGGACATCTGGACCTGCAATGACCGAGGCCAATGGTCGGACTCAGTTTTCAACGCAATCTCTCAGGCCCTTTCTGAGCGCGGAGTGAGCATCCCGCCGCAAAGTATTTTCGTCCCACCGCCGCCGCGTTACAAAGGCGTGCGTGGGTGGCTGCTCTTCTTCTGCGTTAGCCTGACGGTGCTCGCTCCTCTCCGAATAATGGGTGAATATGGAGCGGCCGGAACGGATATCTGGTCTATTCGAGGAATATCGATTGACGGCCTTTTTAGCTTTGTATTCGCCTGTTTCAGCATCTATGTAGGCGTCTGTCTTTGGCGCGTGAGACCGGGTGCGGTAAAGAAGGCAACGGTGTTTCTCTGGTGCGTAGCCGCGCTAAATGTCGTCGTCGTTCTTTTGACGCACATGGCAGGTTTGAAGCCATCCGCCAACGGGAAAGTAATCGAAGAGGCGATTATCAGGAGCGGAGCTGGTGCCATCGCCCTCGCGTGGCTGGCATATTTGGGCAGTTCCAAAAGGGTCAAGGCGACATATTGCATGTAGAGTGAGGCGCCATGATCGAAAAAATCAAGAGGTTATTTCTAAATGGACCTGGGGCGCTGGTCGCCGCGATCGTACTTACCTACGCGGCCATGGAAATGGGGCACATTTTACGATCATTTGTGCGCTGACCCCACCACCGCATCCCAGGCGTTCGGGTTCTCCACGTTCCCCTTCTGCACCTGATTCATATACCTCAGCTTGTGAGCCAGTGCTGGAGGCGGCAATGGGCGGTGCATAGAGGTTGGTGGAAGGTTTCTGGGTACAGCTATCAGCTATGAGCCTGTCAGCTATGAGCTAAAGACAAATGCGGGGATTCTTCGCTGCGCTCAGAATGACAACGTCGAGTTTGGCTGTGCCAGAATGACGACGTCGAGTTGAATCAGATGTGGCCGATGGCGATGCCGATGGCGTAGGTGACGACGCCCTCAATCGCGCCAACCAGCGTCATCTCCAGGCCGCTCGACCACCAGGAGCGAATGGTGATGAGGGACTTGGACGCTCCGACGGCAAAGTGGGCGATGAGCGAGATGACGGCTGCCCAAATAACAGCGGGGAATCCGCTCAAGAAAAAGAAGGGGATGATGGGGATGCTTGCGCCGATGGCGGTGGACAGCGCGCCGGAGACAGCTGCGCGCCAGGGCTTGCGCAGGCGGCCTTCGGTGGTGTTCAGGCGTTCCTGCGCCAGTGTGCGGATGAAGGTCTCCTTGTCGCGCGCGAGATACTCGACAAAGCGATCGGCTTCCGCCGCCGGCAGTCCGCGGACCTGGTAGCTGAGCGACAGGATCTGGCGCGCTTCCGCTTCGTCGTACTCCACCGCGGCGCGTTCGCGGGCAAACTCGGCGGCGAAGATTTCGCGCTCGCTCTTGGCGGAGAGATACGCGCCGGAGCCCATGGACAAGGCGCTGGCGACCATTCCGGCCATGCCGGCGAGCAGGACAAAGTGGCTGTTTCCGAGGGTGGCGCCGGAGACGCCGGAGACAATGCCGAAGATCGCGCCCAGGCCATCGTTCACGCCATAAATGGCGTCGCCGATCCAACTGCCCGGCTGCTTGCGTCCCTGGCTGCGCTTGGCCAGCAGTTCATCGAGAACCGCCTTGGCGTCGATCTTTTGAGCGCCGGCGGGAGCGGTGTAGTGCCCGCGAATGAGCGACCCCAGTTCCCGGTAGTGGTCTTTTTCGTCCTCGATTACGTGGTCGAGGATGGCGATGGAACCCTCGTCGCCGAGGGCCTTGAGCTGCTCGCCGTAGGTGGCGATGTGGCGGCTCTCTTCGATTTCAAGGCGTCGCAAGGCCATGCGGACGCCTCCGGCGCGGTTGGCAAGCGAGTCTGCCTCGCCGCCGGGCTTGCCCCTGTAGACAGGCTCGGTCCCGCCCAGTTCAAGGATGCGGCCGTGCCAGAGGGCAGCGTGCTCCCACTCTGCGCTGGCGAGGTGGCGGAGAATCTGGGCACGGACGGGATCGTTGTCGCGCTCGGCCAGGGCCAGGTAGGTGTGGTAGGCCTCCACTTCGGCCTGCCAGTTTCTTTCCAGCGCAGCCAGAATCTTCCTGGTCCGGGCACCGCTCAGCAATGCAATAGGCATCTCGGTTTTTCCTCGCCTTCTCATGAGAATAGCGGAGATTGCCCGCTCACCGGTAGGGGCCGGCAAGGCCCCGGCGTCAATATCCACTTTCCACCTGCACGGTCTGCCGTATAGTGTTGTGTGCAGCAAGAAGGCCGGATTGCGCGAACCACTGCAAATCCGAGTGTGGAGGACGCCCGTTGCCTTCTAGCCAATTGCGACGATTCAGGTCGCGAGAAAACAGCCCAAGCCGGGCAAAGATCGAATTTGAAGAAACGGGGAATCACGTTTTATGGCAGCAGAAACCAAAAAATCCGCGGCCCTCACGTCGCCCGGATATCTCGTTCCGTTCATCACGGTAACCGCGCTGTTTTTCATCTTCGGATTCATCACCAACCTGAACATGGCCCTGGTGCCGCACCTCAGGAAGATTTTTACCCTGCCCTACGGCCTGGCGATGCTGGCAGAGTCGGCGTTTTTCCTGGCCTACTTTGTCTTCTCCGCGCCAACTTCGAAGTTGATTGAGACCATCGGCTACAAGCGGACGATGGTGGTTTCACTTTTTATCCAAGTGGTCGGCTGCCTGTTGTTTGTTCCCGCAGCTAAGCTGGTCAGCTTCCCGCTGTTCCTCACCGCGGTGTTCATCGTGGGCGCGGGCGTAACGGCCTTGCAGACCTCGGCCAACCCGTATGTTTCGATTCTCGGGCCCGAAGGCACAGCCTCCATCCGACTGAACCTGTCACAGGCCTTCAACTCCATCGGCGGCTCCCTTGCGCCGCTGGTCGCCGGCGCGTACATCCTCGCCGATCCAGGCAAGCTGGCCACTCAGGCGGCCATTGCCAACACCGTGCGGGTGCCCTACATCGCTATCGCCGCCGCGCTGCTGATTCTCGGCGTCGCGGTTGCCCTTTCGCATCTGCCGGCGATTACCCAGACCCAGGCCTTCCGTCCCGGCAAAGCCGGCGATCCGGTTCTGAGCCGCAGCATCTGGAGCTTCCGGCATACCGTGCTGGGCGCAGTGGCCATCTTCTTCTATGTCGGCGTTGAAGTCGGTTTGGCTTCGATTGCGGTCAATTACTTCAACACCCAGGGAATGAGCACCGCGAAGACCGCCTCCTTCCTGGTATCGCTTTACTGGCTTGGCGCGCTGGTCGGGCGCTTGCTTGGCGCGTGGATTATGACCAAAGTGAAGCCGGGAAAGCTGCTGGGCGTATTCGCCTTTGCCGCCGCGGCGCTCATCGCCACTTCCATGTTTACTTCGGGATGGATAGCAATCGGCACGCTGGTGCTGTGCGGCTTCTTCAACTCGGTCATGTTCCCCAACATCTTCAC
>PLUT01000392.1:17196-17467 GCA_003162875.1 Granulicella sp.
AGCGCACGATAACGGCGTAAAAAAAGTTTCCAGCCACCGGCTATAAGCTGGTTAGAATACGAATTCAAAGCGAAGGCCCTTCGGCAAACACCGAAGGGCCTTTGCACAAAGCTGAGAGCTAACAGCTAAAGACTGTCTTTAAGCATGAAGCGCAAATCCAAGCCGCGCAGCCACAGCCTGCTTATCGTCATCCTGGCAACCGCTGCGGTTCTCATCCTGCTGCTGCGGATGCTGGTCTTCGTTGCCGGCCACGGGCATCACCGCTTCTAAG
>PLUT01000147.1:0-11824 GCA_003162875.1 Granulicella sp.
GTCTTCGGCCGCGGCACGCTGGAGTTCCTCTCGCCGGCCAACCGCAAGGTGCTCGCCTACATCCGCCACTACGACGCCCCCGACGGCCACAGCGAAACCGTCCTCTGCTGTGCCAACCTCTCCCGCTTCGCCCAGCCGGTCGAGCTCGACCTCGCCCACCTGGCCGGCCGCGTCCCGGTGGAGATGCTCGGCTACGTTCCCTTCCCGCCCATCACCGACAAGCCCTATCCGCTGAGCCTTGCGCCCTACTCCTTCTTCTGGCTGGAGCTCCAGCCCGGACCAGAGGCGCCGCGCCCGTCCGCCCTCCCGCAGCAGAATGAAGCCACCGAGATAATCATGCGGCCGCTCAAGCCATCGAATGAGGTAGCGGAGAATCCGCCGTCAACCTGACGTCAACCTGAGCTGCACTACTGACGCACTACTGACGCACTAACTGATGTGCCCGGATAACCGATCGGATCCGCCCATGACCCCAACCTCCAGCGATGTCGACACCCGGCAACCCACTCCCGACGCCACCGCTCCTGCGCCCGAGCCCACCCCGCTCACCGGCGACCTGCTGATCTGCCTCACCCCGCTCCCGCCGGAAGACCTCGAAGCCACGCTCAAAAACCTCGCCGGCGCATTTCCGGAGCAGCAGACCGCCGGCAACGGCAACAGCAATATCCTGGTCGCCATCCCCGACGCCGCCCCCGCCTCCAGTCCCGATTCCGTGCTATCGACCGCCGCTCCCGACTCCTCCCCATTGCGCCTGCTGCACTACAGCTCATCCTCGACCGCGCTCTTTCTCACCGCCGCCGACTACCTGAACGCCTTCAAAATGGCCCAGGAGCACAACGCCCGCGCCTGCATTCTGCTCGGCCCTGAGTCGCAGACCCTGAACCCGGGATTCGTGCGCGACCTGGCTGCCGCCCTGCTCGGCTCTTCCGCCGCCGACCTTATCCTGCCGCATTATCGGCTCGGCCCCAATAACGGCCTGGTCAACTCCGCCATCCTCTACCCCGTCACCCGCGCGCTGTACCGCCAGTGTCCTCGCTTTCCCCAGGCCATCGACGTCGGCCTTTCGTTGCGCATGGCCGAGCGCCTGGCCATGGCGGCGCAGCCGTTCACCGCCGCCGGGCAAAACGACGCCATCCTGTGGCCCGTCGCCGAGGCTGCCTCCGCCAACTGGCCCGTCGCCGAGATCGACGCCGGCCCGCGCGGTCTGCCCCAGCCCGCATCCACTGACCTCAACGCTCTGCTCAGCGAGACGGCCGGCTCCTTCTTCTCCGACATTGAAGCCCGGGCCAGCATCTGGCAGCGCGTTCGCTTCTATCAACCGGGGTGCGCAACCCCGGAAACCCCGTTCTCCACGGGAACTCTTCCCGACGTCAGTCCCATGCTCGAAGCCTTCCGCGTCGCCTACACCAACCTGCAGGAGATATGGTCGCTGGTGCTCCCGCCGCAGACGCTGCTCGGCCTGAAACACCTGTCGCTGATGCCTCCCGCCGGGTTCCGCATGAACGACGAGCTCTGGACCCGCATCGTCTACGACTTCATCCTCGCCTACCGCCTGCGCACCATCAATCGCGGCCACCTGCTCGGCGCGCTCACTCCGCTCTACCTTGCCTGGGTCGCTTCGCACATCCTGCTTACCGGCGCCGGCGCCGCGCCGGAGCAGCACATTGAGGATCTGGCCGCCACCTTTGAGCGCGACAAAGCTTATCTCGTCTCGCGCTGGCGCTGGCCCGATCGCTTCAATCCGTAAGGTCGCCGCCGTTTTCGTTTTTTGCAAGGAGGCAACAAATGTTGCAACAAGTTCATTTCGCACTCAGCGAGTCCACTCACCGCGTCCTGGTCAAGCTCGCCAGTTTTCTTCCCGGTCTGCTGGCGTTGCTGGTCGCCGTGCTTCTGTTCACCCTGATCGGCGCCGCGCTGGCCGCGCTCGTGCGCATCATCCTGCATTCCATGCGCTTCGATGAGCGCCTTTCCCGCAGCAACGTCTTCGCCGGCAACGCCAACATCCAGAACTGGTCGCTCTCCCACAGTCCCTCGGTGATGCTCGCCCGCGTCGTCTTGTTCGGATGCGTCATCCTCGGCATCGTCGTCGGCATCTCCGCCCTGGACGCCTCCTACTCCAACAACTCCGAAACCTCGAAGCTGCTGCTGCCGTACCTGACCCATGCGATCGGCGCCATCGCCATACTCCTTGCGGGCAACCTGATCGCGCGCTTCCTGTCGCGCTCGGTGCTGATCGGCGCCGTCAACGCCCGTCTCCACTACGCCCGCATGTTGTCGGAAGGGGTAAAGTGGCTGGTCCTGGTGCTCACCGCTGCGATGGTGCTGGACCATCTGGAGATCGGCGGCACCGTCGTCGACCTCGCCTTCGGCATCCTCTTCGGCGGCATCGTGCTCACGCTGGCTCTGGCCATCGGCCTCGGCTCCCGCGACCTGGTCAGCCGCTCCATCGAGAAAACCGCCGAACGCGCGCCCGACGCCGACCCATCCGCTCCGCCACCCGGCGGCGAACCCGGCAAGCCGCCCATCCCCATCGACACCCTCCGCCACTTCTAGGCCCCGGAGTGAGCGTCGGCCCTCCAGGGTTGTCATTCTGACCCTGACCTCCCAAATTGTCATTCTGAGCGGAGCGAAGAATCTCCGCATTTTGCCCGCGCCGCCGACCTTCCGAGGTTCTACCCCAACCCTTCAACGCTGTCATTCTGAGCGCAGCGAAGAATCCCCGCATTTTGCCCGTGCCGCCTCAGAACGTTATGGGAGGCCTCATCTTCCTCTCATCAAACGGCTCAGTCGGCTTACCGAAGTCTTCACTCAGGTCGCGCCACGTCGGATTGTGCTGGACAATCAGTGCCAGCTTCTTCACGCGCAGCCAGCCTTTGATCTCCGTCTCCCGGCGGATCGCGTCCTGGATGTACTGGAACCGTTCGAAGTAGACCAACCGGTTGATGCCGTAGCGGGCGGTGAAGGACTTTGGATCCTTTGCGGCCTTGTGCTGTTTCACCCTGACGGCAAGATCGTTGGTGACGCCTGTGTAGAGCCGATGGAAGGTGTTTGCCAGGATGTAGACGTAGTACTCGTGATCGCGCATTTGGCCCGCTTGCAGTGTAGTGCAGCCCCGGGCAGAATACGGGGATTCTTCGCCGATGGCTCAGAATGACAACCTTATTGCTTGTCATTCCGACCTGTGCCCCATCCTCCCTGGTGCGTTGATTCTTCCCAGGAGTGGCAGAGCCCCACCCTATCGCCAGAAAGCGGCGACAAGGATGGGGTACCCCCAGGAGTATGCTGTGATCCAAAATGATTCAAGGACGAAAGGCTGGGCCACCCGCCAGTCCCCGGAGGAACAAGTAGGCAGTCAAGCTCTCCCCAACACAACGACGGCCAGCCTTCGGGCTGGCCGTTTTGCATTGGAAGCGGAAAAAGCGCGGGAGCGAAGCGGGTTGCGCTCATCCGCGGCGGAGTTTGCGGCGGACGATCCCGGCGAGGCCGAGAAGGCCGGATGCGAACAGCGCAAGCGATGATGGTTCAGGTGTCGGACTTAGGTCGTGCTCCGCCTCCACAATGCCGTTACCCGTGTAAGGTGTTCCGCCAAACCCCGTCGCAGGATTGAACGTGGGAGCGGTGGCGAAGAACTCCATCCCGGGCAGGAGGGGTGTGGTTCCATCGATGATGGAAAAATCCTCGCCGGCCGAGAAAGTCGGAGCCGGCCCGGGGAACAAGAAATTGTCGAGATTCACAACGGCATAAAGGGTCTCGCTGCTATCTGTGAAGCTGTCTCCGATCGGGGCCTCCCAGAGATCCGGAATGCTCACGCTCGCGATGCCGTTACCTTGCATGAAATCGAAAATGCCTTCGAGCTCGTACTGGTTGGTCGTCGGATCAAAGAACATACTTTCGATGTAAAGAACTGAGCTAGCGCCGGCACCGATACCACCTCCTCCGCCTGTCGGAATAGGCGCAAGCGGGGTAAAATAGTTATACGCGTCGCAGTGTTCAAGCCCCGAGGAATAGAAGAAGGGGAGAGTACTGTTAGCCGCCATAACGCCGTGGTAGACGGTATCAGCAATTAGACCTGTGGACTTGTCGGTGATATACGTCGTCGCGTTCATCGGCACGTTAGAGTCGTTGACCTCGTTTATGGTGCCGCCATCAAGACAGTTATCGTTAACACCCATCCCGACGGCCCGCGCAGGCGCGGGTGAGAGCAGCGCAAATGCGAACAGCATCAGCCCACATGGTCCTGCAAATCTGAGGCGAGAAATCCTAGCGACCACTTCAGGGAGAGGCAGAGGTGTTTTCATTGCCGAAGCTCCATCTAGCGGGAGGTCCGTTTACACCTGTCGAGGGTTGACGCCGCTGTTCAGGAACCCGCAGCAGTAGGGGAAGTTAGGAGTATGTATACTCTGCAATTCGGGGTCCATTCACGCGGTGTTTGCAATCAGCGACATACGCCTGTCATACCTGACCACAGCGCACTTTCTTGCATATCGAGGTGGAAAAGGCTTGCCTATAACGCCCACCCCCATCGACGCCCTGCGCCACTTTTAAGAGACCGCCGAAAAGTAGGTTCGCGGTCCAAAGAATTGACCTCAGGGGCTAAAGCCCGACTAATTCTGCGGCTCTTACGGCACGGATAAATCCGTGCCCTTAACGAAAAAGCGCTTTTTCGCCCGGGAGTATGCTGATCCAAATGATTCAAGGACGAAAGGCTGGGCCACACGCCAATGTCGCAATACGACGAGTTTGCTGCGAACTACCACTGGCTCTACTCGGACTATATCGCTTCAGGCAAGCCTGCGCTTGAGCAGCACGCAGACGTTCTGAAAGACGCCGGTCCAAAGGCACGCATCCTGGATTGCTCCTGTGGAATCGGAACGTTCGCGATAGCGCTGGCTAAGCTTGGCTATGAAGTGAGTGGCTCCGATGGCAGCCCGGGAATGATCGAGCAAGCGAATCTTGCCGCCAGCAACGCCAATGTAGACGTCCCGCTGAAGTGCTGTGCCTGGGAGGATCTACCGGCTCACGTACCTGGTCCCTTTGACCTGGTTTTCTGTCTTGGCAACTCAATCGGGCACACCCGCAACGGAGAAGAAATGTTTCGGTCGGTGCAGGGAATGCGCGCCGTTCTAAGCAGTGGCGGCAAACTCGTCATTGACTCTCGCAACTGGGAGCAGCTCCGGAAAGAGAAAACACGTTTTACACCCTATCCGCAGTGGAGAGAGCGCGCCGGGCAGCGGTGTTTGCCCATCTACATTTGGAACTTTCCGGAGAGGTTCGAGGCCCCCCACACCATAGAAGTGCTCCTGGTCTTTGATTCTGACGGAAAAGCATCGACCCGGTGCTACACGATTGTCTACTATCCATTTCGCGTCGAAGAGTTGATAGAACGCTTGAGAAGTGCCGGTTTCACGAATATTCAGAACAGGTTCAGCGAAAACCGTGAGGATTATCGGGTGATCGCTTCGTAGCGGCCCCTCGCTGAGCGCACTTAGAGATTTTGCATCAATAGGAGTCAGAAGGGCCTGACTACAACCACTTGAGCGGGACAGTTCCTAAACGGGGGCCCCGTGTATCCCCACGCTGGCCGAGATCGACGGTCCGCATTAGATAAGTCGTTCTCCAGAAGCAAGGCGAGGAGGCTGCCATACACCCGTGTTTGACAAGATTTGTGCAACGGCTTCAGATCACATTTACTGTGCCGCATGGCGCAGCACACCGGCGAACCACGCTGCCGCCAGCGGAATGAGAATCCACCCAACAATTTGCAAGAGATTGGCGTACGTTGCCGCCGTGAGAAGTGGCCATCTTTGCCACCTGCATAGAACATGACGGGAGGGGGTCCATCGAGGCTTCACCGGCAGTGAGAAGGGCAGAAATTGGCGCACCGCTAAACAAAGGGCGCTCCACCACGATATTGTGGTCTCGCTTCCGCTCTCACCATTTACAACTGCGCTAGGACGCGAAAGAACCCACATACCCATCAACAGAAAACCTAGTGAAC
Organism: Granulicella sp.; assembly: GCA_003162875.1. Lineage (GTDB taxonomy): Bacteria > Acidobacteriota > Terriglobia > Terriglobales > Acidobacteriaceae > Edaphobacter. The sequence goes on from PLUT01000147.1 coordinate 5,999, forward strand.
CGATGAATTCATGCCACAAATCAATGCCGTAGTTCGCAGTGAGCCAATACAGGCGATCCCAAAGTTTTCGAAAGCCTTTCCCATTCTCTACGCGCCGACGTTCTGCGTACACTTCATCCGCACCCTCTTCAAAACCAGCTTTCCTCAACACTTCTTCAAGCTCGACATAGGGCTGGCGGTTATAGGGGTGAATACGAGACTGGCCGTTCGGATATCGAAGAAGAGAAGGCCAGTTGATCTCGATTCGGTCATAGGTGCATCCAAGCAGGTCCACGTCATCGCCGAACTGCGGCATTTCGCCCGTCGCTGTTTTTGAGAAGTAAACGGCATGAAAGATTGCGGAACGAAAACTGACGGGTCCTCGGAACACGGACGTCTCGAAGTCGGCGTCGCCATCGAAGCGTGCACCCACGAAGCCCGATCTGCCGTCAAATGAAACCCCGTTGAACACCGCTGACGAATCGAACTGTGTTCCGGTGAAAATTGCCTGCCCCTCGAATGTAGCGTTGAAGTCCGCAGGGGGACCACCCCCAAAGATCGCGAGATCGAAGAAGTGGGCGCGGCTGAAATCTGCGTAGGGGCCCCTAAATCTCGCGCCTGGAAAGAAACCTGTCCCCAGGAATTGCGTCGAGTTGAACATTACATCAATGTTGAAGACTGACTTGGCGAAATCGGCCGTAGCGTCGAATCGAGCGTGAACGAAAACCGCAGTTGCGCTTTTGGTACCGAAACTGGCCTCTTCGGCGCTGAATTCTGCGAAGAAGTGGGCATCGGCGAAGTTAATGGGGCCACCCTCGAAGCGGGTACGTTGGAACATCGCCCTCTGCTGGAAGACTGCACTTTGAAAAGATACGCCTGCAGTAAAGGCTGCTTCTGATACCAAAAAATCGCGCTTGAAGATTGCGTAAGAAAAATCGGCGTAGTCTTTGAAGATGCATTCCTGCAGATCGAATTCCTGCTCAACGCTAGAGTTCTGCAGCTCGAGACTACCTTGGATCACTGCATTGCTAATGTGTATTGGAACGCGTCTCCTCACCGCTTCTTCGATCCAGCTTGCCTCAATCGTCCGAGCGCCCTCGGGCGCAGACGCTCTCAGGGATACCTGATCACCGGCGAGAATTCTCTGGCGAAGGGACTCACGAGTATCAGCACCCAGTGCTTGATTGTGAAAAAGGAATAGGAGGACAAGAAAAGTAGATACCCAGATTTCGCTCTTCGCAGTCTTTTCTGCCTTTGGAATCGTCGGAGTCTTGGAGCACCCGGTTATTTCGTTTGACTGACCGACTGTATCGCCTATGTCCTTCATAATAGGGGCCATTCTAACAGTCATTGCTCGTTGCCGCCGCGGTAACTGTTGCCAACAGCCCAGGGCACTCAGCTAGCCGATTTTCAACCGCATTAATCCGGGTCCTGCTGGGTTAGTCCTCTGAAACGGCCAGCGTACTGTGATCTCATGACCGGGTCAGGGCAGGATAATCGGACACTGGTGCGTTTCCTAGGACGAATCAGACGGCAGGTCGCTGCTGGCTGTGGATCGCCGTCTTGCGACAAAGAAATGCCGTCGGGCCCGCGTAATTTTGCGCCGCGCTGCAGGCAGTCCGCATCTCCTTATGGACAGGAGAAGTCCATATCATGCCGAAAGCCATTCGTTTTAGCCAGCTCGGTGGTCCCGAAGTCCTTCATATCGAAGATCTGCCCCAGCGCAAGCCCGGTCCTGGTGAAGTTCTGCTCAAGGTGGAAGCAGTGGGCCTCAACCGGGCCGAAAGCATGTATTATCACGGCTTCTACATGGAAAAAGTGAACCCGCCCTCCGGGCTTGGATACGAGGCGCTGGGAAAGGTCATGGCCGTTGGTCCCGAGGTCGATCCCGCCCTCATCGGCAAGCGCTTCGGCACCATTCCTGGTTTTTCGATGTACCAGTACCCGGTGCTTGCGGAAGAAGCCGTCGTTCCTGCCGGCGTTCTCGCAGCCGTTCCAGAGTCCTTTTCTGCGGTGGAGGGTGCCGCTGTGTGGATGCAGTACTGCACTGCCTACGGCGCGCTCGTGCCTTTCGGCAAAGTGGCTGCCGGCGACTTCGTTATCATCACCGCTGCCAGCTCGTCCGTTGGGCTCGCGGCCATCCAGATCGTCAAGGCACAGGGCGGTATCTCGATTGCAACCACCCGTACCTCCGCAAAAAAAAATCAGCTGATCGCCCTCGGCGCCGACCACGTCATCGTCACGGAAGAGGAGGACCTGGTGGCCCGTGTGCAGTCGATCACCGGCGGCAAGGGTGCACGCATCGTCTTCGATCCGGTGGGCGGCGACTACATCGACACGCTCGCGCAGGCCACGGCCAATGGTGGCACCATCTACCTGTACGGCATGCTCTCGGGCAAGCCCACGCCCTTTCCCATGGCTGTCTTTGGCCGAACCATCGGCATGTTCGGCTACACCTTCGGCGAACTGCGTGGCACCCCGGAGTGGGAAACCATGAAGAAGTACATCTTCGATCGCCTGGCGGATGGATCCTTCAAGCCGAAGATCGCCCGGACCTTCCCCTTCAATCAAACCGTCGAAGCCTACAGGTACCTCGAAAGCAATGAGCAGATAGGCAAGGTCGTCATCACCCTGTAGACCTTGGCTTGTGGCTCTTCGGTCGGCTGTCCGCATCGCGGAGACCCCAGCCCGGCCCGTCTTCGTCCTCTACACCAGATCGATCCCGAAATGTCGGCATAGCGGAAGTGATCCCTAATCCGGTAATACCCTTACCGCGCCAAGATCAGCGCGCGGCTGCGACGGCCAGGCCCGGCGCCGGCGGGTAATCCGGCCTGCCGTTGTCCGGCGGAGCGGGATAAGGCTTGCTGCCGTCGTTCAGTTCCAGGCGGACGTAGTCCCACGCCACGCCGGAATAATTCCTCGATTCGAAATCCTGCCCGGATGCCCGCGGGACGTGAGCAGCTTGAAAGGATCGAGAGCTGTAAGCTGGAAAGCTGTCAGCTATAAGCTCGCAAACTCATTCTTTGGTTGTTTAGGCTCACGGTCGCGCGCGATGGCGCGGTTTGGGGACGCCGAGTCTGACCGAGCCGGCGGTTCGGGGGTGCGGCTTCGCCACCACCGGCGGTTCGTCGGATTTCGACAGTTCGGCCAGCGGGCAAAGTTGCTCTGGGCGCCGGTTCTTGCATGCGACCTCGTCCCAGCGGTTCAGCGTGCAGCCGAGCTTCACGCAGTCCAGCATGGTGGCCAGCGCGTCGTGCACCCGCAGCCATTCCGGCTCGCGGTGGATCAGGACCGAGTGGCTTTCCGTCATTTGTTTCGGTTGCAGCAGCGAGCCATCGTCCCACAGGATGGATTTGTCGGCCTGCACCGTGCCCTTGGCGCCGGTGGCAATCCAGATGACGCGGGCGCCGGTCTCCAGGTTTTCAACGAAGGTACGAACAGCGTTGCGTTCAGGTCGGGGCATCATATCGTTCCCCCCTTGCTGCTCTCCGGGCCTGTATCGTAGCGCGTCCCGATGCCGGTGTCAAAGTCGTTAATCGGCGCTCTGGACGGCGCTCGAGAGCCGCTGCAACGAGCGACCTCAGCGGCTGAACAGGCTGCGGAAAAACCCGTGGTGCCGCCTTTCGGAGTAGCAGCGGCCTTTAGGCCGCGGTAAAGGGTCAACAGAATCAAGGGGCTTTAGCCCTGGGCCTTTGGTTCGTCGAGCCGAGTCCGCCTTTTTCCGCAGCCTCTGAAGCCGCGATGATTATGCGGCATTTACGGCATCCTTCGGCTTCGCTCAGGACAGGCTTATGAATCCGTGCCCTTAACCAGCGCGCGCACGGCTTGCTCCAGCGCGGCGGTTAGCTGGGCGGCGTCGGAGTGCTCGTCCGGCGCGGGGATGGGCGCGCCGATGCGTATCTCGATGCGACCCGATCGGAACCAGCGCGCGCCTGGCGTAGTGAGTTCGTACAGGCCGACCAGCGCAACCGGCAGGATGGGTACGGCCGATTGCTGGGCGAGCAGGCCGATGCCGGGGCGGAACGGATTCATCCGCCCGCTGCGGCTGCGCGTTCCTTCAGGAAAGATGAGGACGGAGTAGCCGCGGTCCATGGCCGCGCCGGCGTGGGCAAAGCTGCGCCGGAAACCGCGCCCGTTGGGCAGGGGGAAGACATTGAACAACGCCGTAAGCAGCCAATAGGCCAGGGGCGCCAGCAGGTTCAGCAGCGGATTGCCCTGGTTGCGCGCATGGCGATAATCCAGCAGCATCTCGCCGGACATGGCGGCGGCGACGCGGCGGCGCAGCCTGAACGGCAGCGCGTAGAGCACCAGGGCGCCGTCAAACGCCGTCGCATGATTCGCAATCACCAGCACCGGCGCGGCTGACTGGCTGACTGGCTGAGCCGCTGACTCGCTGACCTTTGGCCTGGCCAGCAGCCAGACCAGCGGCCGCAGCGCCAGCTCGATCCAGGCGATGCGCAGCGCCAGCACCGGCCACGCCCACGGCCAGTGGGGATACCGGTGCTGTTCAGTTGTCAGTTGTCGGTTGTCAGTTTTCAGTTCGGAATCCGCTGCGGTTCGTGGAACGTCGCGCATAGCCACCGCGCCGGCTCCGGGCACGCGAGAACTGACAACTGACACCTGAGAACTGACAACCGCACCATCGGGGCCGTGGAGTTCGCGGTCGACCAGCGCGCGCAGATCGCGCAGCGTCGCGAGGCCGGCAAGCGAGTCGTCGTCGAGTTCCAGCGAGAAGCGCTGCTCCAGCGCGGACTGGAGCTGCACGCGGCCCAGCGAATCGAGGTGCAGCTCCTCCGAGAGGCGCAGCGCGTCGGGGTCTGCGGCCGCCGGAGTTGGCTCGCCCGTAACTTCGGCGACGAGCGCAAGCAGCGCGTCCTGCGCGGGAGCGGCGGCGACGCCCGGTTGCCGCCCGGATGCGGATTGCCCCGTCAGTTCCGCGCAGGCCCACTGCGCAACCTGGCGGCGGATGAGTTTGCCGGTGGTGGTGTAGGGGAACTGCAGTTCCGGCCAGCGCAGCACGCGGCGGATCTGCTGATACTCGGCCAGCGTGCGGTTGGCGGCGGCGACGGCCGCGTCGAGCTGTGCTGCTGCATCGCGATCCCGATCGCCGTTGAAGATCACGACCGCGACGGGCTCTGTTCCGGCAGCCAGATCGCACGCCACGACGGCGGCCGCGCGGACGCCCGGCTGCGCGGCGAGCGCGGCTTCCAGGTCCGCCGGGTAGATGTTCATCCCCGCGCCGGTGACAATCACTTCGCCCTTGCGGCCGAGGAAGCGCAGGCCGCCCGCGGCGTCTTTCTCGGCCAGGTCGCCGGTGGCCAGCCACTCGCCTTCGCGCCGGTGCATGCTGCCGGCGGCCCAGGTGGCGCCGGCCACCATGTCGCCGCGCACCAGCAGTTCGCCCGCATCGCTGATGCGCACCTCGTGCCCGGGCAGCGGCTTGCCGATGGTGCCGGGAGCGATGTGGAAGGGATGATTCAGCGTGACCAGCGCGGTCGTTTCCGTCATGCCGTAGCCCTGGATCAGGGCGAAGCCGAGCCGGCTCCAGAAAGCTTCCAGCTCAGCCGGCAGCGTGGCGCCGCCGGAGATGACGGCCCAGAACTTCCAGCCCAGCGCGCGATGCACCTTTCTCCATCGCCACCACTTCCTCGCCACCGCCCAAACCCCGCGCTGCTCTTTCTGACCACTGACCACTGACAACTGACCACTCGCCTCCGGGAACCGCCCCAGCAGATGCACTCGCAGCAGATGCAGCATGCGCGGCACGGCCACCAGCACGGAGATGCGCTCGCGGCGGATCAGGTCGGTGATGCGCGCGGGCTCCAACTGCTCGGCGAAGTGGACCTC
>PLUT01000147.1:11835-24164 GCA_003162875.1 Granulicella sp.
CGCTCCACTCGGGCGTACTTCGCCATCTCGCGCTCGATCGGCTCCAGCGTCACCAGCACGTTGCGGTGCGTGTGCACAATGCCGCGCGGCTCCGACGTGGTGCCCGAGGTGAACACGATCTGAAACGGCGTGTGTTCGTTGACCGCGCTGCTGACCGCAAACAGCGGCTCGCGCGGCAGATGGTCGGCGATCCTCCGCAACTCCATCCACTCCGGATTAGCAGCGGGCTTTAGCCCGCGGGAACGGCTGTTGTTAACTGCGGGGGCTTCAGCCCCGGGCTTTTCTGCCTCGCACGCCACCAACCCCGCCAGCAACTCCGCATCGCCCACGACCAGCCTGGGCGCGACATCCCGGATCACGCGGGCGGTAAAGCCGGGTGTGCCCGCGGTGTCCAGCGGTACGGCGATGACGCCGCGCAGCAGGCAGCCGAAGAAGACGCCGATCCACTCGGCGGAGTTCTCGCCCCACAACACCACGCGGTCGCCGGGAACGATGCCGCGCCGTTCCAGCTCCGCGGCAAAACGCCCTGCAATCTCCGCGAGCTGGCCGTAGGTCGTCGGGTAGCGACGATTGCCGCGATGCGCGACCACGGCAGTCTCCGCCGCGTGCTTGCGGAACTCCTCGACGAGAGTGGCCAGGTGCGCCCGCATGGGTCACATCATAGACGCGTCCCGCGCGCCGCGGATGTCGCCTGGGACACTTTCCCATCTGCCACAGCCACCGCCGCGGTCAGCCCATCGGCCTTCCCCGACCCAGGCTCAGCGCTTCCGCACGCCTAACCCCTGTCATCCTGAGCGGAGCGCTTCAGCGCGCAGTCGAAGGACCTGCGGTTGCTTGTCTTAGCCCTCGCCATACAGCTTGATCGGTTTTCCCCACGCCTCGCTCAAATCCACCCAAGCAGGATTCTCCCGCTCGATCAGCCAGATCTTTTTCGCTCGCGACCAACCCTTCAGCTGCTTCTCACGCGCGATCGCGACGGACACGTCGTTATGCCGTTCAAACCAAACCAGCCGATTGCAATGGTACTTCTTGGAATACCCTTCAAAGACGCCGCTCTTGTGTTGCAGAACGCGACCTTCGACATCGCTCGTGATGCCAATGTAGAAGTTATGGCTGCGGCTTGCCACGATATAGGTGAAGTACATGTGCTCTTTCACCGGACCAGCCTATCGCCCCTCGCATCGCACAGCGGTGCTCCCCATCACCGCGACTGGCCATACCCCAAACAGGCAACCGCAGGTCCTTCGACTACGGCACTCACGCTGTGAGTGCCTTCGCTCAGGATGACAGGTTCGCGGTGGGCGCGTGATGACAGGTTCCGTGGTGGGCGCTTGCGCGGGTTGATGTGCCTGGGATCGCCGCACCCCGAAATACCTGTCATCCTGAGCGCAGCGCGCAGCGCGCAGTCGAAGGACCTGCGGTTGCTCCCCTCACTTCTCTGCCAGGTTCGCCGTCCCCGGCAGCGTCGGGGCCCCCGGGGAGCTTGCTCGCTGGGATGACAACCAGTTGGTTGCGGTAACACGCGGGCCGAGCACCCGCACCAGGTCCGGAATGTCGTACTTCAGCAGCACGCTGGGCAGGATGTCCTGCGGCGCGTCCAGCGGCATGGGCGCGCGCAGCAGGCTGGCGTAACTCTCCAGCACGTGATCGACGGTGACATGCTTGATCCGCTTGTCGAGCACCGCTGCATGCAGCGCGACCAGCCCCATGTGCCCGCTCGCCACAACCGTAATGTTGCTGGCATCGATATCGCGGCGGGCCGCGAGGTAGTCGACCGCGTGGATCACGTCGTCGACGCGCATGCCGAGCAGCGTCTTGCCCACCAACTCCTCCCGCAGTTCGGTCAGGTAGAACGGGCCGAGAATGGGCGACTTGGTCTCCTCCCCACCCGACGACGACGGCGTCGGCACAAACGACAGCACGAAGTTACCGGCGGCGGCGAGGGCCTTCATATCGTCATCGATCGGGTCGATCGGGTTTTCCGGCGAGCTGGATTCGTCACCTCTAACCAGCAAAACTGCGGGGATTCGATCCCGGGGTCCAGGATGAGCCGCATAATCCGGAAACGGAAACTTGAATCCACTGGGCGGCCCGCCCGGCACCGCGTCCGCCTTCGTCACCTCTCGCACATCTGTCTGCACCTGCAGCAGCGTTTGCGGGGCCACAAACTGCGGGATCTTGCCGGCCGCGCGCTTCAAATTCAGCGAGAACACCGTCTCGCTCCCCGGATAGCTCGACGCCACCTGCCCGGTCGCCGTCACCTGCAATGCTCCCGCCGGCACATTCGGAGCAGCAAATGGGCTCGCCCCTGCCGCCGCCGCAGGCGGCGCCACAAACGTGTCCGCGCTCCGTCCCGCCAGATGCACCAGGAAGAACCCGACAATTTGTGACGTAATCGGTCGCAAATTCCCATGCCCGCCAATCCCCGCAATCACCTGGAACGGCGACGACGCCGGAACCGCATTCGCCGTATCCGGGTTCAACGTCGGCCCCGTCGGCGTCGGCAGTTGATCGCTGACGGCTGACCGCTGACCGCCGTCTCCCGAATCCGCCTTCGCCCCACCCCCCACAGATCTGTCATCCTGAGCGGAGGTCGCACCGCGACCGGAGTCGAAGAGCCTGTCCTGAGCCTGTCGAAGGAACCTGCGGTTATCCGTCGCACTCACTCCCGCAGCGCTCGCATCGAACAGCGAATAAAATCTCCTCGCCTCTGTCGCCGTCTGCAAAAACCCCTTCCACGGAAACATATCGCTGACCGTGCCCACCATGGCGTACGCGCGCGGCGCGGCCTGCTCCACCCAGTCCGCAAAGTCGAACCCGCTCGCAATGAATCCCGGTATCGACTGCTCCGCGTCCTGCGCGCCGATCGACGGCAGCAGCGTGTCCATCGTCGTCAAATAGCACGCCGTCGCTGTCGCCTTCACCCGCTTGTCCATCGCGCCCAGCAGCGCCGTCATCGCCCCGCCGCCGGAGCAGCCAAACGCGCCAATCCGCTCCGCATCCACCTCCGGCCGCGAGATCAAATAGTCCACCGCGCGCATCCCGTCCCACAGAAAATACCGGGCCACCGTGTCGCCGATCAGTGTCGGCTGCAAGCCCGCCTCGCCATGCTCGCCCGTGGGCCGCGTGGCCAGCGACCCGGCGGCGAGTCCCTTTGACAGCGTCGCGGGGTCGGGATACTGCAACCGCTCGCCCTGCCCGATCGGGTCATAGCTCAGCACCACAAACCCGTTGCGCGCAAACGTCGCCGCCATCGCGTAATCGCCCGCCTTGCCGCTGGCCGCGTGTCCCGGCGCCATCACCACCGCCGGATATTTTCTACCCAAAGAACTGTCATCCTGAGCGGAGGTTGGCGCGCCGGCGCCAACCGGAGTCGAAGGCCCTGCGGTTGTCTTTACCCCCTCCGGCACATACATCAGCGCCGTAACGTAGAACTTCGGCTGCGACTCGTACACCACCTTCTCGATGCGGAACCCATCCATCTGCGTCGAGCCCAGCACCTGCGCGTTCAGCGGAGTTCGCACGAACCCGCCCCCCAGCAACTCCTGGATCTTCGTCCGCACCTCCTGCTGCCGCAGCACCGCCTGGTCGCGCGTCGCAATCTTCGCAATCGCGGCTTCTCGCGCCGCCTCGTCCTTCGCCGCAATGTCGTCGAGATATTTGTACAGCGCATTGCGGCCGGCCTGCGCGGGCGAGTTGGGGTCTGCGCGGTTCAGCGGCGCAGCGGCGGGACGCGGGTTCGCGGCGGCCGGCGCAGTCGCAGGCGGTCTGCTCTGCTCCGGCAGCGAGCCCGGCTCGGGCCCCTGCGCGTGGGCGATGGCGAACGAAGCGACAAGGGCGGCGAGGGCGGCGGCGGCGGCGAAAGGATGAATTCGCATGGTTCTGCCTTGATACTCCGCGCAGAGTAAAAGGTCAAAGAGACAGTGGTCAGTTGTCAGTTGTCCATTGCCGCGGCGGGCGGGGCGTTCCTGGGCCGGCGGAACTGGACCCAGATGGAATAGAGGAAGAACGGAGTCCACATCGCGACCGTCACCCAGCTCTCGCGCGGGTGCTGCGCGTGGTGCACGGTGACGCGCATCCACCACAATCCGTAGACGACCGCGGCGAATGCCGTGCTCAGCACTTTGGTGCGCAGCGGTTTCTGGCTTTCGCGCGTTGCCCAGGCGGATCGCTGGGCGCGCAGCTCGTCGAGCTCTTCGCGGGTGGTGCCCACCTTCCCCGCGCGGATTCCGCGAACCAGGCGCCACGCGACCACACCGGGCCAGAGTAGCGCCGCAAATGCAAGCGCGAGGATCATCAAGGTGGCCGTAATCGTATTGTTGTCGAAAGCCGCGCCAATGCAGATGACGCCGAAGGCCGCAACTCCCAGCACCGCGAGCGTGTAAGCGACCAGCACCAGCCATGCGGCGGTGCGCTGCCACGTCGTGCATTCGGGCGCGAACGCGGAGCAACTCGCCCACTTGACCGCGTAGGTTAGGGGCGAGCTGTGATTGGCTGCGCAGCCGCGCTTCGCTCCGTCGATGGAGCACTTCGCGAGCCTTTCGACCTTCTCCTGCTGGCGCTGCTCCGGCGTTCCGCGCCAGCGGCCGGTCTTCAGCCGCACGCGGACGAAGTAGCGGACCATGAAGCCGAGCGGCGCAAGCAACATTGCCGCCCACAACAGGTGCATCAGGCGGTCATCGAGCGCGATCCCAGGGCGGAAGACAGAGCGCAGCAGCGGGACCGCCCCAGCCGCCATGCCGAGGATGATGGCGTAGAGCAGAACGATGATCGTCCACGCCCGCACACGCTTCCACAGCGGAGGCTTGCACTTCGGCACTCCGAGCGGGTCCAGCGTCGGCACGTTCTCAGGAAACTCTGCCATCGTCCGAAAAATTATATCGCGAAGAGGTCAGCCGCGCGGCGCGGAGGGGCAGCCGCCCGGATGAGACACCCCAACGTCAAAGGGGCGAGCACACCACGCCCGCCCCTCGCACCACTCACTCACCACTAGCCACTGCCCTACATCTTCACCACGTTGAAGGTGGTAGTGCGGTTGGCCAGCTTGTCTTCAGCGACCGCCTTCGCGCTCTTGCCGTCGGGTGCGACCGTAAGCGTGGTCACGCTGACGATCTTGTCGCCGCGCTTATCCGTCTCGACCAGCGTGTTCTTGCCCATCATCTTCACGGAGACGCTGGTGACGCCGGGGTCGCCCTTCATCGGCGCTTCCGGGCCGCCCAGCTTGGCGGTGTACGATTGCCCGGTCTTGCTGGTCATGGTCAGGCTGTCGCCCGTGACCTGGTACGACCAGGTGATGCCGTTGTCGGAGAGTGTCTCCATCTTGCTCATGCGCCAGGAGCCGGAGAGGGCGTGCGAGCCGGCCGGGCCCTTCGCCACCAGCGTCTCCTCGCCTTTGCCGGTCACCGGCGGCCCGCCGTTGGTGTTGCTGGAGTCGGTAAAGGTGAACGTCGCTATCTTGCCGTCGGGCGAGATGGTCGTTGTGGAGGTGCCGACCACCTTGCCGTCCTTCTTGTCCGTCTCCTGGATCTCGTGGTCGTTGACGACCTTGATGGCTATCGTGCTGACGTAGGGATGGCCGGTGACGGCCTGGTCCTTGCCGTCGGCCTTGATCTTGATCGGCGGCGTACAGGTGCTGCACGAGTACATGCCATCCTGCAGCAGGGTGACGTCCGGCTTCTTGGACCAGTCGACGTTGCTCATGTCGACCTTCCAGGTGCCGTTCAGTGCGCTTTGCGCGGTCAATACAGCAGGTGCAAACAGCAGGGCCCCGATGGGTGCAAGGAACAGAAGTCTTTTCATCGTGCTTCCTCCGTCGGATTTGAACTGCAAGTGGCAAATTGTAGCAAAACGGAGAGATACATGGCACGGCCCGGTGACCGGGTACTGGCGATGGTCTATGCGCCCGTTTACCGTGGGGTTTTCTGAGGATGCTGAAAAGGCGCTTTTCGTTAAGGGCACGGCTTCAGCCGTGCCGTAGAGGTTCATTTAGCGAATGGGCTTTAGCCCCGGGGACATGCACTCTTGTCGCGACGTCTAACTGCTTTTTGCGACCAATCCGATTCGTTAGATACTGCCTGGCCGCGGGCCTTCTTCCTGCGCTGCCACCGGTCTTTTCATCACCCTATCCCCCGTGCGCCCCCCTAAGCCCGCAACAATGTTACGGATTGCTTCCGGGCTGCAGCTTCTTCACCACGTCGTTCAACTGGTCCTGAATCCCGTCGAGCGTCTCCTGTTCCTTGCGCAACTGGATCTCCGCGTCCTGCTGCGCGCTCGCCGCATCGTCCTCCTGGCTCTTGAACATCGCCATGTTCGTCTTCAGCATCTGCACCTGGTCCGCGATGCGTTTCTGCTGCACCGGGTCCAGCGTCATCGTTTTTGCGTTCTCCTCGTTCTGCGCAATCTGCGCGGTGAAGTTCTTCTCAGTCGACTGCAACTGCGACACCCGGGTCCGCGCGCTGTCCCGCTTCTCCGTCGCCTTATCCACCACGCCGCGCTGCACCTCCATCTCCGTCAGCAGGATCTGCGTGGTCGTGCCCAGGCGCACGTCGTTGTGCAGCGCGCGCATCTCCACCAGGATCGCCTGCAGCGTTTGCGAATCCGTCTGCGCCGCTGCGACCGTCTGCCCCATCCCCACTCCGCATCCCAACACCGCCAGCACCATCGCCGCCAGCTTCTTCATCATCCCTCCTCACAAAACCTAGCGCCCATCCTACCCCACCGCACCTTCCGTGGGGCCGGGCGGCGCGACCGTGGTGCCGTATGGCGGCGCGTACTGCTGCACCCCGCACCAGGAGCAGAACCGCTGTTCCGGCGTAATCGCCTGGCCGCACTGCGGGCACGGCCGCCCCAGCGGCTTGCGCAGCACAAAGTAGAGCAGGAAGCCAAGCAGGTTGGGGACAAACAACGCGACCAGCAGCCACGGGACGGCGGGCATCTTGCGCCGGCGCGCGTCGCCGTACACGTAACCCAGGCCGAGCACCCATATCAGGAACAGGCAGCCGACCAGCGTGCCTCCGAGCAGACCAATGGGCGCACCCAGAGCCGGCGCGCGCAGGCCGCCGGTGTTCCGGAATTCCAGCGCTCCGGCGACGACGCCGACCGTGACGGCGATGCTGAAAAGGGTCGCGGCGATCAGCTTCGCCGGCCTTGGCACAACGTTGGAGATCGAGCCCCGCACCACAATGCCCACGACCAGTACGACCGCGAAAACCGCGAAGACCAATAGCAGGAGCGCGATTATCATAGCGAGAATCCCTTCCGGCTGCTTAACCCGGCGTGCAACGTGGGCTGCAGCAGCAACAGCATGCAGATAAATAAAGAAGGCGTAATCCAGAACGCGGCCAGTCCAAATCGCATCTGCGCCGGGTCGAGATGGAGCGCCGGGCCGGCGAGCGAGCCCAGCCGCGACGCCGCCAGCGAGCCAACGGCGGTCAGCAGCAGAGCAAGCAGGCCGCCCCATCCCATCTGCCGGCGACGGACGCGGTTCGTCTCCAGTTGCCGGGCCCGCAGCGCAACGGCGGCGAGGACCTGGTGGTCGAGACCGGGGCCGGGCGCGAAGGAAAATCCCTCCAGCCCGGCGACGACGCGGCGGGTTGCTTCCTGGTGCTCCGCGCACGGCGCGCACGTGGCCAGATGCTCGCGCAGCGTTTGCTCCTCCTGCGGCGTGGCTGCGCCGGCCAGCGACTTATCGATCAGCGCGCAGAAGGATGGATGACGGGCGGAATCAATTTGCATGATGGGCTCCTTGCATGTGCGCTCGCAGCGCGGCCAGGCCGCGATAGATCCGCGACGATACGGTGGAAACGGACGCGCCGGCGATGGCGGCGATCTCCTCCAGCGACAAGTCTTCCTGAAAGCGCAGGACCAACGCCTCGCGCACCGCCGCCGGCAGCGTCTCGAGCGACTCGGCGAGCCATCGGGCGTCCTCGGTGCGCGCCGCCTGCTCAAACGGCGAAGGCGCATTGGACGCGAGCGCGAGCGATTCCGCATAATTGACGCCCGGCGCTCCAGCGTCATCATCCGGCGAGTCGCTCGTATCCAGCGAGAAGATGCGCCGTTTTCTCAGGCTGTCGATAGCCAGGTTGCGCGCGATCGTGAACAGCCACGGCGCGAACGGCGATTGCCCGTCGTAGCTGCGGCCGCGTTCCAGCACGCGCAGCCAGGTCTCTTGCACCAGGTCGTCGACGGGATCGCGCCGGCCCAGCAGATAGATAAGGTAGCGCACCAGCCGGTACTGATACTGCTCCACCAGCGCGTGCAGCAGCGCAAGGTCGCGCTGGCGCAGGCCACGGGCGATCTGCTGGGTTTCCGTGCTCACCGTCTCCGCCCCAATGTTCTCGAAGATGGTCTCGAATGCGAACATACGCGGGATATACGCGCCAGGGTCGCAGAATTACGCATCGATCCCATCCACAAATCCTATAGCCCCCCACGCCACCCGCTGATACTCTTCATCTGAGAACTAGCAACTGACAACTGACAACTATCCATGACCCACTTCACCCCCGAAGCCCTCAAGTTCCTCCGCGGCCTGGCCCGCCACAACGACCGCGCCTGGTTCGAGCCGCGCCGCGAGATCTATGAGCGCGAGCTGAAGCTGCCCATGCTCGCCCTGATCGACGAGATCAACCACGCCATGGAGGACTTCGCGCCCGAGCACATCCGTCTGCCGCACAAGGCCATGTTCCGCATCTACCGCGACACGCGCTTCGACGCCGCCCGTGGGCATCCAGCCCGGCCCTACAAGACCCACGTCTCCGCCTGGTGGGTGCGCGCCGGCATGGAGAAGACCTCCGGCGCGGGCTTCTATTGCCACTTCAGCCCAACCGAAACCATCGTCGCGGCGGGCGCGTACATGCCCACCGGCGATCAGTTGCTCGCCATCCGGCAGCACATCGAGGCCCACCACCGGGAGCTGCGCGCGCTGCTGACCAACCGCAAACTGAAAGCTGCGATGGAGGAGTGGGAAGAGTCCAGCATGAAGCGCGTGCCGCGCGGCTTCTGCGCCGATTCGCCCGCGGCCGACCTGCTGCGCCAGCGGCGATGGGGCGTCTCCGCAACCCTGCCCGCGGAGGCGGCGATCGCGCCCGGACTGGTCAAGCAGATTGCCCGCCGCTTCGCGCTGGCCGCGCCGTTGGTGCATTTCCTGAATGCGGGCATCGCTGCGGGCGCGCCGCTACAGTTGTCATTCTGAGCCGTAGGCGAAGAATCCCCGCATCTTGCCTTTGCGATGCGGCTTCGCGGGTGAAATACGGCGAGTCCTGAGCCGCTGCCCGAGTGAAAGACCACTAAAATAGCGGCTTTTGTGCTCAAATTGGGACAAAACCCCAAAAAAACCGCAAAAAACCTGTGGAAACCCAAGAATACCCATTGACATTAGGATTGGAAAGGTCGAAGGTGAAATGCGGTACGTTTCCTCGCACCCGCATAAACACCGGCGAATTCTCAACAAGGCGCCACTCCGAAATACCGGCGTCGACATCGCGGGAGCAAAAGACAACGCAGCCGCAGCAGCAAAGGCAACACAAATTTGGAAACAAGGAGCAACACATTATGGCAAAAGGAATGACCAAGACCGTTCTCGTTCGCACCATGGCGGAGAAGCTCGAAATCACCAACAAGCAGGCAGCCGCCGGCCTGGAACTGCTCGCCGAAATGGCCGTCAAAGAGACCAAGAAGAGCGGCGAATTCACCATTCCCGGCATCGGCAAGCTGGTGAAGGCAGAACGCAAGGCGCGCATGGGCCGCAACCCGCAAACCGGCGAGCCGATCAAGATCAAGGCCAAGACCGTGGTCAAGTTCCGCGTCGCCAAGGTCGCCAAGGACACCATCGCTCCGCCAAAGAAGTAACCCCCGGCGCAGCCCGCCCCTCAATCAATTTAAGTTGAGCGGTCTCACCTTGCTTTGGCGTGCAGCTATGGATTTGGGCACGGTTCCCACGACGTCAACGATGTCAAGACGCCCGGAAACCGTTCTGCCAAGTCTCGCCACGCCACAGCGGAGTGAGGCCGCTCTCTTATTTCCCCCACCACCTGTCATCCTGAGCGTAGGGCGCACCGCGACGCAGTCGAAGAACCTTCTCTTCGTATCCATCTCAACCTTGTCATCCTGAGCGAGCGTAGCGAGTCGAAGGACCTGCGGTTGACGGCTTACGCTTTCCCCATCCTTCGCAGCTTTATCGCGAACGGGGTCCCCGACCAGCTTGCTGGCTGGGGCGGGAAGGGTGGGGTGTAAACCGCCCAACTAACCAGCCTTTTCTCCGCGCCCGCTCGCAAACGCCTTCACCACCAGCGCCACCCCCAGCGACACCAGCACGCATTGCAGCAGCAGAGTCGCGTTATACCGCCAGCCCAGCACGGCAAACGACACCGCCGAGCCCCACATGAAAATCTCCGCCAGCGCCGCCTGTCCCCAGCGCGGCCGGGCTCCCGAAGCCGCGACCTGCGGCCGCAGCGCGGGCAGAACCCGCGGCACCTTCGCGCAATACGCTGCATACGGCTCGCCCAGCTTCGCCCGCAGGAACGCCTCTTCGCTGAAGATCAGCCGCAGGTGAAACGCGATCAGCATCGCGATCGCAAACACCGCGCCGCTGGCCGGCATCAACAGCGCCAGCGCCAGCAGGTTCAGCCACGAGCCCAGGTACAGCGGGTTGCGCACATAGCGGTACGGCCCGTCCGCGACCACGCCGTCGGAGCGCATGCTGGTGTCGCGCATCACGTCCGCGCCCAGGTACGCCGAGCCCCACGTTCTCAGCCACGCGCCGGCCAGCGCGCACGCGATCGCCACCGCCAGCAGCAGATTGAACGCCGCTGCAATGCTCATCGCGCCGCCCTGCGAAAGCAGCACGGCCAGCAGTCCCCACACATGCGCGTTCCCGGCCCCGTTCGGCCCCGCGCCGTCCAGGTGCAGCACAAAGTCCCACGGCGCGACGAAGCCGAGGACGTAAATCGCCATGATGATCCAGAAGCGGTTGCGGAATTCGATCCGTGTAGCCTTCATAGGAAGTTGTTAGTTGTNNTCAGTTGTCAGTTGTCAGTTGCCGAAACGCCAGATGATTTGTAACTGTTCGTGTTACGTATTGTTTTTTACCGACGCGCTTCGCGCTTATCGAAGGCGCCGCCCCGCGCTGATGTAGCCTTCAACTAACAACTAACAACTCACAACTAGCAACTGCCCTACTCTCCCAGCGCGCCCAGGATCGCGTCGAAGTCATCCACGCCCGCGTACTCGATGATCACGCGGCCCTTGCCCTTGCGATCCTCGATGTGGACCTTCAGCCCCAGGCGGCGCTGCAGCCGATCCTGCGCCTCGCGCACGTTGGGGTCCTGCGGCGCGGCGGCGGCAAGCTGCTTCTTCGGCTTTTGCTCCGGGTTGATCAGACCCTGAATGTAGCTCTCCGTCTGCCGCACCGACATGGCCTGCGACCCAATTCGGCTGGCGACCACACCCATCTGCTCGGCGGACCCCAGCGCGAGCAGCGCGCGCGCGTGGCCAAAGGTCAGATCGCCCTGCTCCACCAGTGCCTGGATTCCTTCCGGTAACTTCAACAAACGAATGAAGTTACCGACACTTGCGCGGTCCTTTCCGGTGCGCACGGCCATCTGTTCCTGGGTCAATTTGAACTCGCGGCTCAGCCGCTCGTACGCGCGCGCCTGCTCCATCGGGTTCAGGTCCTCGCGCTGCAGGTTCTCGACGATGGTCATCTCCAGCGACTGCTCATCGGAGACCTGGCGCACGATGGCCGGGATGGTCGCCTTGCCTGCGGCCTGCGAGGCGCGCCAGCGGCGTTCGCCCATGATGAGCTGGTAGCGGCCGCCGGGGATCTCGCGCACCACCACCGGCTGCACCACTCCTGTGGCGGCGATGGACTGCGCCAGCTCGGCCAGCTTGGTCTCGTCGAACGCGGTGCGCGTCTGGTTCGGGTTGCGATCGATCCGGTCGAGCGCGATCTCCAGCGGCCTGCCGGTCGCGTCGGCAACGGGAGCGGCCTGCGGGCGCGGCCCCAGCAGCGATTCGATGCCCTTGCCTAAAGCCGGCCGGCGCTTCGCGTCAGCGTGTGTTGTTGCGCTTGCGTCCATCGTTTGAACCTCTTTCCACTTGTCAGTTGTCAGTGCTCGGTTGCCAGTTCCTCGTTCTTAGTTTTGCCTGTCATTCTGAGCGCAGCGAACGGGGTCCCCGGCCAGCGTGCTGGCTGGGGCGGGAAGAACCCCCGCATTCTGTGCGTCGGCCACAGATGCCCGCTTCGTCGTTTCCAACCCATCCAGCGCGTCTCGTTTTTCCTGACAACTGAGCACTGACAACTGACCACTCACTTGTTATACGGCCAGAAC
>PLUT01000360.1 GCA_003162875.1 Granulicella sp.
TTGTCGAGCGTGGAGAGCATCTCGTCGACCGGTGTAAGCGAATCGATCTCGTGGAGGTGATAGACGTCGATGTAGTCGGTGCCCAGGCGCTTGAGCGATCCCTCCAGCGCCTGGATGAGGTGGTAGCGGGAGGAGCCGATGTCGTTGGGACCATCGCCGAAGCGGAAGGTAGCCTTGGTGGAGATCAACACTTCTTCGCGCTTGAGGTGCTTGATGGCGCCGCCGAGTACGGACTCGCTGCGGCCGTAGGAGTAGATGTCGGCGGTGTCGAAGAAGTTGAGGCCGGCTTCCATGCAGATGTCGACGACCTTGCGGGCTTCGGCGATGTCCTCAGTGGCGCCCCACGCGTCGAATAATTCGTCGTGGCCGCCGAAGGTTCCGCAACCGAAGCAGAGCTCCGGCACTTTGAGGCCGGAGCGGCCAAGTTGTCGGTATTCCATGGGAATAGGATGCTCCCTCGTCCATTACAGGTTCAACCAGCATTCGGTTGGATTGCACGGTATTCGAGACACTCGTGCAATAAAGATGCGCGGAGAACCGGTTGGCCCGCTATGCTGGTTCGCGGCAGTCCTTCTACTGGAGTTTCTTCGATGAAAAAGATGGCATTGATGTTCCTTCTGCTGCAAACCACACTGCTGCTTGCTGCTTCGGCCGCTCCAAATCCGGCGAATTTTCCGGTCAAGGTCCATGTTGTCTTTTCGCGCTACGTGACCAGCACAGCGTACCAGCAGATAGAGGCCGTGATCGACGGGCAACGGGTGGAACTGACTGGATTCAGCCTGGGCGTTCTGGCGCTTGGCGACTATTCGGCGCGCATCTCAACTAAGGTCCACGGTCCGAAGAACCCGAACACCTACGACATCTACAAAGGCTACGACTTTCTGATGGCGGACGGGAAAGTCCGGACGTACCAGGTGACCGCGATGGGGCAGTCCGAGTTTCCCGCGCCACCGCCGCCGCGGCCGCCTGCGCCTCCAGACACGACGCCAGCGCCAATTCCGACGCCGCCGCCAACACCGCCGCCAGCGCCCATGATTCCGTGACGAAAGGCAAGGGCGAATCCGGGAGTTTCGCGGTAACATCTAAGGAGTGATGCTGCGTGCCAGTGCAATTTCGGTGAACACCTCCCGCGTGACGCCTCTGCGTCGCGATCAGCACTAGCTGCGCCTAACCGGCAGCTTTCGCCTGCGGGCGAGAGCCGTTCCGCCCCAAACGAAATGCGGGGATTCTTCACTCCGTTCAGAATGACAATTCAGGCTGGATCGACCTCTCGAGATGATGGATTATGTTTTTTCCTTGTGCTTTTGGCGCGGGCCTTCAGCCCGCAGGGGACTTCGGCGGGGGAGTCCTAGGGCTTCGCCCTAGGCTACGATAGCTCGCGCCTTCAGCGCGAACTTACGCGTAGTTGGTTCTTAAACTTTGCGATGAAAGGCAAGAGGAGAGATTCCATGTTTGACCGTTTAGACCAGCTTGAAGCGCGGTACGAAGAGCTTGGACGCCAGCTCTCGGACCCGAAGATCGTCAACGATCAGGAGAACTACCGCAAGGTGTCGAAGGCGTATCGCGACATGGAGCCGACGGTTGAGAAGTTTCGCGAGTATCGCAAGATCAAGGACGGCATCGCCGAGGCCAAGGCGATGCTCGCCGACGCGGACCCGGATGTGAAGGCGATGGCGCAGGAGGAACTTGCCCTGCTGGAACCGCAGGTGGCGCCGGTGGAAGAGGCGCTGAAGGTGCTGCTGCTGCCCAAGGACCCGAACGACGAGAAGAACGTGATCCTGGAGCTTCGCGCCGGGACCGGCGGAGACGAGGCAGCGCTGTTTGTGGCGGAGGTGTTCCGCATGTATATGCGCTTCGCCGAGCAGCACAAGTGGAAGGTCGAGGTGTTGTCGCAGACGGAGTCGGGGATTGGGCACGGGTTGAAGGACGTGACGGCGATCATCGAAGGCAACAACGTGTATTCGCAGTTGAAGTACGAGTCGGGCGTGCATCGCGTGCAGCGCGTGCCGGCGACGGAGACTCAAGGGCGCGTGCACACCTCGGCGATTACGGTGGCGGTGCTGCCTGAGGCCGAGGAGGTGGACATCAAGATCGAGGCCAAGGACTTGCGCATCGATACGTTCTGCTCGTCGGGGCCGGGCGGGCAGAGCGTGAATACGACGTATTCGGCGGTGCGGATTACGCATCTGCCGACCAACACGGTGGTGAGCTGCCAGGATGAGAAATCGCAGATCAAGAACCGCGAGAAGGGCATGCGCGTGCTGCGGGCGCGGCTGTATGAGGTTGAGGCGGAACGCATTCACCAGATCCAGGCGAAGGACCGCAAGCAGCAGATCGGCACGGGCGACCGCAGCGAAAAGATCCGGACGTACAACTTTCCGCAGAACCGGATGACCGACCACCGCATCGGGCTGACGAACCATCAACTGGCGCAGGTGATGGAAGGGCAACTGCAGCCGACCATCGACGCGCTGATTGCGCACTACACGGCGGAGAAGCTGAAGGCGGAGAGCGAGGCGGCCTGATCTTTGACGCGGTGGATCACCGTGCGTATGATCGAACCACCTTCCGGCCTGATCCTGGCTGAGGGAATTTGGCCCTTTTCTCTCTTCTCTATTGGGCCTTTTCTCGAAGATCAGCGCATCTCCAGCGCTTTGACTCCGCGAGACGATTGATCCAACTCAAGTGGCATGCCGAGGTTCGAACTAAAACAGATGGTATGTCGAGGAACCCTATAGCGATTAGGGGACTTCCCGTCGAAACTTGAGAGGTGTTTCATCGTTAAGTGCTGCGTTAATCGGGTCTGTCGCGCTGAGTTCAAGCTTCTTAACGAAGGTGATCTTTACGCGTTCGAGCGGCAGTGCGCGAACACAGAGTTTTTCTGGCTCTGTTCGTCGTGTGCGTTCCAGTTTGATCTGTATCTTGATCCGACGATGTGCGTCTCGCTGAGACCCAAAGGCGATAAAGGACAAGCGCCCCATCCTGACGGCACTCTTCGTCTCGTCGCTCGCGCCGAGCGCAGCATCCCTTCGCGCCAGGATATTCCCGTACAGGAAGGCGCGACTGCTATCGAGGATTCAGGTGAGTGGGGCGGCCTTGCGCATTGCCTTCGGCCTTGAGCAGACACTGTCGCCGCATCGGAAAAGCTTCGATTTCCTAGTCGGGGACCTGCCAGCCTGTGATGGTGCCGGCAAGGGTGGCTTTGTCGGCGGCGTTGCCGCTGGTGGCCTGGGCCATAGCGGGGAACGCGGCGAGGACCTCGGTGGATTTGGCCCAGACGGGGACATCCTGCATGGTGTAGTGGTACGTGACCTGGGTCTCGGGGAAGCCGTTGGCTGGCGTTGGCGGCGTGAAGGTGTCGATCGTGGTGACGATGCGGTTGCCGTAGCAGAAGCGAGGGGCGACGCGGGCACCGGCGTCGGTGGTGGTGTAGCGGCTGGCGTGGATATCGCGCTCGACGGCTACGGTGAGGAGTTGCGCGGCGACCAGAGCGTTCAACTGCTTCGTCATCACTGGATCGGTGGTCTCGTAGGGAAAGATCGGCGGATTGAGGAACAGGCATTCGGGCTGGTCCGCGAAATGGGCGTTGAGGCCGGTGATGAAGTTCTCTGGAGTTGCCTTGGATTTGGAGTTGCAGGCGGCGGGAGCAGAAGGAATGTGGCGGCGAGCAACACAATGAATTTCAAGTTGCGGCTTCGAGCGGCGAGCATGGACGTACCTCGATTGCGGCGCTGCTTGAGTAGGATGCAGGTTCTGGGATCGTCTGACGTATGAAGGGTCAGTAGAAGTCGGCGCAGCTGAGGAAGTAGCCGCAGGTGCGGCAGATGAGCTTGCACCGGCTCTCTTCCAGCCGCGACGAACAGGTGGGGCAGAAGACGGAGTGATGCTCCTGCTGCCCCAGCGAGCAAGGCTCAGCGGGGGCCCCGCTCTGGCCCGGCGAGCGCAACTCGCCAGCGGTGAGCGGGCAGGCCTCGGGGCTGGGCGAGTTGGCCGGGGGCGCCGGTTCCGTCTGCATGTTGGATAGCGTAAAACATTGGGAGGATTTTCACTCATCTTTCTTTGCCATGGGTGTGTATGGGAGCATCGAATGGGGTACCGTTTGTATGGGACAATCTTCACAGTCAGCGACTTGAATCTTTAGGAGAAACGTTATGGACCGTAGTGCGAGTGCAGTTTGGAATGGCAGTTTGAAAGAGGGCAAGGGCACGATATCCAGCCAGAGCGGCGCCCTGAAGAACATGCAGTACAGCTTCGCGGCGCGGTTTGCCGAAGGCGTGGGGACCAACCCCGAGGAGTTGATAGCGGCGGCGCATGCCGGGTGCTTTTCGATGGCGCTGAGCGCTGAGTTGGGCAAGGCGGGCTTTACGCCGGACTCGATCGAGACGACCGCGGTGGTGACGCTGGACCTGCACGACCAGCCGACCGTGACCAAAAGCCACTTGACGACGAAGGCGAAGATTCCGGGGATCGACAAGGCGAAGTTCGACGAGATCGCCAACGGCGCGAAGGCGGGCTGCCCGATTTCGCGGCTGCTGGCAGCGGCGGAGATTTCGCTAGACGCTACGCTGGTTTAGCGGACGATTGGCAAAGACGAAAACCAACCACGGATGGTCACGGATCAAGACGGATAACGAAGGCGAGATGCCTCCAATCCGTGTTACTCCGTGGCAACCCGCGGTTGTTTTGTCTGGTCTAGTGGGAGGGGCCCGGGTGGGTGTGGGCTTCGGCGGCTTCGGCGGATGGCGGGGCGGAGCAGCCGTTAGTGGTCTCGCAGCCGTTGATCTCAAACTGAATGGTGGTGTGGGTGATGTGGAAGCGGTCGCGCAGGGCGCAGTTGATGGCGTCCAGGATGCTGGAGCACTCCGAGAGCGGCATCTCCGGGATGGTGACGTGGCTGGCGAGCGCGTGGGAGGCTGAGCCGAGCGACCAGACGTGCAGGTCGTGGACGTCGAGGACGCCGGGGACTTCAGCGAGAGCATCGCGGATGTCGGCGAGCTGGAGGGCGCGGGGTGTGCCTTCGAGGAGGATGTTGAGGGTCTCGCGGACGATGGTGACGGAACTCCAGACGATCATGGCAGCGATAGCGATAGAGAGCGCCGGATCGAGCCACAGGGCGCCGGTGGCGAGGATGCCAATGCCGCCGGCGATGACGGCCGCAGTGGAGAGCGTGTCGCCAAGCATGTGCAGGAAGACGGAGCGGATGTTGATGTCGCCGGAAAACTTCCAGAGCAGGGTGGCGATGGCTCCGTTCATGAGGACACCGGCGGCGGCGACGTACATCATGATGCGGGGTTGCACCATTACCGGGGCGTAGAGGCGATGGATGGCGGAGAGGCCGATCCAGGCGGCGAGGACGATGAGGGTGAGGGCGTTGACGAATGCGGCGAGGACGCCGGCCCGCTGATAGCCAAAGGTCTTCTGGTCGGTGGCGGGGCGGCGCTGGAAGTAAACTCCGACGAAGGAGAGCGCGATGGCCAGCATGTCCGATACGTTATGGCCAGCCTCAGAGATGAGAGCGAGGGAGTGGGCGCGCAGGCCGAAGTACAGGGTGGCGGCCACATAGAGCGCGGTCATGCATAGGGACACAACCAGCACGCGCTGCATCTTGCACGACGATGTCGCGACCATATGCATCGTTCTTAGTGTATTTGATTGGGAATCGGCAGTCAGCAATCGGCGTTCAGCGCTCAGCGGGCGGGCGAGGCGGCGAAGAGACTGACCCGATTTGGCGGCGGAATGACGATATACTGGAGATTGCTCATGAAATCGACTTTTTACGACTCCGCTGCCATTTCGCTTCCCACAAAAACTGCTGGAACTGACGCTGATCCTATGACCCGTTCGATGGGGCATCCTTTGGATTTGGGGCGGGACGAGACGGGACAGCGGCGGCGGGTGCGGTCGACCACGGTGCTGTGCGTGCGGCGGGGCGACTCGGTGGTGATGGCGGCCGACGGCCAGGTGACGCTGGGGGCGAGTGTGATGAAGGCCTCGGCGAAGAAGATCCGGCGGCTGTACCAGGACAAGGTGCTGGCGGGCTTTGCGGGGTCCACGGCGGACGCGTTTTCGCTGTTCAGCCGGTTTGAGACGAAGCTGGAGCAGTATGCGGGGAACCTGGGGCGCTCCGCGGTGGAGCTGGCGAAGGACTGGCGGACCGACCGGATGCTGCGGCACCTGGAGGCCCTGCTGATTGTGTGCGATGTGACCGGGACCTACGTGCTGAGCGGGAACGGTGACGTGATCGAGCCGGACGAGGGGATTGTGGCAATTGGGTCGGGCGGGAGCTACG
>PLUT01000150.1 GCA_003162875.1 Granulicella sp.
CCTGAGCTAACTTGATAATCATCTCCCCGTATTTGTTTTTCGGATTAGCAGCGGGCTTTAGCCCGCGGTAAAGTGCCACATAACCAAAGGGCTTTAGCCCCGGGCCTTCTCTTCCCCGCCCCAATTCAGGGGCGAATACATGCCCATGTATGCGACGCACTATACTGGCTGCCATGAAGAATATCTCCAAATTGCTGCGCTTCGCGGCTGCCGTCGCATTGCTGCCGGTAATGCTTGTCCAGCAAAGCTTTGCCTGGGGCGCGGATGGCCATATGCTCATCAACCGCCTGGCTGCGGCGGCGCTGCCCGCGGATGTTCCCGAGTTCCTCCGCTCGCCGGCGGCGTTGGACGCAATGCAGTATTACGGCCCGGAGCCGGATCGCTGGCGTTCGCCCGCCGAGCCCGAGCTGGATGCGGCGCAGGCGCCCGAACATTTTATCGACCTGGATTATGCAGATCTTGCCGGCCCGCTTCCGCGCCAGCGTTACGACTACATCCGCGCGCTCGCCGCCGCGCAGGCCAAGCACCCTGACCTCGCCGCCTCGCTTACGCCCGAAAAGGTCGGTCTGCAACCCTACGTAACCACCGAAGTCTATGAACGCCTGCAGAGTGCGTTCCGCGATTATCGTGCACTCGTCGCCGCCAAAAAGGACACCAAGCCGTCGGAGGCCGAGATCGTATTTCTCGCCGGCTGGCTCGGCCACTATGTCGGCGATGGGTCGCAGCCGCTGCACACTTCCATCCAGTACAACGGATGGGTCGGTCCAAATCCGCATGGCTACACCACCGAGCATCGCATTCACTCCTTGTTCGAGAGCCAGTTTGTGCATGCGAATGTTACGGCGGCCGATGTGGCCCCTCTCATCCCGGCCAAGCCGGTCGTCCTGGGAGATGTGTTCGACGACTACATGAAGTATCTGCGCAACTCAAACTCGCTGGTCGAGCAAACCTACCAGCTCGAAAAAGCCGGCGCGTTCGCCGGTACCGGAACGCCCGCAGGCAAAGCCTTTGTGGATGAGCAACTCGCCGCCGGCGCCACCGAGCTGCGCAACATGATCTACACGGCGTGGGAAAAGTCGGCCGTACCGGTGCCCGCATACCACGGGAACTGATGCTCTCATTCCCTCGCGGTCTACAGGTGTGTCGTGACGATGGGGTACTGATGCCGCCGAATTCGTGCGCCCATCCGTTCCAGCAGCGGCGTAAGCGCCAGCGCAACCAGCGGCGCCGCCACCACTGCTATCCCCGCCCACAGCACGAAGGCGTGCCACTCCCATAGCCACACCTGGCGGGTAAGCGCCAGCGGTGTGCTCCGCGCTGCGTGAAAGAAAACGCGCGGCGACAGCGGCATCGCCGCGGTGTGGAACACGCGCGAGCCGAAGCGGATAAATGGAATCACCAGCGCCAGTTCCACCGGAAACATGGCGTGGTTGGCAATCTGCGAAGCGACCACGTTGAGCCGGAACACAAAAGCTGCCGCCAGGCAAATGAGCGTCGTGGTGCCCACCGCCGGATTGATGCCGATCAGCATGCCCGCCGCGATGCTCCAGGCCAGCGCGCGCGGGCTTGTCCCCATGCGCAGCAGCGCCAGAATTGGCAACACGCCCCGGCGATAGAACCAGTTGTGGTGCGCGCTGCTGGCGGAATCGCTCACAGTCACAGGATAGACTGGGCATGCAGCGTGCAGCATGATGGGTTCAGGAGAGTTTGGCTTGGTTCGTTTCCTGCGGTCGGTAGGCAGATTCCTGAAGCTGTCGGCGATCTTCGCATTCGGAGCGATTCAGCTGGTCGCCAGGCGGCCGGCAACGCCCACCGAGCGAGCGGAGTGGCTGCATCGGTTCGCTGCGGGGGCCCTCCGCTCCATGGACATCGCGGTGCGCGTCGAGGGCCGTTTTCCCGGGCGCGGCGCCGTAATCTCCAACCACACGGGATACCTTGACATCATGGCCTTTGCCGCGCTGCACCCGGTCGCGTTCGTGGCCAAGTCCGAGCTGGCGAATTTTCCGCTGCTGGGCTGGATGACCACCATGGCGGGCACGCTGTATGTGGAGCGCGGGCGCGGCGGCTCGGCCGTCCGGGCGCGCAGCGGGCTCCAGTCCGCGGCGGAGGCCAGTCTCCCGGTGGTGTTTTTCCCCGAGGGAACCACCAGCAACGGCGCCACGGTAATGAAGTTCCACAGCGGCATCCTGGCGCAGGTGCGCGAGGCGGGTGAGCCGGTGACCGCCGCGTTTGTAAGTTATCGCCTCACCGCAGACAATGGGCCGCACATCTCGCTGGCCAACGATGTCTGCTTCTGGGGCGACGATGCGCTGCTGGTCCCGCATGTCTTCCGCCTGCTGGCCATTCGCGGGATTGAAGTCTCCGTGCGGATTGCCGATTCGCCAATCGCATTCTCCGCTGACCCCAGTAACCGCAAGCTGGCGGCGGCAGAAGCGCGCGCCGCGGTCATGGAACTGGGCGGCATAGCCGAGCCTGCCCCCGTCGGTCTGTCATTCTGAGCGAGCCCCCTCAGAATTGTCACCCTGAGCGCAGCGCGCAGTCGAAGGACCTGCGGTTCGCCCATCCCCCCAAGAATTGNNGCGTAGTCGAAGGACCTGCGGTGAACTCATCTCACCTCAGCGCTCCGGACCTTTTCGGCCCCCATGTCAGGCGCGGGTGCCCCACATCTCGATTTTGAGATGTGGGTCCCACCTCCACCCACTGCTCGGGCTCATAGCTCATAGCTGACAGCTGCTCATAAAACGCACTTCGCCGGGTGCCCCATCCTTGTCGCCGTCTTTTTGGCGACAGGGTGGGGCGAGGGCAGCCGACCGCTGACTGCCGATTTCCTGACCCGCCGCCGCAACCAAGCGCCAACGGCGCGCAATATCTTAGCCTAGGCCGAAGGCCTAGGTTGGGGCAGAAGGGAGGACCAGAGGGCTGAAGGCCCGACATAAAATCTGTCCGGAGGAAACGGTCTTCGCCGTTTCGCCAAAATCTTGTCAACCCCCCAAATCTGTGCAAAAGCCGTCCACAACCCTCCATCCAAAGGAGATCAAACTTCCCGCCGCATAGCAGATGAATTTCAC
>PLUT01000290.1 GCA_003162875.1 Granulicella sp.
ACGCAGGCGCGCTCGCTGGAGTGGTAGCTGTTGTGCGGGCGGGGCGCCAGCTCGTTCACCAGCAGGCGGCCATCTTTGGTTACAAATAGCTCGACCGCGAGGATGCCTTCCAGCAGAAAGGTGTCGGCGATGGCTTCGGCCAGCGCGCGCCCCTCCGCCGCCAATTGCTCCGGCAGCGGCGCGGGAAGCACGCTCCACGCCAGGATCTGTTCCTCGTGGTGGTTCCACGCCGCCGGATAGACCTTCACCTCGCCGCGCGGCGAACGCGCCACCAGGATGGAGATCTCGCGATCCAGATCGACGGCCTGCTCCACCACGCCCGGCCCTTCGCCCAGCGCCTCCCACGCGCCGCGCATTTCAGCCTCAACAGCTTCAGGGGAATGGTCCGCCGAAAATCCAACTTTGCCCTGCCCGCGTCCGTCGTATCCTCCGGTCGCCGACTTGCAGAAGCATCTGCCGCCCAGCTCCTCGACCGCCGCGCGCAGCTCGTCCAGCGAGCGCACCGCGCGGTACCGGCCCACCGGAAAGCCGTTGCGCAGCAGCCAATCCTTCTGCACAATGCGGTCCTGGATGACCTCCAGCACGCTCTCGCTGGGCCGCACCGGAACCAGGCTGGCGGCGGCGTTCATGCTGGCCAGCGAAATCTGCTCGATCTCCAGCGTCACCACGTCGCAGCCCCGCGCCAGCCTCGCCGCCTCGCGCGCGTCGTCCCACGCCGCCTCCACGCACTGGTCCACCACAAAGCGCGCCGGGCAGCCCGGGTCCGGGTCCAGCACGTGGATGCGATAGCCCATGCTGCGCGCGGCCATCGCCGTCAGCCGGCCCAGTTGGCCGCCGCCGAAGATGCCGATGGTCGCGCCCGGCAGCAGGGTCGGGTGGGTCGCGTCGCTCACGCGGGATCCTCAATCGTCTGCGCCAGCACCTCATCCCGCCGCGCGGCGCGCCACGCCACCAACTTCCGCTGCAATGCCGCGTCCGCGGTGGCCAGAATCTCAACCGCCAGCAGCCCGGCGTTGGCTGCGCCCGGAGCGCCAATCGCCAGCGTCCCCACGGGAACTCCCTTGGGCATCTGCACGATNNAGCACCGGCAGCACCGTGCGCGCAGCCACCATGCCGGGCAAATGCGCTGCCCCTCCCGCGCCCGCGATAAGCACGCGCAGGCCGCGGTCCGCAGCCGCGCCGGCATAGTCAAACATGAACTCCGGCGTGCGATGCGCGGAGACGACGCGGACCTCGTGGGCCACGCCGAACTCGCGCAGCATGTCCACCGCGGCGCGCATCACCGCGTAATCGTTGCGGCTGCCCATGATGACGCCGACCAGCGCTCCAGTCTTCGCTTGCTTCTTCGCTTGCGCGTGCATGGCCCGATTATACGAGGGGCAGCGTCGCCATTTTCCTATGACCCCTGGGCACGAATCGCGAAGAGTAGAATCGGCACCACTAATAGAAAGAGGTACTTCGTGTCCTACGAGCTGATTCGACAAGCGATTATCGAGAAAAAGTCCATCCATGCGACATACAAAGACGCACATCGTGAGATGTGCCCTCATGTTCTAGGTACGAAGAATGGTAGGCAACACGCACTCTTTTACCAATACGGAGGGGAAAGCAACAGCCGCCCTATACAGCCGGACGGGTCCGCCGTAAATTGGCGTTGCCTCGATATTGCGGAACTGACCAATGTCACCCTCGTCGAGGGAGCATGGCACAGCGCCCCAAATCACTCGCGTCCCCAAACCTGTGTGGGCGAAGTGGATGTTGAGGTCGAATTCTAGCTCGCTCTACGAAAACTCCGAGTGCGCGCCGAATTCTTCCAGCCGGCATATTCCTCTGCCCTCGTCTCAGCATCAGGGCCGACAAATATGGTGGTGTAGACCTCCCCTTCACCATCTGCGTCAATTGCTTCGACTCGGTAATCTCCGGGATGCAATGCGTCTTCGACCACTTCGTATTGCATAAACTCACCTAACATTGGCGCTCTCCTATTACTGCGGGTGAAATTGATTTATGCGGCAGAGAATGCCCGGGTGCTCCCCCATCTGGTTCAGGCATCCTACCTCTTTTAGGGCTTCGCCCACAGGCTGGCGTTCAGGCACTCGACCACGCCGTCGACGATCAGGGTCAGGCCGGCGGTGAACTTGGGCGCGTCGGCAATCTGCCGGCTGCTGACGGCGTCGGCCATGTTGATGCTGGAACTGACGATCGCCAGCGCCGCGTCCTTCTTCTGGGCGCCGGACTTCGCGCCATAAAGAGCTTCCAGACTCTGCACCAGCGACGGCAGCAGAGAAATGCCGCGCAGAAATAGCTTCAGGAAATCCATAGAGATCCTTTCGAATGATTTGCCGGGCGAAACCGCAGGTCCTTCGACTCCGCTGTGCTCCGCTCAGGATGACAAGTTTGGTGGTTAGCGCCGCCCGACCAGCAGGTCGATGGCGAAATGGGCGGCCGTGAGAAACGCGCCAAGCCCGGCGGCCATGCCCTTCAGCCGCTGCACTGATTTCTCGTGGTCGAATACGCGATTCTCCAGCCGGGAGATGCGGCCCGGCTGCCCATTGCCGACCACCTCCTTCATCTGGCTCTTCAAAACACTCAAATCGGCCAGCACCTGCGCTTCAAAATCCGTCATATGTCACTCCTCTAAGCCACGGATTTGCACGGAGCAACACGGATCAGCAAAGAAATCAAAAGAAATAAATCCGTGAGAATCCGCGTCGATCCGTGGTTGGTCTTTTATGCCACCGGCAGATTGGTGAACACGGCGCTGGAAAGCCGCGAGTAGAGCGGCGGGCTCGCTGCGTCGAACATGCGCACGTAGTAACGTTCGACCTGCGCCGACCGGGGAATGGAAAAACTCCGCACCGGGCTGCGCAGCACCAGGTTCTGGTCCACGCCGGGCCCGAAGTCCCAGTCGCGCCGCCGCACCTCGAAGCCGCCGCCGGCGGGTGGATCCAGGCCCGCATCGATCTGGAGCGCGCCGGTCGTGGCGCTGGCGACGGTGAACTGCTGCAGGTTGGCGAGCACCTGCGCCGGAGCAGGCTCGGCGTCCGGCGGCAGAAATGCGTCCGGGGCAATGGCCTCCGACAGCGTAATTCCCAGGCTCTCGGCCCAATCGTTCGCAAACGTAACGTGATAGGTCGCAAGTTCGGGGACGGCGTTGCCGTCGGCGATCGCAACCTGGCGCGCCACCACGTTCAGCGTCTGTCCGTTGGCGGTGAGCGCCAGCACGTCGCCCGGCCACACGTCCGCCGCGGGATTGACCGCGACGTAGCTGCCGGCAATGGCCGCGGCGCGGCTGGAGGCCAGGCTGAGTACGGCCTGTGCGGCGCTCTCGCAATCGGCGCCGCAGCGGGCGGGCGGGCGCAGCACCTTGCCCAGCCAGCGCGCGGTGCCGGGCATTCCGCCGGCCGCCTCCGCGGCCACGCTGGCGGCATCCTCCATGCGCGCGACTGCGCGGTCCCGCGTGCGATACAGAACAGTTACAAGTTCACCCGCCACGGGAATGCGGCCAGCCAGAAATGTAACCTTTCCGGTGGTAGATAATTTGCAATCCACGCCCTCGCCGGCCACTCCGATCAGGCGCGTCCCGGTCGCGCCGCCGGGCGGGGTGCTGACCACCCACGCGGAGCCGGTCTGGGTGACGCTGATGAAGCCCACGCTACCGGTGAGCGCGACGCTGTCGACCGCGGCGAAGCTGCAGACGGCAGGCGAGGCGGCGACCACGCCGTCGTAGAGAACTGTGGCGGGCGTGTTGGAGGCGTTACCCAGGTCCTGCAGGTCGAACACCAGCGCCATGGGCGAGGTCGCCAGGCCGCCGCCGAAGGACTGGATTACGCCGTCCACCCGTGCGTAGTAGGTTTGCAGCACGCGCTGCATCTCCGGAGAATGGCAGCGGATGCGGAGCGTATAGGTGTGCCCGTTGAGGAAAGTGGTGGTGGCCCCGATCTCCGCGCCGTTGACGAACGGGGTGATCGCGGTGGCACCGCCGCTCTGGCGCACGTTGTATCCGGCGAAACAGTTGGCCCGCGAAACCGGGCCGGAGTAGAGGCCGCAGAGTACGCCATCCGAGGGTGCAGTGAGCTGCACATTGCCTGCTTCCAGCAGCAGCGAACCGCCCAGCTCGAACTGGTCGATTGCGGTCAGCGTGGTCTGGCCGTCGCTGCCGGTGCCGCCGGAGAGCGCCAGGCCGCCTCCGCCGGGCGCGGTCCCACCCGGGGAAAGATGCGAGCCGGGATCGGTGACCGCCCAGAGCAGGGTGTTGAACTCAGCCTGGTTGAAGCTGTCGCTGAGCAGGGTTGGATTTGTAACCCGAAACGGCTCATTGGAGAGCGTGAACAGCGTGGTGGCGCCATCGCCGGAGAACATTTCAGTTACATATGCCGAGGGCTCGATTGCGCCGCTCAGGGTGACGTCGTTGGCCAACTCCTTGACCATCGTCGTCTGCAGCGCGGCCACCTGGAGCGTGCCGTCGCCCTGCCCGGCGTCGAAGTCCAGCGCGTGGGTGACCGAGCCGACGGGATTGAGGCTGAGCGCGCCCGAGAGCACGCGATACGCGGCGAGGGTTGAGCCGGCGATACCGGCCGCGTTGGTGGACCAGGGCTGGGCGGGCTCGGGTTCAAATACGCCGACGTGGTTTCCGTTGGCGATGCCCGCCGTGGTCAGCAGCCCGGCGGCGATGCGGTTGGTAAGCGTGGCCAGCAGCGTCCCGGCAGGCACGGCGAAACCCGCGCCGGTCAGGGTTGCGGTCTGCTTGTCCAGCAGCCACTCGTCGCTGATGGCGCTGAAGGCGACGCGGTAGACCGGCCCGGCCAGCCCCACGCCCGCATAGACGGGAACCGGCTCGGTGGCCAGGTATCCGGTGAACAGGATGGCGCCGCTATCGGCCGCGACCACGACCCGCGCGCGGCGCACGGGGACGGGCAGCGCCGGCCCCGCGCCGGGATCTGCCGGCGAGCCGGCTGCCAGCATCCCGCTGCAGCGCGAAGGCGCATTCAGCACGCGCTCGATCTTGAGCGGGTGGTCGGCGCACAGCACGGCGGAGTAGTCGACCGCGCCCGCGCCGGCGAGATTGTCGATGGTCAGAATCATGCAACCTCCGGAGTTACAAGCGTGGATGCAAGCGGGGAGAGGCCGCGCATCTGGCGGACTTCGTCGATGGTGAGCACGCCGGCCTTCAGCAGTTCGGTCTGCATCTGCAACTCTTCCATCTCGTCGCGCGTTTCCAGGTCGTTGAAGCTGAATTCGAACTCGCGCCAGCCGAGCTTCTTGGCGAACAGATCGCGGGTGATGTGTTCGGCGAGCAGCTTGGCGACCGGCACGACCGCGCTCTGGAAGGCTTCGTCGGCCATCTCGGACGCGGTGGATCGGTTGACGTCGGCCTGCAAGCCCAGCATCATCGGCGGCAGCTCGAAGGCGTTGGCGATCATCATCAGCAGGAATTCCTGCCACTGGATGCGCAGGTCGGCGTCGGTGCCGCCGGCGAAGCGCAGCACCTCGGGCTTCTGCTCGCAGCTCAGCAGCGGGACGCGGCCGGTGCCTTCGATCTCGTCCTGCCACCAGCGGATGAGGCGGTCGTGCTGCTCGGGCGTGGCCTGGTTCAGCCACAGCGCATACTGCACCACCGAGTTGGAGGCGAGCCCCGAAGCGTAGCGGTTGGCGGCGAGAAAGTGGTTTACCGTCTCGAATGCGACCTCCAGCCGGCCCAGCCCGAACGGAGTGTGGGTGCGCGGATTCAGGCGCAGATACATCAGCTCGTCGTCCAGCAGCGGGATCAGTGTCTGCGCGGCGGTCGTGATGCCGAACGCGCTGCGCGACTGCGCGTAGCGCGGCGTGGCGGGATCGCCGTTCCAGGTGACGTCGATCTCGATGGTCGCGCCGTCCACGGCCCACAGATGGAAGGGCCGCTCGGCGTCGCCGGTCGCTTCCATTTCGATGGCGCCGAAGCCGCCGACCAGCAGGTCCTCGAGCGCCTGCTCGATCAAGGTGCGAAAGCTGTCGCTGACGTTGGGCTCCTCCAGGCAACGGCGCAGGATCTGCATGCGCGCCGCAGCCTCGGGGACCTCCGCGTTGCTGTAGCCGCGGCGCACGCGGATCTGCCAATCCATGCTGGCGATGCGGTCTTTCACCACGTTGATGGCGCGCCGCGCCACCGGCGTCTCGGCAAACTTGCGCAGGTTCGCGGGAGTGGGCTTGGGGGTCCGGTTCGGCCGTCCCTGGTTCAGCGGGCTGAGAATCGACGGCAGCATCGCCGTCTTGCGCGCGCCCTGAGTTGCATCGCCCGCGTCCCCCGCGGCCGCCCCCAGTTGTTTCCGCCCTGCCAGCCTGTGCCACGCATCCGTCACTTGTGTTCGAAGACCCACTTGCTCACCCCTTTCAAATCTCTTTGCGGCAATAAAAATGGCACAGCCAATTCGCTGTGCCTTACTCGAAAAAAATACTTAACACCGATTAACACCGATCCGACCGATTAAAGAAAAATGCTTTGTTTTGATGTTTCGATTCGTTCTTAATCGGTCCAATCGGTGTTGATCGGTGTTAAGCCTTTCTTACAGCCGCAGCTCGATGCGTGCGGTCTCTGCCGCGCGGGCCAGGTCGTTGATGGTCAGCACGCGAATCTCCTGCATCTCCATGGCGTCCACGCCGAACCGGTAGCGCTGCGCGCTCTCCGTGTCCGCGTCCGCTTCGGTCGCGGCTCCCTCGGTGACAGCGCGCAGCGGTTCAACCACGGCGGTCAGCTCCAGCCGCGCGCTCTCCACCCGCAGCACGCCGTCGCGCAGCCGGGGCGCGGAGTACGCCAGCACCTTGGCCGCTTCCACGTCGCCGTCCAGCGACACCGCGTGGAACATCTTCACCACTCCATTCGGCCGGTAGCCGCAGTCGATCTTCATCGGGTCCCCGGGCTGCGTATATATAGATGCGGCGATGCGTTTGCGCATCAGCGCCCACACCCCCGCGCGCTCAAACTGGGTGCGCATGGCCCCCGCGATGGCGGCGCGGCCGGTGCGTTTGCGCTCCTGCTTCACCCGCAGCGGTTCGACATACATCCTCATCAGCAGGTCCATCTCCGCGGCGACGTTTTCCGCCAGGCAGGCGCGCGCCTCGCTCATCTGGATGGAGTTGGAGAACGAATCTTCAATCACAGCGATCAGCGGCTTGGCGCCCGGCAGACTCGGCCCAAGCCGCAGGCGCGCATCGATCTCGCTCTCCAGCGCCTCCAGCAGGCCGATGTCCGCGTCGGCGTCCATGCAGCGAACGCGGCTCCAATCGCGGGTAAAGCGAACCTGCACCGGCGGGGACGGCGCACCGTCCGCGCCGCCGGCCTCGCGCAGCAGCACGCCGATGTTGGTGAACTCGCCCTTCACCGTATCCGGAACGTAGCGGATCAGGAAGAACTCGCATGGGATGCGGTCGGGAATCGTCGGCCTCCTTTCTGGAGTTGATAGTTGCTAGTTGTTAGTTGAGACGGCGCGGTCACGCCTGAGCTGAAAACGAACAACCAGCAACTCGTTGTTGTTCGTTGGGACGGCGCGTTCGTGCCTGAACTAGCAAGTAACAACTAGCGACTAGCAACTGACAACTAACAACTATCAACTACCCCACTACATCACAAACTTGCCCGGCACGTCCGCGGCAAACTGCCGGGGCACCGGAACGCTCAACGTTTTCTCCCACAACGGGAACGGTTCGCGGTTCGAGTCTCGAAACGACGCGATCAACTCGCGCACTCGCCCGCGCCGCGCCAGCAACTGCTCCATCAGCCGTTCCAGCGCGGCCATGTCGCCGTACCACTCCGGGGGAACGATCCCGGCGGTGCCCCATACCGTCTCCGCCGCCATGCTCTCGATGCGGCTGAGCCACGGCTCAAAGCTCTTCCATCCGGTCACTCCCGCGTACACCCGGTTGCGCGCGTAGACGCCGCGCAGCGGGCTGTCCGGGAAGTTCCACTCGCCCGCGTTGAAGCAGAATCCCTGGTCGATGAAGGTGGCCCGGTACATCCGCTCGCCCGGGCTGCGGGCGAACACCGCCTGGCGTCCGTTGCAGTTGCCGGTCCACTTGTCCAGCGCCAGCATGCCGGCGAACTCGCGCAGGTTGCGCACCTCCTCCAGGTGCTGCTCGGGCAGGTAGTCCACTACCTGGCCGGGCATCAGCCCGCCGACGAACCGGCTGCCAAACTGCAATCCCGGAGTCAACCTCTGCGCCGGCCCGCGCGCTACCTCGACGCGCATGCCGGGCGTGTTGCGGATCAGCCAGTCCGTCACCTCGACCACGTCCGTGGCCGGGACCGTCAACCCCGCGGCCTGGGCCAGCCGGGTGGCGATCAGCTCGTTGGCCAGCACGCGCAGGTGCTGCGGATTGTTCTGGAACTTCACCACCCACAGCGCGCCGTCCGCGCCCAGCATCAACTGCCCCTGCGCCCCCCCCCGCATCCGCCGAATCGCCTGTACCGCAAGCACCGCCAATGAAACTCCTCCGCTCCAAAGATACTGCACAGGGCCAAATACGTAACACCGATGCACACCGATCTTACCGATCAAAAACAAGTTCTTGTTTTAGCTACGTCGCTTCTGTCTTTGAAATCGGTCCAATCGGTGTTGATCGGTGTTAAGCCTTTCGGCCGCTGCCGAGCAACTCCCGGCGCACCGCCTGGGCGATGGCAAAGGCCATCACGCAGTCGTCGTGCGTGCCGTGCGCCGCGCCCATGGAGCCGTTGGCGTGGTTCACGAAGGTGCGGCACTCCTCCAGCAGCCGCTTGCTGCGAAACAGTTCGGGCTTGTCGGCCAGCAGCGCGTCCAGCCCGGCGATCATGGCCGGCTTGCTGACCGCGCTGGTCAACCATCCCGCCACGTCTTTGTTGGCGTAGACGCGCTCGTACGGCACGGCGTTCTCCAGCAGCGCGATGACGGCGTGGCCGTGGTTGTTGCGCTCCACCACCAGCAGCGCGGGCTCGCCCGGCGACGCGCTGTATTCGCGGGCCAGCTTCACGGCCTCGGCGGTCAGCTCTTTTGGCCGCAGCCTCTGCCGCAGCTCGGCGCACTGCGCGCCGCTCTCGCGGTCGATCACCTGCACCGCTGCGTAATCGCCCTGCGAGCCTCCGCCGGCCGGATCGACCGCAACAATGTACTCGCGAGCGGGCTGCGGCGGAAGGAAGATGTGCAGCCTTCCGCTCCCGCGCACCTCCGCCGGACCCTTTACCTCGCGCAATCGCTGGTCCAGCGAGTCCATGTCGAAGCAGCAATCGCCGGTGGTGCGGAAGCACAGCTCCGCATCCTCGGCGAACTCCTGCACCCGCAACCCGCGGTAGTTTGCCTCCAGGGTGCGGCGAAACCCAATTTGCTCCGCAGTCAGTTTGTGTCGGTCCTTCAACTCCCGCTCCTCCTCGCTCAGATCCTTCGCCGGCGCCGCGACGTAAGCCGCCTCCATCCACCAGGGAAAAAAGTGCTTCACCATGCCGTTCTCTTCGGCCTGCCGCCACTCCTCGTAGAAGCATCCGTGCGCGCCGTTGGGCGTACTCTCCATCACCAGTTCGCCGCCGGGCACCAGCGCCGCCCGCAAGCCGGCCAGGGTTGCCGCCGCGTCGCCCGGCCAGCGCGACACCTCGCTCAGGTGCAGGTGCTGCACGGTCAGGCCGCGGCCGGCGTTGGCATCGGCGGCGCTCAGCACGCGGAATTCGCTGTCCAGCTCCGGAAACACCATCTGCCCGATATTGGCGCGGCTGCGCTTCAACAGGCCCTTGCGCAGATCCGGGTCCAGGCACTCCCAGAAGCGCTGCACCATGCGGAAGATGCCCTCCGCCGCCTCGCGCGTCTGGGCGACCTGCACCGTCAGCATGCCGGGCGCGGTAATGGTCTTCAGGAAGAACCGGCCTGCCACCCAGGTGGTAATGCCCATCTGGCGCGCCTTGACGATAATGTTCCGCTTGCCCCGCATGCGCTCGAACTCCGCCTGCACCGGGTTTGCCCGCAACGGACTTTCCCGGCCGTCGCGGTCGCGAATTTTCAATAAGTCGAACGCCAGCCTGACCGAATTTTTTTCTCCATCCGGCTGCTCCGGGCGCTCGTCCAAATGCTTCCCCAACTCCTCCAACTGCTCCGGACTGTACCCCACTTGGACCCTTTCACCACGCCACCCGCCCTGCTCAGTTGCTAGTTGCTGGTTGCTAGTTGTACGAATTCAGGAACCGCACTGACAACTGACAACTAACAACTAGATCTTCGTCACCCAGGTTGAGCCGTTGCAGAAGGTCGCGTGCCCGTCCTGGGTGAACTCCCAGCCAATCGCGGAACACGAGCCTGAAGGCGCCGTCGCCGGACCTTTGTACAGGGTCGCGTCGATCGCTCCGCTGGTGCTTCCCGCCGTCCCGTTGCCCACATCCACCACGCCAGCCGAATCGCGCGACAGGCCGGTGTCGAGCGTTCCACTGGCATAGCTCGCATCGGCATTCCAGCCAAAAACTCCCGCTGAGTAGGTTCCCACCGAAGACACTCCGGCGTGGGAAAAGATGGCCAACGGCGTCTTGTTGGCGGTGACGTTGAACACGCTGACTGTATTCGGCGGCGACGCAGACCCTGTTGCGACGACTGCCCACTCATCGGCTCCGCTTGGGATAACAAAGAATCCGGCATTCCCGCCGCTAATCGTGGTTGCAATGTTTACATAGCCACCGTTGGTTGTGATCTGCTCTGGCGTTGTAAGCACCCCCGCTGTGGTCACGCCATCGTCCAGCGACGAGTTGCCGACTGCGGTCGATCCTGTGAACTTCGGGATGTAGCCGGTGGCGCCCGAACCAGCTACGCCGCCGCCACCCCCGCCGCCACCCCCGCTGCACCCAGTCGTGGTGAACGCTCCGCCGATCCCATTTGGGCAGATCGGCGATGTGCCAGGGGTCAGCGCGGAGTCGATGAAATTTGCGCCAGCGATGGTCCCGCTCGCAGCAACGTTCCCGCTCGAATCCACCGTTGCATCCGGCCCCAGACAGATCAGCGTGGCGCAATGCGTTGTCCCGTTTTCGATGGTTAGATTGGTGTCCCCAAAAGAACCGCTCCGCACAGAAAGAAAGGGAACGGCTGTGCTTCCGTTGTAGGCAACCAGGCCCGATTCATCGGTGCCAAGATAGGTCGCGTCAGTCATGATGCTCAGCAGCGGTGTGACCGGGCCAGTCGTAGCATACGCGACGGTTCCAAAATCGGCCCTGGTGCCCAGATATCCGGCCTGAGTGAAGGATGGCGTCGCGTGGGTCAGCGATCCGTTGATGATGGATACCTCGGCCGTGGATCCGGAGGTTATGGTGTTGATTGGGCCAGTAGCATTCAACCCCCCACCATTGAATCCTCCAGCCGTGTTCACACTAGTGCTGAAGTTGAAGCCTGCGGCGCTGACACCGATGGCTCCGCCAAAGCCCGATCCCGTCCCATCCTCGAAGAGGTTGTAGCTGGTCTGACCGGGAAGATGCGCGTTGACCCTGAGAATGCTGTCGGCGGGCGCAGTTGTCAACAGGTCGTCATACCATGTGCCTGTCGCACAAAACGCGCATCCGGGCGGGGCGAGCTTTCCACCGTCGCTGGTGTACCACGCATTCGAGTTCAGATTGTTGACCTGATAGCCCTGGGTGTAGCCGGCAACGCCCATTCCGCTCATTGCAAGGTTGATTCCGCCGGTGCCTTCATTCGAAAGGTTGGGCATGTTCTGGTTGACCATCATGAACAGGCCGTAAACCTTTTGCGAAGGAAAGTGGGGAGACTCGACTGTGTCTCCAACTGTCCACGCGCAACTATTGGGGTCGAGCTGCACATTGGAGCTGTTCGGAGACAAAGCCTCGTCAATCTCAGCGCCGCAGAAGGTCTGGAAGGCGGCATTCGGGTCGCTGGTTCCTCCCGTCGTCTCCGGCTCCGCGCCGGCTTGCGGCAACCCCGCGCCGATGGACCCATTCAACCCAAAGGAACTGGGCACGGCATAGATAAGGTCGCTGCCGGTGAACGAGGCGATGGCGTGGTAGCTGGTGCGGTAGCCGCTGAGCGCAAGGTTGGCGCTGAAGCTGATGTAGGTGCCGCACGGCCCGCCCTTGAAGATGGCGACGTTGGTGTAGGAATACGCCAGGGGAAGCGTAATGCTGCCGCCGCTGACGCTGGTTACGGTGGAGTGCTCATCGAATCCCCCCGCCGCCGCCGTGCCCTCGACGCAGACGTGGTCTCCCGGCGAGAAGCTGCCAGTCACCATCGTCAATGCAATCGTCGCAGGCGCGGTCATGTTGCGGTCTGCCGTCGCTGGAATGGAAAGTCCTTCGGCATGGCCCCAGGCTGTCGTAATAG
The DNA here is from genome assembly GCA_003162875.1 of Granulicella sp. Lineage (GTDB taxonomy): Bacteria > Acidobacteriota > Terriglobia > Terriglobales > Acidobacteriaceae > Edaphobacter. Next base: position 12,303 of record PLUT01000290.1, read on the forward strand.
GCAGCGTCGCGCTCACCGGCAGCGCTTTCAGCGGCACCGCGCCGGTGGAGACAGCATAGCTCGGCCCGGTAAAGTAGCCGCTGGCCACCGCCGTCTGCGTGTCCAGCAGGATTCCGCCATCGGTCGGAGTGCAGGCATTCATGCTGCCGCAGCCGCCGGTGAAGTTGAAGGTCGGCGTAGTGGCCCCCGATCCCCCGGTAAGCACCGTGCCGTGGAAGTACCCGTAGGATTCGCCGCCCTCGTAGGTTCCCGCAACCGTCATGCCTTCGTCGCTGGGGGCCTGGGTGCCTCCATCGGAGTAGTCGTAGGCGTACCACGGCCCCCAATCGCCCACCCGCGAGCTGGTCATGCTGAGCAGGTTGGCTGCATTTCCGCCCCGATTCCTCACGTTGCTGGATATGCTGAACGGCGTCGTGATGCGGGAGTTGGGGGTACCATCCTGGCCAAGATTCTGCCCCGGTCCATAGGAGTTGAAGTTGATGACCTGCCCCCACTCGATATGCCCAGCGTCGCCCGGATAGTAAACGCTCAACCCAAGGCAGGAGTTGCCGCCGAACAATCCGCCAACCTGCGTGCAGTCCGCCTGGGATGCGCTGACGCCCAGGTTGGTGAAATTCGCGTGGAAGCCGCTGAGGTTGTAGCCCGTGGGGTCCACGGAAAGATGCGACGCCCCGGGCAACGCCATTCCGCCCGAAGGCGACAGCAGATAAGCGGGCACGGCATACTGCGTCTGCGGCGGCGTTGCGCTGCTCTGCCCCAATCCGCCGGATACGGCCGCGACGCTCGCATCCACGTAGTGCTTGTCCGCGGCCTGCGCCGCCGATACCGGGTCGGCCGGCAGCAACAGCGGTCCGGTCATGGTGTCCCCCGCCTTCAATACATACGGCGTGGAGTCCAGCGGATGCCCCGCTACCGCCGCGGCGATCGCGGTATCGACATAGCTCTTGCTCACCGTCTGCATGGCCACGGAAGCAGGCAGCACGGTGCTTTCGACGGCGCTGACCTTTACCGCAGCCGCGCTGGCCGGGACCACCCAGTACTGCCGGCTCACCGTGCCGTCGTCCAGGTGATAGACCACCGTGTAGTAGCTCCCCATCGGCGTGGCGCCCGCGTTGGGGACCAGCTGCACGCTCAGCGCACCGCCCGCCGCAATGGTCGCGGAGACGCTGCCGCTGGGGATCGCATCGCCGGCGCCGGTGGTAAATGCCGGCCAACTGACGATTGCGGTCCCCGTGGCCGCGGTCCCGTCCGCGTGATAAATTGTGTCCGCCACCTGGGTGGTGGCGACCTGGGCCACGCCCGTCGCCGTCAACGCCGCCGCCAGCAGCACCCCAATCAAGATCCAACCCTTAGACCTCGAAATCATCGCAATCTCCCTATGTCTCCGGCTACGAAACCCCCGGTTCCCCATCCATCGCAACTGGTTCGCGACGGGTGGGATGTATGCGCTCTTAAAGCACGCGCAAAGCCGCCGGCAGATAACTCCGGAAGCACAAAACTGTCTCGCCGTCGTTCAAGTCCTTCACCGGCAGCGCGCGAAACGCTGCTGCCAGCCGGATCCGCTCCAGCGGGGCGGCAAGCGTATCCAGCGCCTCCGCCGAGCCCTGCATCGCCTGCAGGCGCGGATAGTGGAGCAGAATGCGATCGCCCTGCGCGCCCTGCATCACAAACAGCGCCGACCACTCCTGAAAGAAGCTCGCCCCTTCGCGATCGCAGAACCCGGCGAGCTGGCTGACCTGCATGCCCGCGGCCGGCACGCCCGCCGGCAGCGGATTCGCAAGCTGCAACACGCCATTCGCGATGGCCGCCACCACGCCCACGTTCAAGGTCACGCGGCGGACGTAATTCACGTCGGAGCCGACGGCGCCGGCGGATTGCACGTACGCCGCAGCCACGCCCGTGCCGATGTAGCCAAGCTGGCCGGTATAGTCCACGTCCACCGCAACCAGGCTGCCCACGCTGAAGCCGGCCGCTGCGGCCGTGCCCACGTTCAGGCTGGTCGCGGTGGATGCCGGCCCCGCGCCGGTAAGCAGCGGGACCGGCGCCGCGGCCAGGCCGCCGCTGCCGTTGGGCGCGGCGCCCGCAACCGTCAGCAGCAGGTTGGTCTGTTGCGAGCCGGAAGCCAGGGTCGCCTGCAGCCTGCCCCATGCCTCGAACTCCAGCGAAACTGTCGCCTCCACCTGGCTGCGCACCTGGCCCACGGTCATTGCCGGAGCGCCTGCAAGCAGCGCATCCACTTTTGTGCCGCATTTGCGCACAAATGTGGAGATCCAGCCGAGATCGATCCAGGGCGCAGGCGGAGTTTGTAACGGAAAATGTCCCAATTGCGCCGGATCGAAGACCGTTGGCGCTCCGGCGGCGCGATTTACCGGGGCAAAGTACGCGCGCACCCGTCGCGTTACCGGAGCCACGGCCGCCGCCACTCCCACTGCTGTCGTCGTTGTGCTCACAGCTCACCTGCTTCCTGGTACGCGAAGACCCGGACGGTCGCCGTCCGCTGCAGCCGTTCGCCCGCCGCTGCGGCCGCGGCGAAGACCGGATCGGCCCAGAAGATATTCGTGCCCATCGGCGTTACAGAACCGCCTGAGCCGGCGTTGGCGTAGTTCATTTTTGCCACCGCGTGCGGCTCAGCCCCCAGCGCGGCGGCCAGCTCCGCATCCATCGCCGCCAGCAAGCGCCCGCGATCCATGCCGCCATTGCCTGGGCTGCCGTCGGTCGCGTACTCGATCGAGCATTCCATCGCCACCCAGGGCAGCGGCGATGCGCTGGTGACCTGCAGAGCCGTCCATTGCAGGCGAAATGCATCGACGGGGACTTGCGCGGTGGGGAGTTCGTTCTCCTCGACCAGGGTTCCCGGCCGCTCCAGTCCGCGCAGCACGATGGTGCGCGCCGGGTTCAGCGCGGCCAGCCGGCCCTGCAGCATGGTGTAAAACGTGTCTTTCGCGTTCTGCATTATGTAACCTCTTTTGACCGTTGACGGCGACGTTGTATGTTCTAAACCGCCTGCGCCAGCGGCGCGCGCACCAGCAGCCGATATACGTAGGGCCGGCCAAGCAGCGGTTCCTGCGTGGCCGACAGAATTTCCAGCAACTCCGCGCCTTCGCCGGTCAGCACGCCGCATGCATTGGCAAACAGCACGCTCGCAGACGCGTAGGCCAGCGATCCCACCAGCTTCTCCACCGCCGTGGCGGATACCAGCAGGTCCCACCTGGCCGCCTGGTCGGTGCTGAGCTGGTTTCCGTTGACGGCGGCGCGCGCCTTGCGGCACACCACCGGGGCCAGCGCCAGGTCCTGAAACTCCGGCGTCGCCAGTCCCAACTGTTCCGTGGGGTCGGCGGGGACGGCCGGCGCCAGCATCCTGAGCCGCACGCTACAGCCGCCCAGGGCACGCAGCAGCACGTCGGCCGCGCGCGCAGCGCAAACCTGGTTGTTTGTCTGGCTCATCGCGTCACCCGATCCTTTGCGCCACATAGGGCGCCAGCAGCAGCTGAACATTGGCGTCGATCAGCGATCCCGCGAAGTACTGCATCTGCAGCGTGTCCATCTTGCTGGCCTTCACGTTCATCGCCGGAATGGCCTGGGCATTGTTCACAATCTGCGCGCAGGCCACCTTTACCGCCGGAGTGGCTGCCGCCAGGCCCGCGGTGTAGGTCACCTCGACTTCGTTGTAGTTGAGTCCCAGCAGGTTCATTGGGAACGTAACATCGCCGGTTACAAGATTTACGTCTACGGCGGTCAGGTCCAGCGCGCTCCAGCTGCCGGGGATGCTGAACGCCCACGCCACCTGCGCCAGCATCGGGTCCGGCATTTCGCCGCGCCGCGGCCGGCCATAGCGCACACGCACGCCCACCAGCGGCGAGGCCGCCGCGCCCAGCGGGTTCAGCGGCAGATAGCTCAGCCGCACCGCCTGCGAGCCCGCGGTCAAGCGCATGCGCTCGACATACTGCGTGACCAGCAGGCTGGGCCGACGGCAATGCGCCTCCATCAGCGCGGACGCCATCGCAATCAAGTCGTCGGTCGTCTCCGCGGTCAATCCATAGACCACGTACTCCGAGGGATCCAAGTAGCCCATCGAGCTGTTCCTCCAAAAAATCGTCTGGAAAAAAAGGGTGAGGCCGGCCGTCAGCCGGCCCCACCGAAGAAAATGCGCGACCGGGGACGCGCCCCGCAGACAGTCAGCCCCCTGACCATCAGCCGCCCCGCGAGTGCCCAGCGAAAGGCCGGCCCCCCATGCGTGGCGCGTCAAAACCCGTATCGCGCGGTTGCAGCCGGAGGACATCCCAGCCTCCGGCTGCAAGGTTGAAGTGTGAAAAGTGACCGCAGGGGCGCGAAGGGAGTGACCCCGTGGTCGACGCGATGAAACTGCGTCGAACATGGGGCACCCATCGTGGTGCCCGTCGTGGTCACTATTTGTAACCAGTTCTGTTACCGGTCGACCAGCACCTGGTAGTGTGCGTAGTTCGCGCCCTTGACCACCACGGCGCCGAACTTGACTACCACATACTGCGAAGCCAGCGATCCGGGCACACCCAACTGGAAGATGCGCGGATTCGGTTCGCCCAGCCAGTGGTACTCGATCAGGTCCTCGGTAACGATGTACGCGGGCAGCACCGCCGATCCGCTGCCGGGCGTGCCGGTGTAGGGCAGCGTCCACTCCGGAATCAGCGGAATGTCGCCGGCCTGGGTGGAGAGCATCTTGACGGTAAAGCCGCTGGTGATCTCCTTGGAGCCGAGCACCACGTTGAACTCCGACTTCATCTCGCGATCGATCAGGTCCAGCAGCACCGGGTTGGCGTAGATCGCGGTTGGGCGAACGCCGAAGGAGCTGTTGGAGACCATCTGCGCGATGGTGGACTTGAGGCCGTCGACGATGGACTGCGTGGTGCCGATGGTGGTGGTGTTGCCGCCGCCGGCGATCTGCGCGGTCGCGCCAAAGTACTCGGCGGTGGTGGGCGCGCTCAGGCTGGTGTCAGTGCCGTTCCACAGGGCCACATCGTGGGTGCGCAGGACGCCGTCCACCGTGTCCGCCAGGTCCTTGGCCTGCAGGTAGGCAAACTGCGACTGCTGCTGGCCCAGTTCCATGTCGAACAGGTTGTAGTTGATCTGCGCGACCAGGGCCTTCAGCGGCACGCTCATCTCCACCCGCGTGGGCGAGACCAAAGGCGCGACGATATTGCGCGGGTCTACAAATCCGGACGACGCCGATGGCGAAGGGATGGCCCGCTCCTCAAAGTAGCGCGACGGATGGCCGGTGGCCGGGACCTGCTTGATGCGCTGGCCGAAGATGCCGCGGCGACGGACGATGTCGAGGATCTCGGTCTGGTACAACGGAACTTCAATTGCTCCGGGCCCGATGTAGTCGGCCGCCGCGTGGATCTGCGTAAACTTTGCGTTCATTCGTTGCTCCTTAAATGCGAAACGCGGCGACGGCCGCGTGTGATGGTGCGTGGAACGTTGTACGTGCTACGTTCCACGTGGCGTGAATGGTGCGGCAACGGAGAACGAGCAACTGTCAACGTGAAGCGTTAGCTGAGCAGGCCGGCGCGCATGAGTTGGGCTTTGACGGCGATGCGCTGCTCCAGGCTGAGCGAGGAGAGCGCGGCGTCGAGCGAGCCGGCTTCGATGGATGCTGGTCCGAGAGAGTCGACGGCTACGCCCTGCTTGGCCAGCAGCGTAGCCATCGCCGAGGGCAGCGTCTTGCGTGCACCCGCATCTGCGCGAGGTGCGGCAGTTGCAGCGGTTGCAGCGTGCGCTTCGAGTTCGGTGAGCTTTTCGTTGGTTGCAGCAAGCTTCAGTTCGGCGGCGGCGATTTTTTCGCCGAGACGCTCCACGGTCTGTTCCAGCAGGCTTGCGGCTGCGGCGAGGCGGTCGATTGTAGCGCCGAGGTCGTCGTTCATTTCCATGTCCATTGTTCGTTCTCCGTTGTGCGTTGTTCGTTGTCCGTCATGTGCGTATGTCGGGCCTTCGGCCCTTGGAAATCATGCGAAGGAATGACTCAGGTCACAATTGCCGCGTTCGCCTGTGAACCTCAGGCCGCTGCGGCCGTCGCCGGCATCCCTTGCACGTTCAGGATCGCAACCACCGCCGTGACCAGGCTCTGAATGTACGGGGTGCTTGCGGCGATGCCGGCCTGGCTGAGCAACTGGGTCACCGCCGGCTCGGCCAGCAGCATCACCTCGGCCAGCTTCTGCGGGCCGGTGCCGTTCTGCACGCCGGCCGCGGCGTACTTCTGCTCCACCAGCAGCACCGCGTTCTGCACCAGCGAGGTCGCGTCCGCAATGCCGGTGGTCAGCGGAGCCACGGCGGGAAACAGCGTGCCCACCAGCTTCTCGACGGGGATCGCATACGCGACCGCCCACTTCAATCCCTTTTCAAATCCCTTGCCGATGGATTCTAAAACTCCTGTAAAAGTCACGTAGTCTCCTTGTTTAAATGTTGTTGCCGCTGCGGCACAGCGAAACTAGACTGCGAACATGCGAGTGTTCGGCAGGCAGGTTTCGAAATGGTGGTTGCTCCTGCTATTGCCGATCCTGGTCGTCGGCTGTCCCATACTGCTTGGTCTGTTCTTCGCCGGAAACAACCTCGCCGGCGCGATCCTCGGGCCTCCAGCGATCTGGAATCGCCCGATTCACACTCCTTCGCAGGACGAGCTCGTCGGCAGATATGTCGAGTCAGAGCGGCATTCAGACCGCCCGAAGACTGGTCCCGACGCTGCGCTCGAATTGAGGAGCGACGGTACGATGACGGCGAGCGCTCTGCCGGTGGACCTCGGCCCCATGACGACCACGTGCATTCTTTCCGGCCCGGGCACCTGGAGAGCCCCCGGTGGGGATCAGATCATCCTTTACCCCACTTCCGACGGAACGCCCGGCACCTGCGAATCCGGCGGGTACTCCTTTCTGGAAGTCGCCAGCCGCTCGAAGCCGTACACGCTGTACTGGGTGCTGGGCGATCCCGACTCAGGTGATGGAATCTGGTTGAAGCGACAATAAGCGAGGACTCCCATACTCTCCGTGACTGGCGTTTGCGCTAGCCCCATAGCTCCGAGTGGCGCGCGGCTAGCCGGTCTGGCGCTGCTCGGCCCCCCAGGCGGAAGCTGGTTGCCACGTAGGCTGCCTTGTCGCGCAGCAGGATGGCCGCGCCGGTAAAGGTGGCGCGGGTTAGCGTCCAGACCTGCGCGCTCATGTCCTCCACATGGGCATCGGCGAGCTCGTAGCTCATGCCCATCAGGCCTTCCTGGCCCAGGTTTGGGCCCAGCCGCGGCGCAATCTCGGGAAAGTCCTTGCCGAAGAGGAACCCGGCCACCATCAGCTTGCGTCCGTCCAGCTCGGCGTCGGTAATGATGCCGACCTTCTGGCGCGTGTCGTGTCCGTCCCAGCCGGCCGAACCGGGGTCCCCGGGCCGCCCCGCGGGCCGGGGTGACTTGTAGTCGACGGCCATGCCCAACAGGCTGGGCAGGGCGGCCTGGGCCGCGGCGCGGGTCAGCAGCACGCGATGGCCGCGCGCCCCGCTGGGCGCCTTGTCGCTGGCTACGTCCACCAGCGTCAGCACGCCTTCGAAGGGCAGGCGATTGGGATGGCCGTGCACCTGCGGGAACTCGACCGCCATGGCGTGCAGGGCCAACTCGCCCACGGCCCCGCTGCCTGGGTGCCGCATCCTGAAGTCTCTTGCCGGCGCCGCGCTCCGGCTGCGCCGATGAACTGCCGTCCCCTGCTCCATGCCACCTCCCGTACTTGCCCCGCGATCCAGCGTTAAAAGCAAACGGGAGCGGCT
>PLUT01000117.1 GCA_003162875.1 Granulicella sp.
CTTGATAATCATCTCTCCGTATATTTTGTCTTACGAATTCAGCTCGTTAACTCATGTTAACCAGAAAGGGACTCCCCTATAGCTAACTAACTGTTATTGCAACAAAACAAAGATCAAATCTGGGAAAAAACTGGAAGCTACGCGCGCCGCCGGTAGCGAATCGCAAACTCATAATCGGCATTTGGCGGAAACAACCCCGCCACCAGTCTCAGCCGTTCCGCCAGCGCCTGCGGAGCAAGCAGCGGATACTCGCGCTCGCGCAGCTCGGAGTAGTCAAAATCAACCGCGAGCGACAGCAGGTAGATCGCAACCGCATCCGAGAACGCAGCTTCCAGGTATTCCGTCTTGGCCTTCTCATCGATCCGCGGCTTCCCATCGCGGCCTGCATTCTCGCCTCCCCCGAGCGCCTTCTCGCCTCCCAGCGATGCTGCCCGGTTCTCCCACGCGTCCTGGCTGGTCTCTCCGCGCACGTCGGCCACCGCCTGGTTCCACGCCAGCTCGGCAAAGCTCTCCGCAACGCCCGCTTCGTCGACAAACGCGTGGCCCACATTGATGAAGAACTCGAACGCCAGCGAAAAGCGGTCGCTCAACAGCCGCGTGGAGATGAACACGCCCTCGCCTTTGTCCTGGCTGCCTCCCGCGCCGGGTTCCAGCTCCACGTTGCGGTGGCAGATGGCGAGTTCGGCAAGCTCGCTGGTGTAAACCGGCGAGACCATCGTCGCTTCAATTCCGCTGCGCTGCTCGGCGGGCTCGCCGCCGCGGCCTTCGGCCATCGCCAGCGGCACAAAGTAGTAGGTCTTGCGGCTAAGCGCGGCGGCAACCGCGGATGGAACCGCCTGCACCATGCGCGCCAGCTCCACCTCATCCAGGCCGGTCTCGCCATACGCCGCAAAGCAGATGCCGTTAGGCGACCGGACCAAAGCCGCTTCCCGCGCCACCTGCGTAGCCACCACCAACCCGCCCTGAGTGCTCTCTGCCATAGTCCTCACATCTTCCGCCATAAGCAGATATTCTACCTGTATGACGCACTCTTCCCCCACCAGCGCGCACGCAAACCCGATTCCGAAGACCTTCGCCGCGGGCTACCTCTTCGGCGTGCCTCTCGGCAACCTGGGCTGGTTCGCGAGTCTGCTCATGGCGGTAGCCTCGGGCTTTATGGCATTCTTCGCGGCCACCTTCTGCGCCATCGTCTTCATCCTCGTTTACAACAGCGCCCTGCACGGCGCCATCGACTTCGCGTTGAGCTATCGGCGCGTAGGTCTGCCCGCCGGCTTGCTGGTGTTGGCGATCGCGCTCGGCTATCTCGGCATGTTGTGGTGCAAGCGGATCTTCCGCCGGAGCTGAACGGATTCCATGCAGCAGGCTCGCCCTTCGCGCACCGCGCTCCGTGTCGCCATGCGCCGCGCCGCCCACCAGCTCTACGACGCCCGGCCGCTGGTTTTCGACGACCCCATTGCCGTCGCCATCCTTGGCCCGCACGCCGTCGAGATCGAACGCACACCCGGCCGCGACCCGGCCAACAAACCGCGCCCGTTCTCCATCGCCCTGCGCGCTTTCCTGGTCGCCCGCAGCCGCTACGCCGAGGACCTCCTCGCCCATGCGGTCACGCGCGGCGTCAACCAGTACGTCCTGCTCGGCGCGGGGCTGGACACCTTCGCCCACCGCAATCCTTACCCGGCGCTGCGCGTCTTCGAGGTCGATCATCCCGCCACGCAGCAGTGGAAGCGCAATCTGCTGCACTCCGGCGGTCTGCCCACGCCCGCGAATCTCGCCTACGCGCCCATGGACTTCGAGCGGCAGTCTCTTCCAGAGCAACTTCATGCGGCCGGCTTCAGCTCCGCGGCTCCCGCCTTTTTCAGTTGGCTGGGAGTCGTGCTTTACATCACCCTCGCCGCCTTTCGTTCGACCATTCGCTTTATCTCGTCCCAGCCGAGCGGCAGCGGAGTGGTATTCGACTATGGCCAGCCGCGCTCCGTCCTCACCCCGCTCGAACAGCTTGCCCACGACTCGCTCGCCGCGCGTGTGCATCTCGCGGGCGAAGCCTTTCAGCTCTTCTTCACTCGCGCGGACGTCGCCGCCGAGCTCGCTGCCTTCCGCGAACTCGAAGACCTCGGCTCACCTGAAATCAACACCCGCTACTTTGCCGGCCGCAGCGACGGGCTCAAACTGCTCGGCAGCGCGTCCCGCCTGGTCAGCGCATGGACTTGAGGCCGGACTAGGCTGCGAGCATTGATGCGGCAGCGGTAGCTGCGTTTTCGCCGCGCAATCTCTGGCGGTAGGCGGAGTTTATGCATCTCATGGAACATCGCGGCTGGCGCAGTAAGGTGGACGAGCGCGTCGCCCGACCGGAGGATGCAATGGCTTTGCGGGCCTCTTTTTTTGTTTTGGCTTTTTGCGCGCCGGCCCTGGCGCTGGCAGCACAAACCTCGTCAGGCAATACGCCGGGAACGAATGCGCCGGCACATGCGAATCCCCCCTCCGCAATCCTGCGGCCGTCGCTGGAGATTCTTGAGACCGCGGTCGGCGAGATGACTCTTGACAAGTGGAAGGCTTCGCCCGCTATACGCACCGAGGCGGATGGCAATCTTCGCTCGATCCAGCGCGACCTGGCGTCCACCCTGCCGCCGCTGCTGGCAGCCGCGGATGCCGCACCTGATTCCACCGCCAAGACCCTACCCATCTATCGCAACATCGACGCGCTGTACGACGTGATGTTGCGCCTGGACGCTGCGGGCCGGCTGGCCGCTCCCAGCAACCAGATCTCGGCGCTCGATCAGGCGCTGGCAAGCATTGGCGACGCGCGGCGCGCTTTAGGAGATCAGGTCCAGGCCAACGCCGAAGGTCAGGAGGCGCGCGTCATCCATTTGCAGGCCGCGCTGAAGGCCGTGCCACTGCCGGCGCCGCCGCCCGCTCCGGTCGCTTGCATCCCGCCCCCACCTAAGAAGAAGGTCGCCAGGCCTGCTGCAAAGCCTGCCGCAAAGCCTGCATCCCCACCGGCGAATTCGCCGAACTCCTCCACGCCTTCGCATTAACAGTGTGCACCGCGGTCGTTCCCAAGCGGGATCAGCTCGCGATACTTCCCGCAGCTGCATCGCGGTCGTGCGGAGCCATCCACCTGAGCGCCTGGATCAGGTAGCTCTTCATGTCTTTGCGCGTCACAATTGCATCCAGGAATCCGTGCTCCAGCAGGAACTCCGCACGCTGGAATCCTTCCGGAAGCTTTTGCCGGGTGGTCTGCTCGATCACGCGCGGGCCGGCGAAACCAATCAGCGCGCCCGGCTCGGCGATATTCAGGTCGCCCAGCATCGCGAAGCACGCGGTAACGCCGCCGAAGGTGGGATCGGTCGCCACCGAAATGTACGGAATGCGCTCGTCCGCCAGTCGCGCCAGGCCGGAGGCAATCTTGGCCAGCTGCATCAATGAGACGACGCCTTCCATCATGCGCGCACCGCCCGATGCCGCCACGATGATAAGCGGATGGCGGGTGGCCAGCGAGCGGTCGATCGCCCGGGCAATCGTCTCCCCCACCACCGCGCCCATGCTGCCGCCGATGAAGCCGTACTCCATCGCGCTCATCACCACATCGTGGGGGCCCATCTTGCCGACCGCGTTGATGATCGCGTCGTTCAGCCCGGTCTTCCTGCGCGCCTCCGCCAGCCGATTCTTGTACTTCTTCAGGTCCGTAAAGTCCAGCGGGTCCGACGAGCGGAGTTCCAAGTCCACCAATTCGTAGCCCGGCTCCAGCAGCAGCGCAACCCGCCGCCGCGCATCGATGCGGAAGTGGTGGCCGCAATTCGGACAGACGTTCAGATTCTCTTCCAGGTCCATCTTGAAAATTGCCTGCTTGCAACTGCCGCACTGAGTCCACAGGCCTTCGGTGCGCACCGTCTTCTCCCTGTCGTTGGTAATTTGGTTGTCTTCCCGCTTGAACCAGGTCATGCACAATCCTTCTTGGGCGTTCGCCGCATCCGGTCTATTGTATCGGGAGCGGGCCGGTTTTGGACGGATTGCAGTCAATCGCGCCTCCTCCTCCCAAAAACACGCAAAATAAACCCGAGCGCATCGCCCCTCGCCCGTCTGTGGAGAAGAAGGTTTACATGAACGCGATCGGGGAACAAGCCTTGCAATGGTTCTCGGCAGAAAGGGCCTCGGCTGAGCCAACCGAAACTGCTGGGCCAACTGATATAGCTGAGCCCGATCTGACCGCCTTGGTGCGCGACTACTCCGGCCTGCTCTACCGCGTCGCGCTCTCCGTCCTCCGCAACCCGGCCGAAGCCGAAGACGTGGTCCAGGACGCATTCCTCCACGTCCTCCAGCGCCGGCACTCGCTCGGCGCCGTCATCGACATCCGCCCATGGCTGGTCCGCATTGCCTGGAACCTCGCTCTCGACCGCGTCCGCCGCACCCGGCCCAGTCAGTTGGACGACCTGTTCGCCGCCGGCCCGGTCTACTCGCCACCTCGATGTCGAAGTCGTTATGGAGTATCTGCCCTAAACGGTCGAGCGGCCTGTGGCGAGCCCCGAGCCCATCACCTTCAGAGGCGTCATTCTGCGCGACGCGAAGAATCGTGGTCGTGATCCTTCGTCTGCCTCCACGTTCCTCGCAGCATTCAGCGCCTCGCGCCGCACTCCGCGTAACTTTAATTTTGAAACTGTGTTGACGTTCCTTCCTGCGCCCTCGTCCTACGAACATCTGGTACACCGAAGTTCGTAGCAAGAAACAAGAAGGAGCATCGCTATATGAAGTGCGCAAGCGGCATCGTTGCCTTAACCCTCAGTGTGCTTTTAGGCGGATCGGCCGCCCTGGCCCAAGCGCTCCCCACGCTCGCCAGGCCGGTCACGCCCGTCCAGCTCAAGCCGGTCTCCAGCGCTCCCATCACCCTGCATCTCACCGACGACAGCAAGACCATCTATCTGGCCATCGGCAAGCTCGCCGGGCTCAACGTTCTCTTCGATCCGGACTACGTCTCCAGGCGCGTCCAGATCGACGTGACTAACGCCACCCTCAGCGATTCCCTGCGCATCGTGGGCGAAATCACCGGCACCTTCTACAAGCCGCTCACTCCGGACACCATCTTCGTCGCGCTGGACAGTCATCAAAAGCACCAGGACTTCGATGATCTGGAAACGCAGATCTTCTATCTCAAGTACGCCGCCCAGGCCAGCGAGGCCAACGAATTCTACACCGCCCTGCGCAACATGCTCCCGGCCGACAGCAAGAGTTACCTCGTTCCCAGTCAAAACACCATCATCATTCGCAGCACGCCTGACAATCTGGCGCTGGCCCAGAAAATCATCAACGATCTCGACCGGCCCAGGAAGATCTATCGCCTTACCTACACCGTCACTGACATGGACGGCGCCCGGCGCGTTGGCTCGCAGCGCTTCGCCTTGGTCGGAGCCTCAGGCCAGCAGGCGACGCTCAAGCAAGGCAGCAAGGTGCCGATCGCCACCGGATCGTACAACGCCACCGCCACCACCGGACCCAATGCCGCTCCCGCCGGCGCGCAAACCCAGATCACCTACCTCGACGTGGGCATGAACTTCGCGGTCACCCCAACTACAGTAGCCGACGGAATCAGCCTGAAGACCGACGTCGAGCAATTGAGCGTCGCCGACGAAAAGTCCGGCGTCGGCCCAGAGGATCCCATCATCAAGCAGACATCCCTGAAGAGTGTTCTGTTCGTGCCACCCGGCAAGCCCCTGATGATTGGCTCCGTCGATCTCCCCGGCACCACCCACCGTCTTGATATCGAGGTCACGGCGGAGCAGTTGCCATAAGCAACCTCCACCAACTCTTCACATACTTTCACCGGGCGAGGCGGTACTCTGTAGCAGAGGAGCGCCGCCCGCACCGATGACCGTCCCCGCAACCCGCATGCCCGCTGAGTGGGCGCCCCACGCCGCCACCTGGATTGCATGGCCGCATAATCCCGAGGACTGGCCCGGAAAGTTCCGCCCCATCCCCTGGGTCTACGCCGAGATCGTGCGCCACCTCTCCCGCGTCGAAGACGTGCACATCCTGGTCAACCATGTCGCCGCCGAACGCAGCGCCACCAGCCTACTTCTCCGCGGCGGCGCCAACCTCGCCCGCACCCACTTCCACCACTGGCCCACCGACCGCGTCTGGCTGCGCGACTCCGGCCCCGTTTTTGTCAAGAGAGCCAACGGCTCCGTCAAGACTCCGCAGAATGACCTCGCCGTCACCAACTGGAAGTTCAACGCCTGGGCCAAATATGACAACTGGCGCCGCGACGACCGGATTCCGCACCACGTCGCCAAGCTTTACAACATCCCCGAAATCAAGCCCGAAGTCCCGCCGCCCCCAGCCGCTCCCGCAAGCTCGAAGCCGGGGTCCCCGGCGAGCGCACTTGCTCGCAGGGGTGACAAGCCGGGGTCCCCGGCGGGCGAACCTGCCCGCAGGGGTGACAAGCCTCACCGCATCGTCCTCGAAGGCGGCTCCATCGACGTCAACGGCGCCGGCATCCTCCTCACCACGGAAGAGTGCCTGCTCTCTGAGGTCCAGCAGCGCAACCCCGGCCTCGGCGACGAATCCACAACTCGCGCCCTGCTCGAGCAGGCCTTCCACGACCACCTCGGCATCGAGCAGACCCTATGGCTGCACCGCGGCTGCGCCGGCGACGACACCCACGGCCACATCGACGACGTCACCCGCTTCGTCGCCGAAAACACCATCCTCACCTGCGTTGAGCCCTCCACCGCCGACGAGAACCATCTCCTCCTCGCCGAAAATCTCGACCGCCTACGCAGCTTCCGCAACCTCGAAGGCAAGCCGTTCCAGATCGTCCAGCTTCCCATGCCGTCGCCCGTCTACTTCGAAGGCCAGCGCCTCCCCGCCAGCTACGCCAACTTCTACATCGCCAACTCGCTCGTCCTCGTCCCCACCTTCAATGATGCGCAAGATCGCCACGCGCTCAACATCGTAGCCGCTTGCTTCCCCACCCGCGAAGTCATCGGCATCCACGCCGTCGACCTCGTCTGGGGCCTCGGCACCCTCCACTGCCTCACCCAGCAGGAACCCGCATGAACGCGACCTGGCCGCCGCCGCCCGACCTTGCATCCATCAAGGAACTCGTCCGCGACGCAGACGTAGAAGGTTTGATCAAAATCCACGGCGCTCCTTCCGATGAGTACGACACAGAAGCCGAAGCTCTCCACGCTGCAATCGCTCACTTCGCAACCAATGACATCACCGTGACCAACCTCTTGCCGCCGCTCGAGTCGATATGGCGCAAGAGTTTTATCGACGACGACGCGGAGCTAGCTCTTCGTCGTCCGGCGCTTCATGCATTGGCCCAGCAGATCGCCCGCTTCTTCGGCCCCGAAGCCCACCCCCAGGTCCGCGAGCGGAGCCAGTAGCATGGACGACCTCTCCTTCCTCCACGCCGCCATTGCCGAAGCCCGCGCCGCCGAAGCCTCCGGCGAAGTCCCCATCGGCGCTGTCATCGTCCACCAGGGCGAGATCATCGCCCATGGCCAGAACCGTGTCCTCCGCGACCACGACCCCACCGCCCACGCCGAGATCGTCGCCCTCCGCCAAGCCGGCCGCGCCCTCGAAAACTATCGCCTGGTCGACAAAGATGACGGCGACCGAGGCTGCACTCTCTACGTCACCCTCGAACCCTGCGCCATGTGTGCCGGCGCCATCCTCCACGCCCGCATCGCGCGCCTCGTCTACGCCGCACCCGACCCCAAGGCCGGCGCCTGCGGCTCCGTCCTCAGCGTCATGAACCATCCCCAGCTCAACCACCGCGTCGAGGTCGTCGCCGGCCTGCTCGCCGACGAGTGCGGCGCGCTCCTCACCAGCTTCTTCCGCGCCCGCCGCTAGCCACCCTCACTCACCACCAAGCTGTCATCCTGAGCGCAGCGCAGCGGAGTCGAAGGACCTGCGGTAAAGCTCGTCCTGCCGAGAGCATCCTATCCATTTCGGCCACCTCACTTGCTCTGAGCCGCATAATGCCTACCCGCCCGGAGGCCCACCACCGCCCGGCCCACCACCACCCGGCGGCGGCCCGCCATCCGGCGGAGGCCCATCCGGAGGCCCGTCGTCCGCATCGTCCGTATCGCCGTTGCTCTTCGCGCGCTTCGTTTCGTCCTTCGCGTATTTGGTCGCCTGCGCATCGGTCAGCTCCAGCTTCACCTTCGCCACCGTCTGCGTGTGCACCTTCCGCACCGCGCCGGCCCACTCCGTATCGCTCAACGCGTCATCCTCGCCCAGCGCATGCACCTGCTGCTGCTGCTCCAGCAGGATCGGCTGTATCTTCGTCTTCTGGTCCGCGGTCAGGCTGTAGCGCTTGGTCAGACGCGCCAGTTCTTTTTCGGCGTCATACATCTTGTTGCCCACCGTCAATGCATCCGCCTTGGTCGTTACCACGGTCGCAGCTTGCTTCTGCGGCTTGGCTACGGCGCCCGGCTGTGCAGCAAGCAGCAGCAAGGCGAGCCCAACCACCACTTTGGTCCTACGAATCGCGTTCATGCCCCCATAGACGGCACCTCGCACTGCGCGATTACACAGCCCCCAACCTTCCGAATCCGTGCCGATTATCGCCGCGCGCCCGCCCCCCAGTTTGCGCGCCGCCCCGTCACAGCGCCGTTGTTTTGAATCCGCCCCATCGTCGAATAATTCGATAAAAACCCTCGGAATCAGCGAGAATAGAGCTATGGAATTGATCGTCTACTCGGCCACCTGGTGCCGCGATTGCCGCACTGCCAAACGCTTCCTCGCAGAGCACGCCATTCCCTACATTGAGATCGACATCGAGACCACTCCCGGCGCCGCCGAAGAGGTCATCGCCAACGTCGGCAAGCGCGCCATCCCCCAGTTCGTCCTCAACGGCAAATGGATCCAGCCTTATCGCCCCGGCCGCGGCTTCCTCCACGACGAAATGTCCGCGCTCTTCGGCGTATAGTTTTTCCCTCGAACCTCGAACCTTGTACCTCGAACCTACCCTATGATCCCTCGCTCACACGCCCCGCCCCCTTTGTTTGTCATTCTGAGCAACGCGAAGAATCCCCGCATTTGCCTTTCAACTAACAACTGACCACTGAGAACTGACAACTAAATGATCGCTCGCTACACACGCCCCGCCATGGGCCGCATCTGGTCCGACGAAAACAAGTACCGCTGCTGGCTCGCCGTTGAGACCGCCGCCTCCCAGGCTCTCGCCCGCTTCGGCCTGGTCCCGCAAGCCGCCGCCGACGCCATCCGCGACCGCGGCAACTTCACCGTCGCCCGCATCGACCAGATCGAAGCCGAGGTCCGCCACGACGTCATCGCCTTCACCACCACCGTAGCCGAGCACATCGCAGACCCCGAATCCTCCCGCTGGCTGCACTACGGCCTCACCTCCACCGACGTCGTCGACACCGCGCAGTCCCTCCAGCTCCGCGAAGCCTCCGCGTTGATCCGCCAGGGAATCCTCGACCTTTCAGCCACCCTCAAAAAGCGCGCCCTCGAGTTCAAGCACACGCCCATCATCGGCCGCACCCACGGCGTCCACGCCGAACCCACCACCTTCGGCCTCAAACTGCTGCTCTGGTACTCGGAGATGCAGCGCAACCTCACCCGCTTCGACGCCGCCGCCGAAGACCTCCGCGTCGGCAAGCTCTCCGGCGCGGTCGGCACCTTCGGCCACCTTAAACCAGAACACGAAGAAGCCATCTGCAAAGAGCTGAACCTAAAGCCGGTAGACGTCGCCACGCAGGTTGTCCAGCGCGACCGCCACGCCGCCTATGTGGCTAGCCTCGCAATCCTCGTTTCTACGTTAGACAAGATCGCCACCGAGATCCGCCACCTCCAGCGCACCGAGGTCCGCGAGGCCGAGGAGTTCTTCTCCGAAAAGCAGAAGGGCTCCAGCGCCATGCCCCATAAGCGCAACCCCATCCAGTCCGAGCAGATCTCCGGCCTGGCCCGCGTCGTCCGCGCCAACGCCCAGGTCGCCTTCGAGGACATCGCCCTCTGGCATGAGCGCGACATCTCCCACTCCTCCGCCGAGCGCGTCATCCTCCCCGACTCCACCATCCTTAGCGACTACCTGCTCAGCAAAACCGACCAGCTCATCGCCAACCTGCTGGTCTACCCCGAGCGCATGTTGAAGAACCTCGAGTCCACCGGCGGTCTGGTCTTCTCCGGCCAACTCCTGCTCGACCTCAGCGCCGCCGGCATGTCCCGCGAAGACGCCTACTCGCTCGTCCAGTCCCACGCCATGCGCTCCTGGAAGGAAGGCCTCACCTTCCGCGACGAGATCGCCCGCGACCCCGCCATCACCTCGCGCCTCTCGCCCGCGCAGCTCGCCGCCGCCTTCGACTACACCCGCCAGCTCGCCAACGTCGACGCCATCTTCGAGCGCGTCCTATCCTAGGGCTAATATGTCGTCGGGCCTTCAGCCCTTAGGTCTTGCGGGGTTCGGAGAGTTTGGAATGGCCTGGAGATTGAAGACGAGACAACTACGGGGAGATGATTATCCAGTTAGCCCCGGTGACCGGCATTGGCGCGCTGAAGGCGCGATCTATCGTAGCCTGGGGCACCGCCCCAGGTGCCGAACAACCGAGGATTCGGCGGGCTGAAGAGGCCGCTGAAAAAGGGCTNNGGCTTCAGCCGCTGAGGTCATCATTCGCGGTCCGAGACGACTTTTTCAGCACCCTCTGAAGGCTCGCGCTAAATCCGCGTAGAGCTATAGCCCCCCGGAGCTAACTGGATGATCATTTACGGGGATTCTTCGCTGCGCTCAGAATAACAACCAAAAACGCGAGGTTACGGGAGGGATTGGCCGCGGGATTGGAGGGCGGACTTGATGCCGAGGGCGACGGCGTTGGCGGGTTCGATTTTGAGGGCGGCGGCGACGTCGGTGGCGGAGTCGGGGAGTTTGCTGGCTTGCAAGTCGAGGCGGGCGAGGACGAGGTAGGCGTCGACGTTGGGCGCGAGTTTGAGCGAAGTGTCCGCCTCAGCGCGTGCGTCGCCGGCCGAGCCGCTGCGCTCCCGCACCTGGGCGATGCCGGCGTGCGCTGAGGCATTGTTCGGGTCGGCGGTTAGCGCAGAGTGAAACTCCTGTTCGGCCTCCGCGATGAGGCCCTGGGTGAGGTATTGCCGGCCGAGCTGCGAGTACTCGACTGCCTGCTGCGCGGCGGGAAGCGCAGCCATCTGGACGGCGCGCATCTGGTCGAGCTGGAACGCTACCTGGCGGAATGATGCCTCCGACCAGGTGCGGCGGATGCGCGTGGTGGGGTCGAAGCCCTCCGCACCGATGATGGCTTTCAGGTTGGCGGTCGAGCCATGCGTGGCCTGCAGGCGCGCCAGCAACTCCGTCGCTTCGGGGTCATCGGAGTGCAGCTTGAGCGCCTCCTGCACCTCGCGCGTGGCTCCGGCGATGTCGTTGCGGCCCAGCAGCGCCACCGCGAGGTTGAAGTGGTAGTCGGGGTCGTTGGGGTCGGCGGCGATCACCTGGGTGAACAGCGGCACGGCATCTTTGCCCTGGCGGCTGGCGGCTACGCCCTGGTCGTTGACCACTTCGGGCAGCGGCAGCCGGCTGGCCACGAAGGCGAAGGCTGCCTCGGCTTCTGCGTACTTCGCGATGTTGAAGCGCGCCAGGCCGCCATAGTAACTTGCTTCCAACGCGACACGGTCGTTGGGCGGCACCTTGGCCAGGGTCGCGGCGGCGGCGTCATATTGCAGTGCTGCGTACTGCTCCTTGCCCAGCGCCAGCAGTGCGGCAGTGTAGTCGGGGGTTTCGGCGACAGCGGCCTCCAGGCGCTTGAGCCGCTCGTCGGAGGTGGGCGCCGATGTGCCGCGGATGTAATCCTCGAACGAGCTGAGCCGTACGCCGCCGGCCGCTGCCAGAAAGGTCTGTTCGGCCACCGCGAAGTGAGGATCCATGCGCTGCGCCACCTTCCACGCAATCGCGTTCTCCACGTCGAACAGCCGCGGCAGATCGGCGGAGTCCTTGAGCGGCTCGGACATGCGCAACTGGTTCACCTCCAGCACCTGCGCCTGCACCTCGATGCGGCTGGCCGAGCTTCCGCTATTGACGACGGTGAAGCTGCCCACGATGACGTAGTCGGCGTCCAGCGTCTGCGCGATGCGGATGGTGGTCGCGCGGCTGGGGCGGAAGTCGTCCGGCAGCCCCAGATGCTCCAAGGCATAGAGGCGGTCGTCGCGGCCGATGGTCAGAAACCCGACGGAATTGAGCCGCTGGTCCAGCGTGTACGGAAACGAATCGCCAATCCAGTTCAGATTTGCCTGGCCGGAGCGGTTGTCGAATGGCAGCACCAGGACCAGCCGGCCGCCGGGCTGACGGATGTCCGCGGCAGAATCCGGGTTCTTGTACGGGTCCTCATCCTGCGCCGACGCAGGGGCCGGTGGAGTCGGGGAGGCGGTCTGCGCGGACGGCTGGGCTGGAGCCTGGGCATGAGTCTGCGCATGGCCCGGAAGAACTCCGGCAGGTTGTCCAAGCAGGATCGCCAGGAGGAGAGGCCGGAGCAGGGAGCTGAAGGGTTTTCTCACCACGGTTTGACGATTATAGAAGCTGGATGGGTCGCCTTGCTCGGTTACCGCACGACCGTGATGGCGGTCACTTTCTTCCGGCCTGGCCCATGGAACAATCGAACTTCGTGGTACCGCCAAAGGGTGCGTTTGGAGGGTACGACAGACCCAGGTTTCCGGAGCGGCCTTTATGAAGCAGTTTTCGTCTGCATTTGTCGCCGAACCACAATTGCTGGAAGAGTTGGAAAGGCGATCGACGCCCATCGCTCTGGGCGAGGATCGCGTTCTCTTCCGCGAAGGCGACCAGCCCACCGGCGTCTACATCGTCTGGAAGGGGACGGCGCTGCTTACCCGCGGGTCGAACGGAGAAACGGTTCTGACCGTCGAGGCGCCCGCTGGCTCCCTGCTGGGCCTGCCTGCGGTGGTTGGGACAAAGACCTACTCATTGACCGCGGTAGCCCAGGAAGATGCGGAAATGAGCGTGGTAAGCTGCGAGGACTTTGTCGACCTGATGCAGGAGCCGTATCTCGCGTTCCAGGTGCTGAAAGTGCTGGCGGAAGAAGTCCGATTCGCGCGCGAGACGCTTTCCTTGCTGTAGACGGTGCTGAAAAAGGCGG
>PLUT01000340.1 GCA_003162875.1 Granulicella sp.
CCAGACTGCGCTACGCCCCGAATTGATGCTGAATAGCCGCCGGCGTTTGGGAGCAATCCGTGAGCCGCAGGAGGCGCTGGATCGCATACCGACATAAGCAGTTTAGCAGAGATTCGCGGGGCGCTGCCGGACAGTGGGTTCAGCGTACTTGTTCAGCCCTCAGGGGCTAAAGCCCCGCTAACAAGGGAGCGCTTACGGCACGGCTGAAGCCGTGCCCTTAACAAAACCGCTCCAAGCCGACCCACTGCCCCAATGCCGACCCACTACCGCGATGCGGGTGCCGTTGCGACCCTGCACCGGGCCGGATATAATCGAGAACATGAATCGCAGTCCAGAGCGCGCCTGTTGTTGCCCGATGACGTCGGGTGACCTGTGTCGACTCTAGCGATCTCATTTCTTCTTACCCCTACATTTCAGCTTTTGATTCTTAGCGGTCGCGGCCGCATCTTCCTAAGCCGGCGCGACGGAGATACCAACCTCTATGACGACGGCGACAATCGCGGGACGCGAGGCACATGAGGTGCATTCAGCCAGGCTGAATCACTTGCAGACGCTGGAGGCGGAGAGCATTTCGATCCTGCGCGAGGCGGTGGCGGAGTTTGCGCGGCCGGTAATGCTCTACTCGATCGGCAAAGACTCCTCGGTGATGCTGCGGCTGGCACAGAAGGCTTTCTATCCCGGAAGGATTCCGTTTCCGCTGCTGCATGTCGATACCAGCTACAAGTTTCCGGAGATGATTCGGTTCCGCGACGAGTATGCGCGCGAGATTGGGGCCGACCTGATCGTGCATCGCAACGAGAAGGCGATTGCCGAAGGCGCGAACCCCTACACGCTGGGCACGCAGAACTGCTGCGGGCTGCTGAAGACGCGCAGCCTGCTGGATGCGCTGGAGGAAGGCGGCTTCGATGCGGCATTTGGCGGCGCGCGGCGCGACGAGGAGAAGAGCCGGGCCAAGGAGCGCGTCTACTCGTTCCGCGATGCGGCCGGGCAGTGGGACCCGAAGAACCAGCGGCCGGAGTTGTGGAGTCTGTACAACTCGCGGCTGCGCAAGGGGGAGAGCATCCGGGTGTTTCCGCTGTCGAACTGGACGGAGCTCGACATCTGGCTGTATCTGTATGCGGAAGAGATACCGATTGTGCCACTCTATTTTGCCAAGGAACGGCCGATCACCAATCGCGGCGGCGCGCTGACGCTGGTGCATGAAGGCATGAAGCTGTTTCCCGGCGAGAAGGTGGAACAGATCAAGGTGCGCATGCGGTCGCTGGGCTGCGCGCCATGCACCGGTGCGATGCGCAGCGACGCGGACACGCTGCCGAAGATCATCGAGGAACTGATCACCTTCCGGCGCAGCGAGCGCGAGAACCGGGTGATCGACCACGACGAAGAAGGCTCGATGGAAGTGAAGAAGCGGGAGGGATACTTCTAAGATGAAGCCCCCGGCGATGACCGTGCTTGAAGAAGCGACCCCAACCCGCTCGTTCGAGGAGTTTCTCGAGGCGCATCTGGGGCAGGAGATGCTGCGTTTTACTACGGCGGGGAGTGTGGATGACGGCAAGTCGACGCTGATCGGCCGGCTGCTGCACGACACCAAGAGCGTGTATGAGGACCAGCTTGCGGCGGTGCAGAAGAGCCGCGTGAACCGGGCAGCCAAAGGATACGTCGACTTTTCCCTGCTGACTGACGGCCTGAAGGCGGAACGCGAGCAGGGCATCACCATCGACGTGGCGTATCGCTACTTCTCGACGGCGCAGCGCAAGTTTATCATTGCGGACACGCCGGGCCACGAGCAGTACACGCGGAACATGGCGACCGGCGCGTCTACCGCGGACGTGGCGATAATCCTGATCGATGCGAATGCCTTTGCGAAGGCGGGCAGCCTGCTGCCGCAGTCGCGGCGGCACACTTACATTGCGTCGCTGCTGGGCATTCCGCACGTGGTTGCCGCGGTGAACAAGATGGACCTGGTGGAGTATTCGCAGCAGAGCTTCGAAGCGATCCGGAAGGAATTCTGGGCGCTGTGCGGACAGCTTGGGCTGCCCGACGTCGAGGTGATTCCAGTGAGTGCGCTGGAAGGCGCGAATGTGGTGACGCGGAGCGCGGCAACCAAGTGGTACCAGGGTCCGACGCTGCTGGAATACCTGGAGACGGTGCCTCTGGCTGTGGCGGAGACGACCGGGCCGATGCGGTTCCCGGTACAGCTGGTGCTGCGTCCGGACGCGAACTTCCGCGGCTTTGCGGGACAGGTGGCGCGGGGAATGCTGCGCGCGGGCGATCGCGTGATGGCGCTGCCCTCACGGCGCGAGACGACGGTG
Organism: Granulicella sp.; assembly: GCA_003162875.1. Classification (GTDB taxonomy): domain Bacteria; phylum Acidobacteriota; class Terriglobia; order Terriglobales; family Acidobacteriaceae; genus Edaphobacter. The sequence goes on from PLUT01000340.1 coordinate 2,313, forward strand.
CGCCGGATCGTTACGTATGAGGGCGACCTGGCGGCTGCCTCGTATCCGCAGAGCGTCACGGTGGAGTTGGAGGACGAGATCGACCTGAGCCGTGGGGAGATGCTGGTGGCGGCTGAATCGGCGGGCGAAGCGCTGCCCGCGGTGAGCAACCGCTTTCGCGCGATGGTGGTGTGGATGCACGAAGATCCCCTGGTGGTTGGGCGCACCTACATTGCGAAACACACGACGCGTACCGTGCGGGCGACGGCGCGCGCGATTCGCTACCGGGTGGACGTGAACAATCTGGATCATTTGGCGTCGGACACGGTGGCGATGAATGAGATCGCGGAGGTGGAGTTCGAGACCAACCTGCCGCTGTTCTTCGACAGCTACCGTGAGTGCCGCTGGACGGGATCGCTGATCCTTATCGACGCGCTGACCAATGCGACCGTGGGCGCGGCCATGATCGTCGGACCGGCCGGGGAAGTTGCGGAAGGCGCGCCGGGCGATCGAAAAGACGCGGCGCTCATCCTGCTGCCGGGGAGAGGCGAACTTGCAGTCCGGGTTCGCGATGCGCTGGCGGCGCGCGGCGAGCGGGCACTCGTGATCGACGATGCTCTGATTCCGGATTCGGCCGTGCCCGCAGTGGTTCGGGCGCTGCAGCTTGCTGGCGTGATTGCAGTTTCGTCGCGGATGCTGGCGCAGGCGACGATTGCCGAGATTGAAGGCTTCGGGGCCGGCGGGGTCCGGGTGGAAGACGGAGCGGACGAAGAGGCGATTGTGAAGGCCCTGGTGGTGGTGCAATGAGCGAAATCCAAGGGGTTGCGGAGTACGAGGCACTGACGGCGGAGGCGCTGGTGAAGCAGGTGGTGCGCGAGGCCACAGGCGCTCCGATCTGTCTGACCAGCAGCTTCCAGACGGAAGATATGGTGGTGCTGCACATGCTGCGGCAGCATCTTCCGGATGTGCCGGTGATCTTTCTGGAGACGGGATACCACTTCAAAGAGCTGCTGGCGTATCGCGACCGGATGACCGCAGAGTGGAGGCTGAACCTGGTGAATGCGCTGCCGCTGACGACGCTCAAGGAGCATGAGGGGAAGTTCGGCCTGCTGTACATCGTGCAGCCGACGCAATGCTGCCAGATACGCAAGGTCGAGCCGTTGATGCGTAGCTTGGAGCCGTTCGACTGGTGGTTTACCGGGCTGCGGCGCGAGCAGTCGCCGACGCGCGCCGGCCTGCGCAAGGTGGAAGACCACAAACTTCCGACGGGCAAACAGATGAAGAAAATTAGCGTGCTGGCCGACTGGACGATGGCGCAGGTGGATGCGTACGCGGAAGCCCACGCGATTCCGAAGCTTGAACTGTACTCGCGCGGATACACCAGCATCGGTTGCGAACCCTGCACGGCGGTCCCGGAAGCGGGTGCGGACGCGCGGAGCGGCCGCTGGGGCGGCAAGAAGCTGGAATGCGGCATCCATACGTTTTCCGAGAAGGTATAGACTTTTCTCGCGGGCAGGGATGCGATGGTAGACCGAAGACGAATCGTCCGGCAGTGGAGGCAGGGTGCGGCCAGGGTGCTGGTGACGCTGGTGCGCGCTGAGGGTTCGTCGTACCGCGGGCCGGGTGCGCACCTGCTGATCGGCGTGGACGGCAGGGAGTACGCGGGTTGCATCAGCGGCGGCTGCCTGGAGGCGGAGGTGGTGCGCAAGGCAGCGTGGATGGTGCGCGACGGCGCGGTGGTGGAGCGCTATTCGACGCTGTTCGACGATACCGCGGAGATCCCGTTTGGGCTTGGCTGCGGCGGCGTTGTGGACCTGCTGCTGGAACCTGCGGAGACGGCGGAGTGCCGGGCATTGCTGGAGGCGATGGAGGCGTCGCTGGGCGGGGCCGAGGCGCGCGTGGCGACGTGGCTTCCCGAGGATGGCAGACCGCTGGCGCGGGCCGTGTTCGGCGCAGACGGCAAGTTGAGGTTCGCGAGCCAGGGGTTGAGTGCGGCTGAAATAGCGGCAGCGAACGTTGCCGGACAGGTTGGGGTGGTTGCGTCAGGATCCGCGCAAGTGTACCTGGAGACGTTGTTGCCGCCGCAGCGGTTGTTTGTGCTGGGCGCGGGCGACGATGCCAAGCCGGTCGCGACCATGGCGGCGCTGCTCGGCTGGCGTGTGACGGTGGCAGATGGGCGCGCGCAACTGGCGCGGGTGGAGCGTTTTCCGGAGGCAGAGCGAGTGGTGGCGATTCAATCCGCGGCTGAACTGGAGATTCGGGCGGACGATGCTGCTGTCCTGATGACCCATAGTTACGAACAGGACCGCGCGCTGTTGACTGAGCTGCTGGGCGCGAGCGCAGTCCCGGGGTACATTGGGCTGCTGGGAGCCTCGCATCGCAGCAGCCTGTTGGTGAGCGAGGCGGCGGCGAAGCTGGGCCGCAGCGTGGCGGAGTGTTGCGAGCGGGTGTGGGCCCCGGTGGGACTCGACTTGGGAGGCGAGGGAGCCGAGGCGATTGCGCTGGCGGTAATTGCCGAGGTGCAGGCGTGGACCCAGGGCAAACTCGACTCGGCTGGAATCCGATTGGGGCGGCTGACGGCGGAGCGAGTGGCGCAACTGATCGAGAAGGACGGGGCGTCGGTGGAGCGGTATACGCAGACGCAGTGTGCGCTGGGTACAACCAAGTGATTCCCGCCGTCATCCTCGCTGCAGGTGCTTCGACGCGGCTGGGTGAGCCGAAACAACTAGCGATGCTGGCGGGCGAAACGCTGCTGGAGCGCGCGGTGCGGGTGGCGCGCGAGGCGGGGTGCGATCCGGTGGTGGTGGTGCTGGGCGCGGCGTATGTCGAGGTTCTTGCGGGTACGTTCGGTACGCTCGGAGATGCGGTGCCGGTGATTAACGACAAGTGGGCGGAAGGGATGGCGAGTTCGATCCGGCTCGGGGTGCGGACGCTCGGCTTTGTTGCGAAGGACGCGGAGGGTGTGCTGCTGATGACGTGCGACCAGCCTGCGGTGACGGTGCAGCACTTGAATCGAGTCATGATGAGGCAAGAGGTGAAGGCGTCCCGCTATGGGGAGCGCAACGGAGTGCCTGCATACTTCCCGAAGAAGTATTTCAGCGACCTGATCGCTCTGACGGGGGACGCGGGCGCGAAGGGGCTTTTGTCGCAAGCGCGCTCCGAGGACCTGGCGCATGGAGACCTCGATATCGACACCCCGGAAGATCTTGCACGCACGCGTGAGCTTTTCGGCTAGGGATAGCCTTCAGATCGCGAGTTGGCGGAGGAATTCTTCGAGGAGGTTGGCGGCGATGGAGGCGCGGTAGCGGGCGGTGGAGCGGATGTCGTCGATGGGGCGGGCTTCCGCGATGAGCGCGGCGCGGGCGGCGGCGATGGNNGTGGGGATCTCGCGGAGGCTGGCGGCGCCGATTCGAATGTCGGTGATGAGGTTGTTTTCGACGAGGGCCACGCAGGCGAGGGCGACCTTGGAGATGGCCTGGGCGTTGCGAGGGCCGACCTTGCGGATGTACGCGCGGTAGCCGGCGAACTTGCGAGGAAGAGTGATGGAGGAGAGGAGCTCGTCGGGGGCGAGGACGGACTTTTTGTAGCTGAGGTGGAAGTCGCGGTAGGG
>PLUT01000121.1 GCA_003162875.1 Granulicella sp.
CTAAGTGCTCATTTCCTACACATTCGGCGCAAGCGGTCTTTCCGGTTGAGTGGAAGCCCTGCTCCCATTCCTTTTCTAAGAGTCGTTTTGCAGAACCCATTGAGGGCCCCCTTTAGTCCGTCGGTCTAGATCATGTATTCGTCATCACCCCTGCCCGTACGTCTTCCCCGGCCCATGTTTCCGGAAGTAGTGCCGGTCGAGCAGCGCTTGCGTCACCACGTTCGCCTCGGCCTTCAGCGTCAGCGTCTTGTAGGCCATCTTCGCGCAATACTCCAGCACCACCGCGTTGTGCGCGGCGTCGTGCGGGTCGCTGCCCCACGCGAACGGCGCATGTCCCGCCACTAAACAAGCAGGCACAGCCAGCGGATCGATCGCCGGATGCTCGGGCGTCGCCGCGAACCGCGCCACAATCGCCATCCCGGTCTCGTGCACGTACCGCCCGCCGATAGCCTCATCGGTCAGCGGCGCAGTACATGGAACCGGTCCATAGAAATAATCCGCGTGCGTCGTCCCCAGCGCCGGAATCGCCATGCCCGCCTGCGCAAAGCTGGTCGCATATTCAGAGTGGGTATGCACCACTGCGCCAATCGTCGGGAACTCGCGGTACAGCAGCGTGTGCGTATCCAGGTCCGACGACGGCTTCAGCTTCCCGTCGACAATCTTGCCGTTCAGGTCGGTCACCACCATGTGTTCCGGGCGCAGGTCGTCGTAGTCCACGCCCGACGGCTTGATCACCACCAGCCCTTGCTCGCGGTCGACGCCCGAGGCATTGCCAAAGGTGTACAGTACGAGCCCAGCCTTCACCAGCTCAAGGTTGGCATCGAGGACAGCGGTACGAAGTTCTTTCAGCAGCATGACTAAAGGATAGTACGAGTTGCTAGTTGTTAGTTGAAGACGTTCAGCGGCGATTGAGAAGGAAGAGGAGCAAAAGGATGAGGGTGAGGACCAAGCTCCCCGGCCACACCCACCAGCCCTCGCCGGCGGTGTATCCCGCCACCAGGCAGCCGTTCAGCGTGCCGCAGAACACAAGCGCGGCGGCAGCCGTCCCCAGGCTTCGTGAAATTGCCCCAGCTTTGCCGGCTCTCATTGGCGGAACCTACTGCAGCAGGCTCTCTTCGCTGGAGCGCAGCCGCAGAATGCGGTCGATCGCATATGGAGCGCGGTGGGTCGGCGTGTGGAAGTGGCGGACCTGCAACTCCCCCAGCAGCCCGATCCCCAGCATCTGGATGCCCGCCAGGATCAGCACGCCCGCAATCACAAAGATGGGCCCATGCGCCAACATCAGGCTCTGGCCGGTAAAGATCTTCAGTGCCAGCAGCCACGCGGCCAGCCCTCCGCCGGCCAGCATGCCCAGTGCGCCGATGGTGCCGAAGAAGTGCAGCGGCCGGGTCATGTAGCGAAGCAGGAAGCGGATGGTCAGCAGGTCGAAGAAGACCCGCATTGTTCGCGTCAGGCTGTAGTGGCTTTGCCCATGCATTCGCTTCGGGTTGGAGATGGGTATCTCGCAGATGCTGGCGCCGTACCACGAAGCCAGCGCGGGAATGAACCGGTGCATCTCGCCATACAGTGGAATGTTATGGATCACTTCGCGGCGATAGGCCTTGAAGGTAGTGCCGAAGTCGTGGATATCCACGCCGGAGATGCGCGCCATGATCCAGTTGGCGCAGGCCGACGGAATCCGCCGGAACACCAGGTTGTCGCCGCGGTGCGCGCGCCATCCGCTCACCACGTCGTAGCCCTCTTCCAGCCGCGCCAAAAAGTTCGGGATCTCCTCGGGATCGTGCTGCAGGTCGCCATCCATGGCCACTAGCATCTCTCCCCGCGCATGGTCGAATCCCGCCGCCAGCGCTGAGGTCTGCCCGAAGTTGCGCCGCAGCTTGATTACCAGCACGCGGCTGTCCACCGCGGCAATCTCTTCCAGCAGCCGGTAGGTCCGGTCGCGCGAGCCATCGTCCACAAACACCATCTCGAACGACTCGCCCACCTGCTCCATCACCAGCTTCACGCGGTCATACAGCGTCGTGACGTTTTCCTCTTCGTTGTGGAACGGCACGACGATGGAATACTTCGGCACACTTTAATGATACCCCTAAAGCAGACCGTCCCTACGTCGGATTCGCGTCCTGGACCATTCGCTTGCGATCTCGTCAGGGGAATCAACTGTGGTTCGCAAATCGGCAGCTTCCAGCCAGTTTTGCCTCGCCTCCGCCGCCTCTTCCCTTGAGAATGGTCTCGACGGAGGTCTATGAAGCGGATCTTTCTGATCCTCGCGCTCCTGGCGGTGGTGGTCCTGGGGGCCTCTTGGGGCGTTCACCGGGCAAGGATCCGGGCGCTGAACAGCGGCGACGTCTTTGTGCGCGAGCAGCCCGGCGGCAATCCTGCGCCCCAGCCTCCTCCGGCCGCTCCGCCAAGCCAGCCGGCCCCGCCCAACCCCGCTGCAGCAGCATCGCCCGGCGCTGCGAATCCATCCCTGCCGGCATCGGCCGCATCCGCCCCAGCCTCCGACACCATCGCCCGCAACCCGCCCAACGGAATGCTCGTCGTAGGCTCGGGAAAGTATCAGCTCTATCGTCAGGGAGACATCACTTGGCGTCTCAATACCGACACCGGATGGGCCTGCGTGCTCTTCGCCACCGACGCGCAGTGGCGCAAAACCCGCGTCTACCAGAACGGCTGCCGCGCTTTCAGCGAAGCCTCCGAACTTAGAGGATATTGACGAACGTCCCCGGCTTCACCTGCGCTCCTGGGAACACCACCTCAAGGTTGCGCGCGCCCAGCGTCTTGTAGGCCGCCTCGCCCAGCACGTTGCGGAAGTCGGTTGTCACCGCCAGGTCGCGCCCTTCGTTCAACTGCTCGTTCTCAACTCCCGGCCACTTCCCGTAGACCTTGCCGCCCCTTACGCTGCCGCCCAGTACGAACATCACATTCGCGTGACCGTGGTCGGTCCCGCCGGTCCCGTTCTGCCGGGCGGTCCGCCCGAACTCCGACATCGTCACCAGCGTCACGTTCTCCGCATCGGTTCCCATGTCCATCCAGAACGCCGTAATCGAATTGGAAAACTCCGTCAGCCGGTTCGCCAGCTGCCCATTGGCTCCGCCCTGGTTCTGGTGCGTGTCCCAGCCGCCAATGTCGGAAAACGCCGCCTCAACTCCAAGGTTAGCTTTCATTAGTTGCGCTATCTGCTTCAAACTATTTCCGAATGGCGTATTCGGATAATTCACCCCAGCCGCCGGCGTGTACTTCGCCGGGTCCGCCGCCTTCAGCATCTTCACCGCCTCAAACGTCTCCTGCCCCGTGCCCTGCAGCACCGAGTCCGTACTCCCGTCGTACATCGCCTGGAACGCGTTCGAGATCGGCGACATCTGCGGTCCCCTGCCCCCCACCGAAAAATCCGCCAGGTTGTTCAGCGCAATTGCCGGCACCTTGCCCTGCAGCGTCCGCGGCACCTGCGTACCCAGCGCCACCGCCCGAAACGCCGACGGCTTGCCTTCCAGCGCCTCAACCGCCAGCGCCCGATTCAGCCAGCCATCCTCGGTCACCTTCACCCCCGGCGTGCCGCTCTCCATGTAGTCCTGCGCATCGAAGTGCGACCGCGACGGATCCGGCGAGCCGGCCGCATGAACAATGGCCAGGTGCCCCTGGTCGTACAGCGGCTTGAACGCCGCCATCTGCGGATGCAACCCGAAGTATCCGTCCAGGTCGATCACTTCGTTCGGCTTGATCGCAATCGTTGGCCGCATTGCGTAGTAGTTCTTCTCCATGTACGGCACCACCACGTTCAGCCCGTCCACCGCCCCGCGCTGAAACAGCACCACCAGCTTCTTCTGGTTCGCCGCCGCCGTCGTCACCTCGGCCAGCACGCTGCGCGACAGAAACGCTGGAATCGCCGACGTCCCAATCAGCGCCAGCGCTCCGTCCTTCATGAATCCCCGCCGTGTCACGTCGCGCTTCGCCGCATCCCGACCGCAGATATCGCAGCCCCAGTCGCTATGGTCCGCCGTATTCCAACCTCTGCTTGTCATGTCGCTGCTCCTGTCGCCCCGACTTCAGCGTTCGCAGTCCCAAATAGCGTTGCCGTGCCACCGCGTGCATTTTCAAACTCCACGCCAGCCAGGAAGTTGCCGTAATCCCGTTGGCCGTACCAAGTCTCCCCTCGAACCTCGAACCTGGTACCTCGAACCTGACTTACCGCCGCTGAAACTCCGGCGACCCCAACAGCAGTCCGGCCATCACCGCTGCCTCGCGGTCGTCCTGCGCATTTGCCCGCGCCGCTCCCGTCCCTGCCAATTGCTCGTTCGCAGCCGGTCCCGGTCCCAGAACGCCGGCCGCGCCTGCCTCCCTGCCCTGAAAGTCCTTGACCGCCTGGTACGCCACCGCCGAATCGGTCGAGTGCGCCAGCACTGCCGCCCGGGTCTTTTCGCTCAGCGGTTGCCCCAGCAGGGCCAGTTCCAGCTTCCGTTCCTTCGCCGCTGCCTCCGGATCGACCTCCGCCGGCTGAGACTCGGTCGCCTCCGTCGCAACCGGCTTGTTGAACCCTTCCCGGCCCAGCATCTTGCTCCAGTCCGTGCGCACGCCCGGCAGCTTGTCTCCACTCAACACCAGCGCGAAGTTCATCCGGTTCACCAGCTGCCCCGTGCTCACCCACGCCTCGCTCATCCACGAATAGCCGTTCGGCGTCTGCATCCCATACAGCGGCATGCCCAGCTTATCCAGCGCCTGCACCAGCGCCAGCGAGTTGTTCACCGTAGCGCCGCTCGCCCGCACCGCGGATATCACAAACTCCTCCGGCGTCTTCACCTTGGCCCGCTCCGTCGCAGGCGCCCAGAACTCCGGCGACTCGAACATCGTCCGCAGCACCGTCTTGATGTCGCCATCGCTCGACAGGAACGACTGCGCCATCCGGTCCACCAGCGCCGGCGGCGGATCGTCGCTCACAAACCGCACCGCCAGCTCGGTCGAGATGAACTTCGCCGTCGCCGGGCTGGTCGCCAGCATGTGCAGCACCTCCAGCCCCTCGTTCATGCCGTTCTCTTTGATCGTCGTCCCCAGCACCGTCTTCGTTCCCGGCTCGTGCCGCCGGTCGTCGAACTGGAACTCCCCGCCCCGAGCCGGCTGGTCGATCGTCCATCCGGTAAAGACCTTCGCAACCTCGGTCACGTCCTTCTGCGTGTAGCCGCCATTCACGCCCAGCGTGTGCAGCTCCATCAGCTCGCGCCCGTAGTTTTCATTCAACCCGCGGTCCTTCAATGCCGCCTTCACCTGCGCATCTTGTACGGGCACCGGCTGCACGCCAAACCGCGTCGTCCGCGTAAACGGCCTGGGATAAGCAGGCCCCTGCTTGGCCGCCTGCGAATCCGGCCCGATGCTCTGCCAGTTGTCCAGGTACATCAGCATCGCCGGGCTCTTCGCCGTCGCCACCAGCAGGTCCTCGAACTTGCCCAGCGCGTACGGCCGTATCGTGTCCCGCTCATACGCCGGAATTAAGTACGGCTCGTTCTGGTTCTTCCTCACGTACACGTTGAAGTGGTTCAGCCAGAAGTCGGTCATCACCGCCTCCAACTGCCGCTCGCTGTAGATGTCCCGGATCAGCCGCGTCTGCATCTCCTCGGCTGCCACCATCCGCGTCGAGTTCTGCATCGCGGCAAAGATCTCGCGCTGCTGCGGGTTCAGTCCCTGCCCAAACTGCGCCACTTCCACCGCGCTCAGGCTCTGGCGAAACGCCACAAAGTCCGCAGGCGCCATCCCGATCGCCTTGCGCATCCGCTCGTCCGGAGGCAGGTTGATGATCTTCACCGCTTCCAGGTCCTTGAACAACTGCTCCACATGCGCGGCAGGAGCCGCACCCGGATCGCTCACATCTTCCTTGGGCAGCATCGCCCCAGCACTTGGCGCGCTATTGCCCGTTCCGCTGCCGGCTCCCGCGGCCATCCCCTCCAGGTCCGGCACGCCCAAGTCCCCGCCGCCGTTGCTGGGCGCAGCCTGCGGGACTCGTCTCTCAATCGGGGCCGCTGCCTTTTCACCCGCTGTCGCACCACCCGCCATCGCACCCGGCGCCATCGCATCCGGCGCACTGCCCGCCATCGCATCCGGCGCTACGCCGGCCACCGAGGCCGTCTTCGCCGCTTGCCTCGCCTGCTGCAACCGGTAAAACTCCATCTGATCGGCATAGATTGCGTGTTCCACCGCGTCCGCGGGCGCAAACGCCTGCCGCTGCGCCATCTGCCGCACCACCTGCTGGCTCGGGTAGCGCGCCATCAACTCCTGCTGCGGCAGTTGCATCGCCGGAAACTGCGCCAGCCGCGCATTCAGCGCCGAATCGTCAATCTTCGACGGGTTCAGTTGCATCTCGAACCAGGTGTCCAGCCCCATCGCCTCCACCGCCGCCACATCGCCCGGCCGCGGCCCGAAGGTCAGCCGGTCTAGCGCGTGCTCTACGCGGCTCTCGCCCTTCGTCGGAGGATTGCCTGCCGTCGGCCCGCGCTTCACGCCGCTCCCGCCTAGGAGCGGCTGGTCCACCATCAGCATGCACAGCACGCACACCAACGCAGGCTTCATCCATTCAACCTGGGAACCCTCTCGCCGGCCGTTCGCAACTCGCCAAACCGATCGCCACGGCGACGTCCCCTCACGCGCCCCATCCAATCCGTTCGCAGTTCTCATTGACAACCGACCTCCGCGCGCCAAAAGCCGCACCACACACAGCATAATCCGCCGCATACACCATTCGCCAGCGGAGCCACAGCTTCAGCCTTTGAGAACCCCCAAAAACGTTCCCAGTTGCGCAACCCCTGGAATAGTCCTGTGGTGGGTCATCTTCAATTCACAGACGAAACGAGCAAAACTGAACAGATTCGCCGGACTGGACGTGCGTATCTTCTTCCATGACCAACACGATTCAAATTCTCACCGTGGAACGGGATGGCGACGATGGGGTCATCGTGGCGTTCTCCGACGGGACCACTGTCGGGTATGTTGCCGAGGAACTGTTGGAATTGAGGCCACAAAGGGAATGGACGAGGAAGCCCGGAATAACCTATCCAGAATCGACTTCGGCTCAGAGCAACTTGGAGCCTCTGGATTCAAATTGACCCACTGCCAATAATTCCCGCGTCTCCCGGCATCCCCGCGCCAACGCCCCATTCGCCCCGCCAGCCTCCCGACCCGCTGTGTCCTCTCCCTTCCTCTGTGATTCGCTTTTTCCATCGTCCCGGAAAGTTGTCAAGCCCCCGAACCTGTTGAAAACTCGCCAATCAACTCAAAACAAGCCGCTTCCCCAACGAACCACCCATGCAGATGAGTTATGCTCCGCCGCGTATCATAGAAGTAGTGGAGTAATGCGCGTGGCCATCTCTGTGCGTCGGACCTCACTCTCCGGTCGGAGCCGTACGGAAGCGGCCCGCGTCCGAAAAAATGTACGAGGTCATGATCTAACTGCTTTAGAAGGCTGATCTTAGCTAAATTATGGGGGAGGGGGGGTACCTATTGCCGCTGGATCGCATCTCGACTAACCTATCTGCTGTGCCGTTTCTGAATATGCAGTCTCAGCTCTTACGCCGCCACCGGCGCAGCCTCTCCCCGGTGCTGTTCCTTGCCGTCGCCGTCGGTCTTGCCGCGGCCTCCGCCTTCGCCCAGACTGCGCCGCCGGCCACACCGCCAGATCTTCCAGACGCGCCTGGACCCGCAGCCGCCGCCCAGCCCGAGCCGGTTCCCACCGGCCCCACCATCGTCATTGACACCACCATGGGCCGGCTCACCTGCAAGACCTTCGACAAGCAGGCCCCCGACGCCGTCGCCAACTTCATCGGCCTGGCCGAGGGCGCCAAGGATTGGAGCACCGACCAGGGCGCCACCAAGCAGCATGGCAAGCGCTTTTACGATGGCCTCAGCTTTCATCGCGTCATTCCCGGCTTCATGATTCAGGCCGGCGACCCCGTCGGCGACGGCACCGGCGACCCCGGCTTCTACATCCCCGACGAGATCGACCCCGCGCTCAACTTCACGGTCCCCGGCCGCCTCGCCTACGCCAACTCCGGGCCCAACACCAACGGCTCGCAGTTCTTCATTACCGAGGACGCCGTTGCCGAACTCAGTGGCAAGTACACCATCTTCGGCCAGTGCGACGCCCACTCTGTCCTGCTGGTCGCGTCCATCGCCCGCGTCCAGCGCAACAAGGATGACAAGCCGCTCACCCCGGTCCTCATCAACCGCGTCACCATCGTCCGCAACGGCCAACCGATTCCACCCGAGCCAGTCGCACCGCCCGCAGCCACAACCCCGACGCAGCCCGCACCCGTCGCTTCCGCGCATTAGCCTTTGCTTTTGCCTTCAACTAGCAACTAACAACCAGCAACTAACCACTGGAGTCATATGCCAACCAAGCCCGGAACTTACGCCACCTTCAAGACCACCCAAGGCACCATCGTCTGCGAGCTCTTCGAGCAGCACGCGCCCCAAACCGTCGCCAACTTCATCGGCCTCGCCGAAGGCACCAAGGAGTGGAACAGCCGCTCCAAGAAGGGCGCCAAGCTCTACGACGGCACCGTCTTCCACCGCGTCATCCCTAACTTCATGATCCAGGGCGGCGACCCCGAGGGCACCGGCATGGGTGGCCCCGGCTACAAGTTCGCCGACGAAACCAAGGGCTCGCCGCATCACTTCAAACAGCCCGGCAAGCTCGCCATGGCCAACGCCGGCCCCAACACCAACGGCAGCCAGTTCTTCATCACCGTCGCCGACACCAGCTGGCTCACCGGCAAGCACACCATCTTCGGCGAAGTCGTCGAAGGCTACGACATCGTCGAAAAAATCGCCACCGTCCCCACCGCCTCGCAGGACCGCCCCAAAACCGCCGTCGTCCTCGAATCCGTCACCATCGAGAGGATTGCATGAACTCAAAGCTAGCACTAGACCAAATCGGCAACATCGAAGAGGCTCGCCGTATTGCGACCTTCATGCGCGACAAGGTAGTTGAATATGGAGAGCCTCATTCCGCCAGGAAGGACTGGACCGATGCCGTCCAAGATGCCTTTGGCGCGCTATTGGAAAATGATGGTTACTCAAACAACTCAGAGGTACTTCCCCATGGGACAAAGGAAGATAGGCACAGCCGCAAAGATGCTTTTCTCCTCGATTTCGTCCTTTGGAGGCGCGATCTCGGAAAGGAAAACGAAGAAGGCGCGTGGATTGCGTGCGAGAGCGAATGGAATCGAGACAGTAAGTCGGTTCTCGAAGACTTCGACAAGCTGTTGTCTTTCAGGGCTCCCTACAAATTAATGGTCTACAGCGCAAAGGAGCACGGAACGCTAGGACAAATCTGTCGGACGGAGTTCAAAAAGCGCCTAACAGGTTTTCATTGGCGCCTGAGCGGCGAGATCTATATCTTCTTAGAATTCGTGGATAGCGACAGGAAAGCGAACATCTACATTTGCGAACCGAGCAAGGGGCTAGACCTAATCTTGCAACACTAGCAGAAGACCCGCTCACATCGAGCGGGCCTTCTGCCTATCGGTTCAATCGGTGCTGATCGGTGTTAAGCCTTTGGCTTACTGCATGCCTATGACGGTGCAAAGTTCCTTGACCGCATCGGCTGACTTGTTCAGCGCGGCCTGCTCCTCAGCCGTCAGCTTGATCTCGATGATCTGCTCCAGGCCTTTTGCGCCCAGCTTGCATGGCACGCCGACGTAGAGGCCGCTGATACCGTACTCGCCTTCGAGATACGCGGCGCACGGAAGGATCTTCTTCTTGTCTTTCAGGATCGCCTCGACCATCTCGGTCACGGCAGCCGAAGGCGCGTAGTACGCCGAGCCGGTCTTCAGATATTTGACAATTTCAGCTCCGCCATTGGCTGTGCGGGTCTCGAGTTCCTTCAGCCGGCCAGCCTCGATCAGCTCGGTAATCGGAATGCCGGCGACCGTCGAGTAGCGCGAAAGCGGAACCATGGTGTCGCCGTGCCCGCCGAGAACAAAAGCTGTTACATTCTCGACCGACACGTTCAGCTCCTCCGCGATGAACGTCCGGAAGCGCGCCGAGTCCAACACGCCGGCCATGCCGATCACTCGCTCACGCGGAAAACCGGCCTTCTTGTAGGCCGTCTGCGCCATCGCGTCCAGCGGGTTGGCCACGATGATCAGGATGCAGTTCGGCGACGCGGCAACAGCCTTGTCCACCACGTCCGACATGATTTTGAAGTTGGTGTTCAGCAGATCGTCGCGGCTCATTCCCGGCTTGCGCGCTATGCCCGCGGTGATCACCACGATGTCCGAGTTCGCCGTATCCGCGTAGTCGTTGGTGCCCAGAATCGAAACGTCGCGCTTCTCGATCGGCATCGCCTCCAGCAGGTCGAGCGCCTTGCCCTGCGGCACGCCCTCGATCACGTCGATCAGCACCACGTCCGCCAACTCTTTCGCTGCAATCCAGTGCGCTGCCGTCGCGCCCACATTTCCTGCACCAACGATGGTTACTTTCTTCCGCATCCGACTCGTCCCTTCTCCCTCTGCTGACCTGCTGACTCGCTGTCTTACATATTCTCGATCATGCGCGTCGCGAATTCGCTGGTCTTCACCTTGGTCGCGCCCTGCATTCCACGTTCGAAGTCGTAGGTCACGTACTTCTGCGCAATCGTCTTCTGTATCGAGGCCTCAATCAGCCGCGCGGCTTCGTTCCAGCCTATGAAGTCGAACAACATCACGCCCGAAAGCATCACGGAGCCGGGATTGATCACGTCCTTGTCCGCGTATTTTGGGGCCGTTCCATGCGTTGCCTCGAAAACCGCATAGCCATCGCCGACATTTCCGCCGGGCGCAATTCCCAGCCCGCCGACCTGCGCTGCCGCCGCATCCGAGATGTAGTCGCCGTTCAGGTTGGTCGTGGCCAGCACGCTGTAGTCCGAAGGACGCAGGATAATCTGCTGGAAGATCGAGTCGGCGATGCGGTCGTTGACCAGAACCTTCGACTTCCACTTCCCCGCCCCGTGCGATTCGCCGATCGAAGCCAGCACCGACTTGACCTCTGCGACCACTTGCGCGCCAAACTCCTTCGCGGCAAACTCAATCCCCGGTTCAATCAGCGCCGCATTTTCCTCCGCGGTCAGTTTGGGGTTGGACTCGACGTTGCCCAGGATCCAGCTCTCGCGCTCGGTCACGGTCTGGTCGCGGAACTCCTGCTCTGCCACCTCGTAGCCCCATTCGCGGAAGGCGCCCTCGGTAAACTTCTGGATATTTCCCTTATGCACTATCGTCACGGTCTTGCGGCCCTCCTTCAGGGCAAACGCAATCGCCGCGCGCACCAGCCGCTTCGACCCCGTAATCGAGATTGGCTTGACGCCCACACCCGAGTCCAGCCGGACGCTCTTCTTCGTCCCTTTCAGCATCTCGTCGTTCACGAACGCGATGAATTTCTTCGCCTCCGGCGTGCCTTCGCGGAATTCGATGCCCGCGTAAATGTCCTCCGTATTCTCGCGGAAGATCACCACGTCCAGCTTCTCCGGATGTTTCACCGGGCTGGGTACGCCCGCGTAGTACTTCACCGGCCGAATGCACTGGTAGAGGTCCATCAACTGCCGCAGCGCTACGTTCAAGCTGCGGATTCCTCCTCCCACCGGCGTCGTCAACGGTCCCTTGATGGACACGCGGAAGTCCATCGTCGCCTTAACGGTGTCGTCCGGAAGCCAATTCTGGGTCTGGCGATACGCCTTCTCGCCGGCGAGCACTTCGTACCACTCCACCTTGCGCTTGCCGCCATAGGCCTTCTCCACCGCCGCGTCGAAGACCCGCCGCGAAGCCTTCCAGATGTCTCGCCCGGTGCCGTCGCCCTCGATGAATGGAATGATCGGATGGTCGGGAACGGTGTATTTGCCATTGGCATATTCAATCGGCTTGCCATTCGCCGGGACGGGGATGTCGTTGTAACTCTTCTGCATGTAGTGGGTAACTCCACGGATAAACCAGAATGGGCCAGCCTTCGAAGGCTATCACCCGCAGAAGCCGCGTGGCAACGAAGCGGCAGCCACAAAAGAAGAAAGGGGGCCACTCGTCGCGACCCCCAGTTCTTCCATTTCTGCATCTTCTCTAGAACTTGTTCCACAAGAGC
>PLUT01000160.1:0-24527 GCA_003162875.1 Granulicella sp.
GGGGAAGGACGACCGTGCCGCGAACCATCTGGTCGGCGTGCTTGGGGTCGACGCCAAGACGGATGTTCAGGTCGACGGTCTCGTCGAACTTGGCATACTTGGCTTTCTTCAGGAGGGGGACCGCGTCGATCAGGGTGTACGGGCGGTGCTCCACGAGCGCACGCGCCTTCACCATATTTTTTGAGAGCTTTCTTGCCATTTTTCCTCGTCTCCCACCGCTCGAACCAGGCAGCAATGTTAATGCTGAACCCATCCGGAATTGCTTTTGTTCAACTGCTGGCTGGATGAGCCGTTCGGCCGTGGTGCCTGTGACTGGCCCCCGCACAAGGCGGAGGCACTCTTATGAGTATGCAGGAAACTATGCAATTTAGCAACAACTCCGCTGAGTGGTTAGTTCCATTGCAATGATTTCGCTTTTCTTTTGCCCCTCTGACGACGTATGCTTCAAGCACCTTGAAGGAGGTATGTACGTGAAGAACGAGACGTTATTCGGAGAGCGGGACGGCCTCGAAATGAATGAAGAAGGGGTGGGGTCGTGGACTGCCGAAAAGTACAGGCAGTTCCAACTGTATGCGCAACAGTTTACGCAGGGAATGAAGGGCAAATGGAAGTCGCTCGCATACCTTGATCTCTACGCAGGCTCAGGGCAGAGTCGCCTACCAGAGACGAACGAGATTCTCTTGGGGTCTCCCTTGATTGCGTTATCTCTCGACGTTCAGTTTGACCGTTATGTCTTTTGCGAGAGAGACGAAGCGAAGCTACATGCTCTGGAGAATCGGGTTAAACATCGATTCCCAGATGCCAAGACATACAGCGAGTTTCCGGCGCGACATGAGTTACGGATATTGCCTGAGCCTCAACGGATGTTGCATATCCAGCAATACTCGTCGATGCCGACGATTGATGTGCCGTTAGCAGCCCTTTCAGCCTGATCACTCCCAAATCCTCGACATCACCAGTTCGAAGCCGGCGATGGGGCCGGTGCCCTGGACGGAGGTGGGCTGGGCGAGGTGTTCGGGCTGGTCGCCGGGGCGGTAGATGATGACGGACTTCTCGATGGGGTCGATGAGCCATCCCACTTCAACTCCGTTCGCGATCCACTGCCGCATCTTCGCTTCCATCTCGCCCGGTTCGTCCCACGGCCCGCTGAACTCGACCACAAAATCCGGAGCAAACGGTGCGAAGCCGTCTTTCTCGCGGCGAGCGACGGTTGCCCACTTCTCCGGGCCTACGAGGGCGATGCGCGGCCCCAGCATCGATCCATCGGCGAGAAAGAATCCGGCACCGCAAGCAGCTTGCCCTGCCCTTCCCTCTCCACCCACTGTGAGAGATCGCAGATGACTTCGGCGCTGGCTGCGCCGACCAGAGTGCCTGGAATCGGCTTGATGTGAATGTCACCATTCGCCTCGCGCTCGATCCAAACCACCTCGTTACGCGATGAGAAGAGAAACAGCTCCTCGTCCGTCATTGGCGCAGGCGGCCGGAAGCGGATCGGCAGTGGCATCTCGACGACAGGGAGATTCATGCGGACAGTCTACTCCTGAAAATGCGGGGATCCTTCACTGCGTTCAGGATGACAACCTGAATGATCCTCGTCGGCGGCGGAGCCAGCGCGTCTGAGCGTAGCGCGGTGAGGCGTTCAGGTTTATTTCCCGCGGGGGGCCGCGATCGGCTTGATGTAAAGTTCGCCGCTGGGCTCGCGTTCGATTTGAAGCTTCTCGTTCGCAGTTTGGATACGCAGGAGCACATCATCGCTAATGGACGTGTGCGGCACAATCCAAAGCGGAAACTGCTTGTCTTCAAGAACCAGGTTCATGGAACCAGTCTACGCCCTCAGGCTGCGATTCAGCGGCCAAAGGCGAAGGTGAGCTTGATAAAGCCGCTGTCGACGCCGGGGTTCTCGTCCGCGGTCTTTTTGTTGGAGAAGTGCTGGACCTGGTATTCGAGGCGGACGGAACGGTTGCGGGAGAGGTAATACTCCAGCCCGCCGCCGAAGTCGAAGGTGTAGTTGAACGAGCCTGCGTCGGGGATCGGGACTTCCTGCGTGGAGAACATGTAACCGGCAATGGAACTGAAGGTCAGTTGCAGACGGTGGCGGGGCGCAAGGTTGATGCGGATGCCGGCGGGGGCAAAGCCTTGCTCGACGACGGTGCGGCGGCTGCAGGTGTATTGGGTGTAATTCGAGTACGTCGTGGACCCAATGGTGAAGGTGCTGATTGAGCTATTCGATGGGTGGCACTCAAGCACCGCATCCTGTCCGAGGGCGACAGTCCCGGGTGTTGGAGCGAGATTGATTCCCGTCATCACCTCAGCCGGGTCGGATTCGAGCATGGCCGGCCTGATCTCGGCCTCGTAGTAGAGGTCGAGCGGACGGCGATGCACCAGCCGGCGCTGGTACTGGAAGCCGAGTGCGCCGATTTTGCGGTTCATGGCTGTGCCCAGGATGATGTGGCTGGAGTCGTTTGAGTATGCGAAGAAGCTGCTGAAGGTGTTGCGGCGACTGTAGCTCTGTTCCGACTGCTGAGCTACTGCGAATAAGGGAAGACTAACCAGCAAAACTAGCGGAGCGAATCTTTGTAACTGCATACACCCCCGGGGTTCGAATCAGGATAACTATACGGCCCGAGGGGATGAACGACCGCCAGGGTTCTATCGAAACTGGGAAAGAAGAAGCAGATTCCTCCGCTGCGCTACGGAATGACAAGCAAGAAAAGGGGCAGCCGCAAGGGTCAAATGCGGGGATTCTTCCTTCGGCTTCGCTCAGGGTCAGAATGAGAGATCATCAGGGTGGGCTATCCTCGGGTTGGGCTATTTTCAGCGTGGATGGTTGGAGGGGTTTGGAATGCAGCAAGTGGCGACGGTCAACGACGCGTTCCTGAAGATCGCGGGGCGCGGCACCAGGACAGCCTGGCTATGGCAGGACCAGAGGGACGCGTGGAGGCCGATCTCGGCGGCCGAGGTCTACGGGCGAGTGAGGGCGCTGGCGACAGCGCTGGCCCGGTGGGGCGTGGGCAAGGGCGATCGCGTGGCGTTGCTGAGCGAGAACCGCTGGGAGTGGCCGGTGACGGACTTCGCGGTGCTGGCGCTGGGGGCGGTGGGCGTGCCGCTGTACATGACGCTGACAGCGGAGCAGGTCGGCTACATGCTCCGCGACTCCGGTGCAAAGGTGGCGGTGGCCTCAAACCAGGAGCAGTACGACAAACTGAGCGCGGTGTGTGACGCGGGAGGCGCGCCGGGGCTGGAACACATTGTGGTGATGGATGACGGAAAGTTCGAGATGGCAACGACCTTTTCCGCGCTGCTGGAGCAGTTCCCGGCGATGCTGGCGGAGGATGCGGGGCACGATGCCGCGTTCGACGCGATGGTGGCGGCGGCGCAGCCGGACGACCTGGCGACGATCATCTACACCTCCGGGACCACCGGCGAGCCGAAGGGCGTGATGCTGACGCACGGCAACCTGGCAAGCAACATTACGCTTTCGACGGTGCCCTTCGGATTTACCGAGCGGGATAGCTGCATCTCGTTCCTGCCGCTGTCGCACGTGACCGCCCGGCACCTGGACTACGCGCTGATGCTGGATGGAGTGACGCTGGCGCATTGCCCGAAATTCGACCACATCCGGGCGACGATGCAGGCGGTGAAACCGACGATTTTTGTCGCGGTGCCGCGGGTGTATGAGAAGATTCGCCACGCCACTGAGGGCAAGTCGCACGGGCTGAAGAAGGCAATCCTCAACTGGGCGCTGCGGGTGGGTGCGCAGCACCGGCAGCAGACCCTGGAAGGCAAGCGGCCGGGCGGCGTGCGCTGGGCGATGGCGGACGCGCTGGTGTTTGCGAAGATTCGCGCGGCGTTTGGCGGGCGGGTGTGGCTGTTTGTGTCGGGCGGCGCGCCGCTGGGGATGGATACGGCGGGATGGTTCGCCGATGTGGGCATCAGGATTCTGGAAGGCTACGGACTGACCGAGACGTCGCCGTTGATTGCGCTGAATCGGCCGCAAAAGCAGCGGATCGGCACGGTGGGGCCGGTGCTGGACAATGTCGAGGTGCGGTTTGCAGCGGACGGTGAACTGGAGGTGCGCGGGCCCTCGGTCTTCAAGGGCTACTGGAACAAGCCGCAGGAGACGGCGGAAGCGTTCACGGAGGATGGATGGCTGCGCACCGGGGACATTGGGAACATGGATGCAGATGGGTTCCTCTCCATCACCGACCGGAAGAAGGAGCTGCTGAAGACCAGCGGCGGCAAGCTGATTGCGCCGCAGCCGATTGAGAACAAGCTGAAGGCGCATGCGCTGGTAGGGAACGCGGCGCTGGTGGGCGACAAACACAAGTTNNGTCGCGCGCTATCAGCGCATTGTCGACGCGGTGAATGGGACGCTGGCGCCGTTCGAGACCATCAAGCGGATGGCGGTGGTGGCGGAAGAGTGGTCGATTGAAGGCGACGAGCTGACACCCAGCATGAAGCTGAAACGGCGCGTGGTGGAGCACAAGTACGCAGCAGAGATTGCGGCGTTCTACCAGGACGAGGCGACGGCGACGAAGTAGGCGGAGTGGAGTTTCTTTGCGGTTCTTGAGCCGGACGCTGGGATGAGGCATCGAATCAGATATATGGGATTGTTGCAGCGGGCGAAGAAGGTGGGGCGGAAGTTTCAAAATCCAGTCCCGACGGTGATGTGGGCAAATCTGTTGTTCAAGGTGCTTCCCGAGTATCTGGCAAATAAGGAAGAGTGTGTACCGAGGCGGGCGCTGGGGCCGTTCCGGACGGACGCCGCGGTGTATGCGACGCCGCCGGCGAGCGGACTGCGGATCACGTGGATGGGGCACTCGTCACTGCTGGTGGAGATGGACGGTGTGCGCGTGCTGCTGGACCCGGTGTGGGATAGGCGGGCTTCGCCGTGGCAGTGGATGGGGCCGAAGCGGTTCTTTGCGCCGCCGCTGGCGTTGGAGGAGTTGCCGCGGCTGGACGCGGTGCTGGTGTCGCACGACCACTTCGACCACCTGGGCAAAACCACCGTGCGGCGGCTGGCGGAGTTGCAACCCGAGGCGCGCTGGGTGACCTCGCTGGGGGTGGGCGCGATTCTGCGCGGATTCGGCGTGCAGGCGGAGCGGATCACGGAGCTGGACTGGTCCGAGACGGTGCAGGTTGCCGGGCCAGCCGGCGCGGCGTGCAAGATCACTTCCCTGCCCGCGCGGCACTTTTCCGGCCGCAGCGCGTTCAACCGGTTCGAGACGCTGTGGGCGTCGTTCGTGCTGCGCGGGAGCGGCGCCGGAGGCGCGGGACACACCGTTTACTTTGGCGCGGATTCGGGGTGGTGGGAAGGCTTTGCGGAGATTGGCGCGGCGTATGGACCGTTCGACCTGACCCTGCTGGAGATCGGCGCGTACAACCAGCTTTGGAAGGCGATCCACATGGGGCCGGATGGAGCGGCGCAGGCGTTCCAGGATATGGGCGGCGCGGGGATGCTGATGCCGATCCACTGGGGCCTGTTCAACCTGGCGCTGCACGGGTGGCGATGGCCGATCGAGCGGCTGCTGCAGCTTGCAGACGCCGACGGCCTGAGGCTGTGGGCGCCTGAGCCCGGCGTGCCGACCGAAGTGGTGCGTGGGCAAGAACTGCGAACGGACTGGTGGCGCTGAAGACTAGGCAAGGGCGTCGTGACACAGGTCACAGACGGGATGTGTCATGAAAATGGACACTCCATTCAGTGATGAAGAGGATTCTCCAGTCCGTTGCTATGGCACTTGCGGCGTTTCTTGCTGCTCAGCCTGCCTTGGCAACCATGACCTGCGCTCAGAAGCTATGCGTAGACGGTAGTTCCTCCCCGGATTGCTGCCTGCCGTCAAGCGGTGCGCCGATGCAGATCATGGCGGACGACATGGCCATGCCTTCCATGAGCGCGTCCGGGCAGGTGCCGTCGTTCGTCGCAGTGACTGAAGCGAGTTGCCTCTCGGCACCGTGCTGCACGGTTTCGATCGTGACCGCTCCGCAACTTGCTGCTCCGGCAAAGTTCAGCCAGAGCGGTGTTGTGTCGTTGACGCCGACAGGCGAATTGTCCGGAGTCGTGGCCCCCGTTCGAGCGGGTCCGGCAATGGTGGAGGTGGTTGCTCCCGCTCTCGATCGACACGTTCTCTTCCAGGTCTTCCGAATCTAAGTTCCTCCTTGCATTTCAGCGCATTCGTACTGCGGCTGGCGTTCGATTGCCTTTGCGGCATAGACCCGGCGGCGCGCATTGCCCTCAAAGCATTCGACTTGCCAAGGAGATTTCCATGAAGCGTACTATCAGCATTCTTTCCGTCCTTTCGCTCGCATTCGTTATGACCTTTGCCACTCTTGCCCGGACTGCATCGGCCCAGCAGCCTGTTGCTGAGAAAATCAGCAAGCAGCAGATCAAAACCCTGATCGCAACAGCAAAGACGCCGGCGGAGCATCAACGCATCGCCCGGTATTACCAGGCGCAGTCGCAGGATTACCTGGCGCAGGCGAAGGAGCACGAGGCGATGGTGGCCGCATACAAGGCAAACCCGAACCTGGTGAACGATAAAAACCAGGCGAGCACCATCAGTCATTGCGAATACTTCGTTACGACGTTCAAAGCGCTGGCGGCCAATAGCGACGAGCTTGCAGCATTGCACGAGCGCATGGCTAGCGAGGCCCCCGAAAAGTTAGCTCCGGCCGGGAAGTAACCCTCACCGGTCAAAACCCTGCTGGGCCGGGGAAGCGTCCTCGACCCAGTGGGGTTCGACCGGCAGTAATGCGAGGTGAGTTGTGTGACCTTGCGCACGGGATGGGGCTGCCGGTTCAAGTATGATTTGGGTGATTAAGAATTCTCCAAATTGAGAGGTCTTTGAGATGCGGATTGGGATGTTGACGGGAGGCGGGGATTGCCCCGGCCTGAATGCTGTGATTCGTGCAGTGGTGCACAAGGGCGTGCTGCACTATGGCGATGAGTTTATCGGGTTCATGGAAGGCTGGCGCGGCGTGCTGGACGACCGGACGATGCCGCTCAGCATGAAGACGATGACCGGGATGCTACATCGCGGCGGAACCATCCTGCGGTCTTCGCGGACCAATGTGAAGAAGATTCCGGGCGGGTTCGAGCAGTGCCTGAAGGTGCTCCAGGACGAAAAGCTGGACGCGTTGATCGCGATGGGCGGAGACGATACGCAGTCGATCTCGGTGGAGTTGGCGAAGCGCGGTGTGAACGTCGTGGGCGTGCCGAAGACGATCGACAACGACCTGAGCGGGACAGACGTGTGCTTCGGGTTCGATACGGCGGTGATGATTGCGACCGAGGCGGTCGACCGGCTGCACTCGACCACCGAGGCACACAGCCGGGTGCAGGTGGTCGAGGTAATGGGACGCGATGCGGGCTGGATCGCGGTGACGGCCGGGATCGCCGGCGGCGCGGACGTGATCCTGACGCCGGAGAAGCCGATTGACATGGACGACGTGCTGCGGCTGCTGCGGGCGCGCTGGGAGTGTGGCAAGAAGTTCGCGATCGTCGTGGTGGCGGAGGGCGCAAAGCTGCCCGACGTCGAAGGCCAGGTGACGGTGGGCGACAAGCTGGACTCGTTCGGGCACGCACGGCTGAGCGGGATCGGGCAGGTGCTGGCGGAGGAGATCGAGAAGCGCACCGGCTACGAGACGCGCAGCGTGAACCTGGGGCACACCCAGCGCGGCGGGACTCCCACGGCATACGACCGGATGCTGGCCACACGCTATGGCATGGCGGCGATCGACATGGTGCACCAAGGTAAGTTCGGACGGATGGCGGTGCTCAAGGGAACTAAGATCTGCGACATAGCAATCGCTGACGCAGTTGCCAGTCCGCGCACCGTGGGTGAAGACCTGTTCGACGTGATCAAGGGCTTGCAGCCGAAAAAATAGTTGCTGGTTGCTAGTTGTTAGTTGAAAGACGGCGGCGGTTTCCGAATTGGAGGCCGCCGCCATTCTTGTTTATGGATGAGTTAGCCCTTTGTTTATCAGTCGGTTAGTAGCGAGGCTGTGGATTCCCGGAAGGTGGCAGAGGAATGCTATTGTCTCGGCGGTGGTTTGGGGATACAAAGGATATCCCGGGTCTGGTTGGCAATTGGCCGGGTATCTTCGGGTTTTAGGAGTGCCGTGCTATGGCGGGTGCAGTCCAGCAGATGATGCGCGAGGTTTTGGATATTCGTCAGGCGGCGGACTATCTGGGCATTAGCGGCGACACGCTGTACCGGTACGCGTCGGAGGGTTTCATCCCCGCGTTCAAGCTGGGCAACCGCTGGCGGTTCAAGCGCAGCCTGCTGGATGCGTGGATGGTAAAGATGAGCAGCCCCAAGGCAACGGCAAATGTGACCGTGATGCCGCGGCAGAAAAAGCCGGTAGCACGAGCGCGGTAGTTCGGCGTTGGGTTCGGCATCGTAGCCTCTTTAAATGTTGAGGGGCCTCTCTTCGGGATAGAATTTTCAGACAATCAAGGTGCCGTTATGAAGGTTTCCAGAGTTGCTACCCTCCCGTTGGCGCTGCTGGTCTGCCTGGGGCCTGCACTGTCTGCGCAATCGACCGCCGCCGCACCGCAAACCCCGGGGATCGCTCCCGCGAACCCGGCTCAGCCGCCGGCGCAGGCCGCTGCGGGGACGCCGGGGACACCTACGCTGCGGGTCTATGTGACGCGGGTCATGCTGGACATTGTGGTGACGGATGCGAAGGGGAACGTCGTCACCGATCTGAAGAAGGATGACTTCAAGGTGACCGATGCGGGCGAGCCCCAGACCCTGACCGACTTCGATGTTTCGGCCATACACATGGCCAAGCCGGACGTCACCATCAATTCCACAGCCGACCTGGACAAGTTCGCGCCGGACGCGCCGGTAAACATCATCCTGCTGGATGAGTTCAACACATTATTCGAGGACGAGGCGTTTGCGCGCTACTCCCTGAAGAAGTACCTGGAGAAGCAGCCGGACAAGCTGACCACGCCGACCATGCTGCTGGCGGTCGGCATCGACAAGTTCACCGTGCTGAACGACTACACCCAGGACAAGCAGGCGATTCTGAACGCGCTGGATCATCACTTTGTGGAATATCCGTGGCGGGCGACGGGGATTTCGTGGGCGCCGGAGAGACTGGGGACGGCCTTTGGCACGCTGGAGCGCGTAGCTGAGGCGACCGTGGGGCATCCGGGACACAAGAACATGATCTGGATCGGGCGCGGGTTTCCCAGTATCAACATGGCGAATATTCCGGTGGACTCGGCTAATCGTGTGGAGAGCTACGTGCAGCGTTGCGTGAATATGCTCCGCGATGCGCGCGTGACGCTGTATGCCGTCGACCCCGCGGGCCTGGTGGTGGACCCGATTGCGAAGTACGGCAATGAAGCTGCATGGCTGGATCCGTTTGGCGGCAACTACGACTTCTCCCGGCTGGCGCGGGCGACGGGCGGCAAGTCGCTGTATGGGCGCAATGATGTGGATGCGGAGATTGGCAACAGCGCTCGCAATGGCGTGAACTTCTATACATTGACCTACCGGCCGACGACCGGTGCCATGGATCCGCAGAAGTTCAGGAAGATCAGCGTGACACTGGACCGGCCGGGTCTGACGGCAACCACGCGTCTGGGGTACTACGTAGCAGCGGGTCCGGCGCGGGTAAACCCGACTAACCCATCGCGGCAACTGGCGTTCGACCTGAACTCCGCTGCGACCAGCACCATGGTTTACGACGCGGTCCCGCTGACGCTGACCCAGGATCCGACCGATCACGATTCCTTCAAGCTACGTATCGAGGCGAAGGGCCTGGTCTGGACGTACGCCACCGATACCGAGCCGCGCCATGCGAATTTCGTGATCGTCATGACAACCTTCGACAAGAAGGGCAAGGTGGTGAAGGAGATTGCGAAGGTGGCCAAGATCGACGCTCCGGCAGATGTGCCGCCCCGGGGGAGGATCGAGGTGCCGATCGTTGTGCCCGTCAAACTCGACCACGATTCGAAGGCTGTCCGGGTGCGGTTTGTGGTGCGCATCGTCCAGACGGGTCGCGAAGGGACAGCGGACGCCACACTGCAATAGGCCAGCGCTACCACCTCGAACCTAGCCTTGCTGCAGGGTGAACAGCGTGATTTCCGGCGGGCAGTTGAGACGGAAGGGGACGCCGACGGAGCCGATGCCGCGGTTGACGTAGAGCTGGAGACCACCCCCGCGAGCAGAACCGCTCGCCGGGGGCCCCGGCAGGCGGTTGAAGCGGTAGAGGCCCATAACATACTTTCTGCCGCCATTGGGGAGGACGATGGGGCCGAGCAACGGCAGGCGAACCTGGCCGCCGTGGGAGTGGCCCGCAAGCATGAGGTCGACCAACTGGCCGCGGGGGTGGGCGACGACGACGTCGGCGTAGTCAGGGCCATGGCTCATGAGCAGGACCGGGCCGTCGGGCTGCCTGGGGATGGCGAGGTCGAGGTCGGGCACGCCGCTTACCGGGTCGGCGACGCCGCCCAGCCAAAGGCGCTGCCCGCCGCGCTCGATGGGGATGTGTTGGTTGACCAGAAGCGGGATAGAGATCGATGCCAGGATGGGGCGAATGGTTGGCGCTCCCAGGACGGCATCGTGGTTGCCTAAGACCGCGAAGCGCTGCGGGCAGGCCAGGTCGCGCAGGATATCGGCGCATCGATGCATGGCTTGCTCCGCGAATCGGCGCGGCAACGGGCTGTTGCTGACGAAGTCGCCGGTGAGCAGGACCAGGTCGGGCGCGAGCGAGTTGACCCGTTCGACGACGCGGCGCACGAAGAAGGGCTCAGTGAACTCGTCGAAGTG
Organism: Granulicella sp.; assembly: GCA_003162875.1. Lineage (GTDB taxonomy): Bacteria > Acidobacteriota > Terriglobia > Terriglobales > Acidobacteriaceae > Edaphobacter. Next base: position 10,785 of record PLUT01000160.1, read on the forward strand.
GATGTCGCTGATCTGGGCGATGCGGAAGTTCTGGAAGGCGCCGGGGAGATTGGCGACGGCAAGGCTGCGGTTGACGACGCTGAGTTCGTGGCGGGCGAACTCGCCGGAATAGAGCGCCAGGCCGCCGGCGGCGACCAGCGAGGAGCGGATCAGGAAGCCGCGCCGGGTAAGAAGCTTTTGCTGCTGTGCCACAGGGCGATCGGCGACATTTCCGGTCATAGTCCATGATAACGGTTTCGATAACGGTTTCGCAGGGAGGTACGCACGAAGGATGGACGCAGGACGCAGGTTGGGCGAGCCGAGCCGACCACCAGCGCGGATGCCCGCCGCAAGCGGGGTGGGTTGAGTAGAATTGACCGGATGAGTCTGATTTTGCGCAGGAAGCGGGCAGCGGCGGCGGCAAAGGCCGCGGGAGTGGAGTCGCTGCTGGTGACGCACCTGCCGGACGTCCGATGGCTGAGCGGATTTACGGGGTCGAACGCAGCTTTGGTGCTGGACTCCGGCCGGAAGGGGGGGACCGCCGGGCGAGCGGTGCTGTTTACAGACGGCCGCTACACCGCGCAGGCGAAGGCTGAGGCCGCGGGAATGAAGGTGGTGATCGCGCGGAAGTCAGCCGCGATTGCGGCCAGCGAGTGGATGGGCGAAGCCCGCATCCGGCGATGCGGTTTCGACGAGGGCAACACGACTGTGGCGGATCTGGCCAACATGCGCAAGGCGCTGCCTGCCGCGGTGCGGCGGAAGATGTTTGAGCCCGTAGGCTTTCTGGTGGCGAAGCTGCGCTGGGTGAAGGACGCGGAGGAGATCAAGCGCATGCGGGCGGCGGCGGCACTGGGGTGCAGGCTGTTCGAGGGCGCGCTCAAGACCATGCAGCCGGGAATGACGGAAGCCGCGGTGGCGGCGGAGCTGGAGTATGCGGCGCGGCTGGCCGGGGCGGAGGCGATGTCCTTTCCCACGATTGTGGCTAGCTGTCCGCGCAGCGCCCTGCCCCATGGGCGGGCGACCCGGGCGAAGCTGCCGAGGCGGGGATTTGTGACCTTGGATTTTGGCGTGGTGCTCGATGGATACTGCTCCGACATGACGCGGACGGTGCATTTGGGGCAGGCGCGAGCGGGCGAACGCAATGCGTATGATGCGGTTCTGGAGGCCCAGGAGACGGCGGTAGCGGCGGTGCGCGCGGGCGTAACCGCGGGTGAAGTGGACGAGGCAGCGCGGGGTGTGCTGCGCCGGGCCGGACTGGACAAGTGGTTCACCCATTCGACCGGACACGGGGTTGGATTGGAGATTCACGAGGGTCCCAGGCTGGCGGCGAAGCAAACGCAGGCGTTGGAAGCCGGAATGGTGATTACAATTGAACCCGGTATCTATATGCCGGGAAAGTTCGGCGTGCGGATCGAGGACATGGTGCTGGTAACCGCCAAGGGAGGAGAAATCCTGACTCCGAGCACGAAGGCGTGGATCGAGTTGTAAGGACAGTAGAGGGTTTCAGTGAAGAAGAAGCAGAGTGCTGGAGCGCCGGATGGCGCGGGAAGAGTGACGATGGACCAGGAAAAGTTGGAAGAGTTGCGGGAGCTGGTTGATTTTCTGAAGGCGAACGGAATCGCCGAGTTCGACATGGAGCGCGCCGATCTGAAGATGCGGATCAAGTTTGCCGGGGCGGCCGCGGGAATCGATCCCGGGCAACTGGCCGGACTGCTGGCGAGCGCGGGCGGTGGCGGGAGTGTCCCGGGCGCGAGCGCCGCGCCGGCCGCAGCACCCGTGGCCGAAGCAGCGCCGGTGGAGAAATTTCACGAGGTGAAGTCGCCGATTGTGGGCACATTTTACGATTCGCCGTCGCCGGGAGCTCCCATGTTTGTGAAGGTGGGCGACGAAGTTGAGATGGGCCAGGTACTTTGCATCGTCGAAGCCATGAAGCTGATGAACGAGATTGAGAGCGATATCGCCGGCGAAATTGTGAAGCGAATTGCAACGGCGGGCCAGCCGGTGGAGTATGGGCAACCGCTGTTCGCAATCCGGCCGAAGAAATAGACCAAGTCTTTTGGCAAGGAGTCGAATGCTCGGATCGAATTGGCTCTGGAACAGAGTTACCTACAGATGGATCGTCAGCGCGCCGGCGGCCTGCCTCTTTGGGTTTGCTTCAGTACTCATCTGCTTGGTTACTGCATTTTGGTTCGGTGCCATGACGCCCGGCGACTCGGTCAGCATTCGGCAGCAAGTACTGTGGGGGTCTCTTGGAGTCTTCGGCCCGTTAAGCATCATTTTTCTATGGACAGGGATGCGTAGATTTCAAGAGTTCAGAGAGGTTCGAGATCCTGAACTCGTCGGCAGGTCCAAGTTGATCCGATTCCTTCTAAGTATCGGGATTTGGTACGGCGCCATGATCTATTACCTGCTGGTGTACCTACCAGCCAGACGACGTTCAGAGACGGAAAGTCTTGGTGGATATGTTTCGTAAGGTATTGATTGCAAATCGTGGTGAGATTGCGCTGCGGGTAATCTCTGCGTGCCGGGAGATGGGCATCCGCACCGTCGCGGTATACAGCGAGGCGGACCGCAACAGCCTGCACGTGCGCTTTGCCGACGAGGCGATCTGCATCGGGCCGCCGCGCTCGGCGGAGAGCTACCTGAACGTGCCAGCGGTGATCTCGGCGGCGGAGATCGCGGATGTGGACGCGATCCATCCGGGCTATGGGCTGCTGAGCGAGAACGCGAACTTCGCCGAAGTGTGCCGCGCGTCGAATGTAAAGTTCATCGGGCCGCCACCCGAGGTGATGCGGCTGATGGGCGAGAAGTCCACCGCGCGGCAAACCATGAAGAAGGCGGGGGTGCCGATTCTGCCGGGGTCGGACGGAGTGGTCGAGAGCGAAGGCGATGCGCTGGAGTGGGCGAAGAGCGTGGGCTATCCGGTAATTCTGAAGGCGGTGGCCGGAGGCGGCGGGCGCGGCATGCGGATCTGCCGCAATGCCGACGAGTTGCCGGGGCTTTTCCAGCAGGCTTCCAGCGAGGCCGCGGGGGCATTCGGCAACGGCGACCTTTACATGGAGAAGTTCATCGAGCGGCCACGCCACATTGAGTTCCAGGTGCTGGCCGACGAGCACGGAAACGTGCTGACCCTGGGCGAGCGCGAGTGCTCCATCCAGCGCCGGCACCAGAAGCTGATTGAGGAGGCGCCCAGCCTGATGGTGACGCCGAAGATGCGGGCGGACCTGGGCGGGACCATCCAGAAATGCCTGAAGAACATTGGCTACTGGAATGCCGGAACGATCGAGTTCCTGCTGGACGAGGACGGCAAGATTTACTTCATCGAGATGAACACGCGCATCCAGGTGGAGCATTGCGTGACCGAAATGGTGACCGGGATCGACCTGGTGAAGGCGCAACTGCGGATTGCCGCGGGCGAGAAGCTTTCCAGTATCGTCACCGCTCCGGTGGTGATGATAGGGCACGCGATCGAGTGCCGCATCAACGCCGAGCATCCGGAAAAATTCACGCCCAGCGCGGGCAAGATTACGGTGTTCAACGTGCCAGGCGGCAACGGCGTTCGCGTGGACACGGCGCAATATGCTGAGGGCGTGGTGCCGTCGTACTACGACTCGCTGATTGCGAAGCTGATATGCCACGGCAAGGACCGCGAAGAGGCGGTTGCCAGGATGCAGCGGGCGCTCTCGCAGTTTGTGGTGCAGGGGATCCATACGTCGATTCCGCTGCACCAGAGGATCTTTGAGGATGCGGAGTTCCAGGCGGGCAAGTTCGACACGAAATTCCTCGAGCGGTTCTTCGAGCGGCAAGGCAAACCTCCCGAGGTGATCACAGAGGGAGGACATTTCGATCCGAATGAACCGATTCGCGTGGGAGGGAAGATCCACGCATGACGCCGCGGCTGTACGCGATTGCCGACGCAGGAGTACTGGCAGCATGGGGGACTTCGCTGGAGGAATTTGCGCGGGGGCTGCGGGCGGCGGGAGTGAGGCTGGTGCAGTACCGCGATAAGAATGGCTCGCCACAAGAAGTCCTGCGAGCAACGTCGATTCTGTGCGAGGCGCTGTCCGGCAGCGGCGGCTGTCTCATCATGAACGACCGCGCGGACCTCGCTGTCCTCGCCAACTTCGACGGCGTGCACGTGGGCCAGGACGATCTCTCGTTCGAAGACGCCCGCCGCGTCGTCGGCCCTCAAAAGATCGTCGGCGTCTCCACCCACACCGACGAACATGTCCGCGCAGCAGAACAAACCTCCGCCGACTACATCGCCATCGGGCCGGTGTTCGCGACAACAACCAAGGCGGACACGGAGCCGGTGGTGGGGTTGGAAGGAGTGCGGCGGGCGCGGACGCTGACGACCAAGCCGCTGGTGGCGATTGGCGGCATTACCCGGGCAAATGCGCGTAGCGCAATCGAGGCGGGAGCGGATTCGGTCGCGGTGATCTCCGGGCTGCTGGCCGAGGGCGAAAGCGTGGAGCAGGTGGCACGGGACTTTCTGGAGCTTCTGCGGTAGAACAGAGGGAACGTGATTCCGCAAAAGATTAGTACAACCGCAGGTCCTTCGACTCCGCTGCGCGTCGCTCAGGATGACAGCTTTGTGGAGGCGACGGCGGGCGCGCCGCATTTTGTGCGCGGGATGGGGCTGTTCTCCGCGACCGCGATTGTGATGGGCTCGATGATCGGGTCGGGCATCTTCATCGTCTCTGCGGACATGAGCCGGACGGTGGGATCGCCGGCGCTGTTGATCGCGGCCTGGCTGGTGACGGCGGCCATGACCATCACCGGTGCGCTCAGTTATGGCGAGCTGGCCGCGATGATGCCCAAGGCCGGCGGGCAATATATTTATCTGCGCGAGGCGCTGGGGCCGCTATGGGGATTTCTGTATGGGTGGACGCTCTTCCTCGTCATCCAGACCGGAACCATCGCAGCCGTCGGCGTCGCGTTCGGCAAATTCCTCGGCGTCTTCTTCCCCAGCGTCAGCGCGAACCACTGGCTGTGGCACATTGCGCATGTGCCCGCACTTCCCATCGGCCCGATGGTGCTGGGCAACATGGACATCGGCCTGAACACGGCGAACCTGGCGGCGATCATGGTGATTGCTCTGCTGACGCTGCTGAATACCTTTGGCGTGAAGCTGGGCGCCGGCGTGCAGAACGTGTTTACCTCTGCGAAAGTCCTGGCGCTGCTGGCCGTAGTGCTTGTCGGGCTGATTGCAAGAAACGCGGCTGCTCTGGCGGCGAATTTTGGCCCCGGCTGGGAGAACTTCTGGGCGGGCTCGGGCTGGCATACGCTGCACCCGGTGCAGGTGGGGGTGGGCGGGCCGACAGCGCTGGTGGGTATGGTGACAGTGGTCGCGGTGGTGCAGGTGGGCAGCCTGTTCAGTTCGGATGCATGGAACAATGTGACGTTCACGGCAGGGGAGATTGAGAACCCGCGGCGGAATCTGCCGCTGAGCCTGGTGATCGGCACGGGCTCCGTGCTGCTGCTGTATGTGCTGTGCAACCTGGCTTACTTGAGCGTGCTGCCGATGGCCGGCTCAGCCGGCGCGACTACGCTGGCCGGCCGCGGAATCCAGTTCGCCGCGCAGGACCGTGTGGCGACGGCGGTGATGGAGTCGGCGTTTGGCGGTATCGGCGCAAAGCTGATGGCCGGCGCGATCCTGGTGTCGACCTTCGGGTGCGTCAACGGAATGCTGCTGGCCGGCGCGCGCGCCCACTATGCAATGAGCCGCGACGGGCTGTTCTTCAAGTCTGTCGGCAAGCTGAGTGCGCGCAGCGGAGTGCCGGTGAATTCGCTGTGGGTGCAATGCGCGTGGACCTGCCTGCTGTGCCTCTCCGGCAGCTATGGGCAGTTGCTGGATTACGTAATCTTCGCCGTGCTGGTGTTCTACATCCTCACGATTGCGGGGCTGTTCGTGCTGCGGCGGACGCGTCCGGATGCGGCGCGGCCGTACCGTGCGATCGGCTATCCGGTGCTGCCTGCAATCTATATCGCGCTGGCGGCGTGGATTTGTGTTGTACTCTTGCGATACAAACCCCAGTACACGTGGCCCGGCCTGATCCTGGTGCTGATCGGCGTGCCGGTGTACCTGGTATGGAAGCGGCTGGACACAGCGATGACGGAACCGGGAACGGAAAGCTAGCGGCAGGGCGGGAGAGCAAAGGACGCATGGCGAATCTATTGTTGCGAAAATCGCTGGACACCATCCGGGGCGAAGCGGCTGAGACCGGCGAGCACACCCTGCGGCGCACCCTGGGCGCGACCAACCTGATTACGCTGGGCATCGGGGCAATCATCGGCACCGGTGTCTTCGTCCTGACGGGTCTGGTGGCTTCGGGCAACTCAGGGCCGGCCGTGGTCTTCACGTTTATCATCGCGGCGGTCTGCTGTGTGTTTGCCGGGCTATGCTATGCGGAGTTTGCGGCGATGATTCCGGTCGCGGGGTCGGCATACACCTATGGATACGCAACGCTAGGCGAGATATTCGCGTGGATCATCGGCTGGGACCTGGTGCTGGAGTACGCGTTCGGCGCGGCGACGGTGTGCTCCGGATGGAGCGGCTACGTGCTGAGCCTGGGACAGGACTTCGGCATCCGCCTGCCGCCGGCGTTGGCGGGGGTGCCCGGATCGACGTTCGTGCTGTTCCAGGGACACTGGGAGTACCTGGGGCGCGTGGCGGCAAAGCTGCATGAACTGGGCATCGACCCGGCGACGCTGCCGCAGAAGCATGGCGTCTTCAACCTGGTGGCGTTTCTGGGGATCATGTTCGCGACCACCGTGCTGATTGTCGGCATCCGCGAATCGGCGAACTTCAACAGCGTCATTGTGATCATCAAGGTCGCGGTACTGCTGGTGTTCATCGGGGTGGGCGGCTACACGCTGCTGCATCATCCGGAGATGCGCGCGGCAAACTGGCATCCATTTGTGCCGCCGAACCTGGGACATTTTGGACAGTTCGGCTGGTCGGGGGTCTGCCGCGGCGCTGCGGTAATTTTCTTTGCGTATATCGGGTTCGATGCGGTGTCCACGGCGGCGCAGGAGTCGAAGAACCCGAAGAAAGACATGCCAATCGGCATCCTGGGGTCGTTGGCGATCTGCACCGTGCTGTACATCCTGGTGGGGCTGGTGCTGACCGGGTTGGTGAACTACAAATTCCTGAATGTGCCGGACTCACTTGCCGTGGGCATGGAGCGGACGGGATTCAGGTGGGGCAGCCTGATGGTGAAGGTCGGCGCGCTGGGCGGACTGACCAGCACCATGATCGTGATGCTGCTGGGGCAAAGCCGCGTGTTCTTCTCCATGTCGAAGGACGGCCTGCTGCCGAAGATGTTCTCGGCTATACATCCGAAGTTCCGCACGCCGTGGATCTCGTCGCTGACGGTGGGGCTGGTTGTGGCGACGTTCGCGTCTCTGATTCCCCTGACCAAGCTGGGTGACATGACGTCGATTGGCACGCTGCTGGCGTTCATTATCGTAAGTGCGGGTGTTTGGGTGCTACGGGTGCGCCAACCGGACCTGCCGCGGCCGTTCCGCGCGCCGTGGATGCCGGTAACGCCGATCCTGGGCATCGTGTTTGCGCTGCTGATGATGTGCAGCCTGCCGAGGGAGACGTGGCTGCGGCTGGTGATCTGGCTGGTCGCCGGCCTGGTGATCTATTTTTCGTACAGCCGCAAGCACAGCAAGGTACAGGCCGCGGCGGAGCGGTCGGCAACTTAGTTTCCGCCTCATCCCTCTTGTGACAGACCCGCCAGGCGATTCCCTTCCCTTCTGCGAAAGCCACAGGCGTTGTGCGATTGATGCCACGTCTATGCGTCGCGTGATAGCATTCGCCAGTCGGCAGAGCAGGCAGGACATCAAGACAATCTTTTTAGAAAGGAGCAGGTCCGCATATGTCCTTATTAAAACGCTGCATCGCTGAAATGTTCGGCACCTTCTGGCTGGTCTTCGGAGGTTGCGGCGCCGCGATATTCGCGGCTGCATATCCCGGGCTCGGCATCGGCTTTGCCGGGGTTGCGCTGGCCTTCGGCCTTACCGTGCTGACCATGGCGTTCGCCATTGGCCATATCTCGGGATGTCACCTGAACCCCGCCATCTCGGTCGGGCTGGTGGTGGCCAAGCGCTTCCCGCTGAAGGAACTCCCGGCCTACGTGGTGGCCCAGTTGGTGGGAGCAATCTTTGCGTCGGGAGCGCTGTTTGAGATCCTGCTGGGCAAGCCTGACTACGTGCTGGGCAACTTCGCCTGCAACGGTTACGGAGCGCATTCGCCGGGCGGCTACTCGCTGGAGTCCTGCTTCATCACCGAGGTCGTCTGCACCGCCTTCTTCCTGATCGTGATTCTCGGGTCGACCGATGAGCGCGCGCCCAAGGGGTTCGCGCCAATCGCCATCGGCCTGGTGCTGACGCTGATTCACCTGATCTCAATTCCGATCACCAACACATCGGTGAACCCGGCCCGCTCCACCGGCCAAGCGCTGTTCGTGCACGGTTGGGCGCTCTCGCAACTCTGGATGTTCTGGCTCGCGCCCATCCTGGGAGCGATTGCCGGGGCTGTCATTTCCAGCGTCTTCTTCGCCGCACCGCAGGAGCCCATCCGCGAGGCCGTGTCAAAGTAGCGCATCTCGAGCTGTTCGAACGGACTGCCGCTCAACCTGGAGCAAGCAGTCCGTTCCCTCAATTCCGTTCCCTCAATTCTCCGTCGGGCTTTTCTCCACGGCATCGACCACCAGCCGGTCCACCGCGGCCCTGCTCTTCTCCAGCTTCAGGCCGAGCTTCTCCAGTGCCGCGGAAACAGTTGCCCCGCCCTCCGGATCAGTCGCCGCACCACCCCCACCGCCTCCAGAAGGCCCCGAAGGGATCTCGATTCCCTGATCGTGCAGGCTCGACGTCAGGTCCATCAGCGAAAAGTCCACGCCCGCCTGATACATGCCAGTCAACCCCGTCATGTCCACCACCTGGCGACCCTCGCCTCCACCCAGCGAAGTCATCATTATCGCGAACCCCTTCATGTTGATCGTGCTTGCTTCCATATGCATCGACAAGGTATCGCTGTCGAACTTCAGTGTGAAGGACCCTCGGGTGCCCATGTTGTAAGTAGTCGAGCCGTCGGCGTTTTTCTTCAGAATGACCGGCCCTGTCTGCGTGTCCATCCTCGACTCGCCCGACTTCAGGGGCGCGGTGTCGTCGATGGGTTCAGGGATCACGGTCGCCGCGCGCAGCTTCGGTCCATTCTTTCCAACAACCAGCCCCAGCACCGGCTGGTCCACCATCTCTCGATGAGCCGTCAGACCGAACCGGTCCTTCAGCAGCGCCTGCAGCATGTCCGGCACGTCATCTTTGGTGGTCCCGTCGGGCATCCGCGCCACAATGTCGAAGCGGTCCGTGACCATCCAGTCCGGGCCGGTGACCTCGTAGGCCCTCAACTTGTAGGCGTAGGCGATGAGCTGCTTCACCGACATGTAGACGAACGTGGCGCGCGAGCCTTCGATGTGTACCGACTCGGGCTTCCTACCGGCCTGGAGGTTAGCCATCATCTTTTGCATGTCGGGCGGAGGCGACGGCCGCACCGACGCCACGTCAAACACAAGCTTGCTCGCAGGCGCCTGGGCAAATGCCGCAGTCGTCGCAAGCACCAGACCGGCAAGCAGCACACGTATAGATTGGTTTCGCATATTCGTCCTCTCTCCGTCGATCTTCGTGAAGGTTGTGAAGCTTCGTAGCAGCCCGACTAAACACGCACCCGGGATACAGCCACAAATCGTCGAACTTCGTTCAGCCCCGCCCAGGCAGTGGCCAAAGAAACCAGCCCGCATCCTACGGCCGGTATGGTGATCCAGCTTAGGGACTGACCAATTTGCGCGTGTGCGGGCACCGAGAGCATCGTCGCAATGGGAATGACGCAGAAGAGTGCGCCAGTGACGTAGTAGCGCGGCACACGGAACAGCTTCGCCAAAGGCAGAAAATGAAGCCCAACAAGAACAATGGCAAGTGGCACAATGAATCGCCAATGATGGGTTCTTGCGCAAACCGCGCTCACAACTGCAATAGCAACGCACTCAGCCGCAAAAATCATTCCAAACCGGCGCATAATCCTTCGCCCCTCTGAAGGCCTGGCGGAGGGAAGAAAGGGCAATTGGGCTACTCCGCGGGTCATTGCAATCCCGAAGAGGATCAATACAACCGCGAAGATGGAAATCCCCGCCAGCAACAAAATCGCCAGGCGCGATCGAACAGTCAGCAAGGACCACGCCGCGTACACAATGCCGACGGCAATCAGCCAGAGAGAACCGCCCGCTAAGCCGAGATTGCGTCGCCGTTCATAAAAAGTAATGGCCATCTCATGTCCTCTCAGTGCTGAACAAACTCTTGCTTGACCAGAAGGATCGATAAATCCGTTGGTGCTCTACAAGGCTCCGGCCAGCAGACTCTTCAACGCCGCCACATACTTCGCCAGCGCCTCGCGCCCCGCCGGAGTCATGCGATAGAGCGTCTGCGGCTTGCGCCCAGCGAAGCGCTTCTCCATCGCCACGTATCCCGCCTCTTCCAGCTTCAGCATCTGCGCGCCCAGGTTGCCGTCGGTCGAGCCGGTCTTCTGCCGCAGCCACGTGAAGTCCGCCGCGTCGACGCCGATCAGCAGCGAGAGCACCGCCAGGCGCAGCTTGCCGTGGACCACCGGATCGAGTTCGGGGAGTTCAGGCATGGTGCTGCACCAACGCCGCCGCGCGCCGCCGCTCCAGCCACATCGCGTAGAGGCCAAAGAGGATCATGCCGAAGAACGCGGCCACCAGGAAGATGGAAAGAACCTCGTTCCGCGTCCGGAAGAAGAACATTGCGATGCCGCATCCCCACCACAGGAACGCGACCAGCCCTTGCGCACCCCAGCGCAGGATTCGCGCGCTGATTCCGTGCGCGAGTCCGACGAAGAAGAGGACCGCGGCATAGTACGCGGACTGGTTGCCGTGGCCGCTCGCGCCCGCAGCGATCACATAAAGAATGATGGCGACGCACATTGCCTGCCAGACCGCCTCAATGCTGCGCGAACGCAGGTTCTCGCCGGTGCCGTCCGCGTGCTTGCGGCGGACTCTGACAATGCCGACAAGAACTCCAACCGTTACGCAGACTGGCCATGCCCACTCTTTGAAGGGCAGAAGAACTACCCACCCCATCGCCACGAAGTAGATCATCCCCCACATCACGAAGATCCAGCCAAAGTGCGCGGTAGACTTTCGCCCCTCCGCAATCATGGTTTCCATCAGCGCAACGCGTTGCAGCAAATCGTCGCGAGTAGTCCCGTTGTCCATCTCAGGGGTTGTCATGCACGTGCTCCCTTCATCCTGCTGCCAGTCGGTTCAACCCGCGTCGCGTACAGACCGAAGGCAATCATGACGACGCACATCTCAATCAACCAAATAACGTTCGTGGCCCTCCAAGAATTGAAGGCCAGGATAGCGACTCCGCCCGCCCAATACACCGCTGCCGTCAAGCCCTGCATCCGCCAGCGCAGGATCGCCGCACTGATTCCATGCGCGATGCCAATCATCATCAGAATGGCGGCCATGTAGGAGAACTGCCAATCGAAATGCGTGAGCATCGCGCTCGCCACGTAGATGCCCATGGCAAGCCCCGCCATCCCCCACACCGACATCACCCGGCTGCACTCCTCGTTCTTGCTGTAGCCAGGCGCCCTCCGTTGCACCGCCTTGCCCGCGAGCGTCAGAACCACCCCTGCGGGCAGGCAGATGGGCCACGCCCACCTTCCGCCAAAATGCGGAAAATAGTACTGCCACGACATCGCCACCAGGTCCACCACCCCCCACAGCACAAAGATCCACGAGTTGCGCCCGGTGTATTGCCTGCCCTCGGCAATCATCGCCTCCATCAGCTCGAGGCGCTGCACCAGCTCGTCGCGATTCTTTCCGTTATCAGGCTCAGAATTCGTCATCGATCTCCCCCTCACGACATACTCTGCATTATAGAGTTCTCTATGTCAAGGGCAATTTCAAACAAAACCTCCAACTGGCCCCGGGAAACCGCACGCCCGATGGCTAAGTCTTTCTATTTCTATTCTGTAGCACTAATGAATCTTTTCGGGGTTCCAGTTGTCGGGAGGGCCTAGGAAGGCCCGGGTGGAGTACTGGGCAAGCTCCGCCCGGGTGAGTTGCTTGCTGGGAGCGATCCGCTTGGAGAGGTCGCCGGCCTGGCCGCGAGAGTTGAACTCGGCGTAGGTCGACGTCTTTAGCGCGCCGTTCCACTCCTTCCATCCGGCAGGGTCCAGTGGGGCGCGGAAGTCGGTGTTGATGAAGATGACGGTCGAGTAGGAGCGCCACGGCCGCCCCAGCAGAATGTCCTGGGAGCCGGGATCGCCGGTGACAATGCAGTCGCGGAAGACGTAGCCGGAGTCCTCCGAGGCGCGCAGGCGCGACTGCGCGGTGAGCGTGTCCATCATGTGCGGGAGGGTGTGGATCTCGCAGTGGTCGAAGACGGCGCGCGCATCGCCGAAGATGAAGTCGACGTGTCCCTCGATGTAGCAGTCGGAGTAGAACTGGCGCGCGGCGTAGCAGGGTTCTGAGCCGGAGCCGGATGCGGGAGCAGTGGCCGCGCCGGCATTCGCGCCGGAATTCAATCCGGGCGGCGTGGGCGCGGCGTGGCAGAGTTTGGAGTCGGCGTAGAGGGTGTCCTGAAAGCCGAGGAAGCGCACCTTGCGGAAGATCTCGCGGTCGCCGGTGATATGCAGCGCGACGGCCTGCGACCCCTCGTTGGTGCGCGTGTGGCGCTTTTCGAAGTCGTTGGCAATGGTAAGGTTCTCAGCGTGGAAATCGTCGCCGGAGACGGTGATGGTGCCGGAGCGGCCGGTGCCGAGCTGGCGGCCATCCGGGCCGGGCGTGCCGGCGGAGTTGTCGTAGACCAGCACGGTGTCCTGCGGCGTTTTTCCCAGCCCGCGCAGCTCGACGCCGTTGGTGGTGACGTGGATGAGGGCGCGGTACTCGCCGGGCTTGATGTTGATGCGGATGTTGCCGTCGGGAGCGGAGTCGACCGCCTCCTGCACGGTCTTGAATTGGCCTGACCCATCCGCCGCCACCACCAGCGTTTTCTTTGCCGTCTTCGCCTGCCCCAGAGTTATCGCGTTGCCTGCGAACGCTATCATCGCCGCGAAAACCATCGCGCCCATCCGTGTATGCCTCATCCGCGCATCCTCCCGCATGGAAGACTACTACCTGACGATGAAGATGCGGTAGAGCAGGTCGAGCAGTTGCGAGTGCGACGAATGCTAGAATTCGCAATGCCGCAAACCACGCCGAGGCCCATGCTGAGGATCAGCTCACGACTCAGCTCACGACTCGGTTCGCGGCGTCTGATCGCGCTGGCGTTGGCGGCGCTGGCCTTCGCGGTGCTGCTCCTCGCCAGGTATCGCCAGCCCGACACCGCAACGCTCGAGATCGTCGGCCACGCCCTTACGTCGCCTGCCGGCACCGACTCTTCCCACTACATGCAGATGGGATTGGATGCGTTTCATGCGCCGGGTCATCGCATCTTTCCGAAGCTGTTCTTTGCGGACCACCAGAAGTTCATCTATCCGCCGGCGTCGCTGTTTCTTATCGAAGCGATTCGCCTGGCGCCACGCCTGCATGTCTCGCCGGATACAGCCCGGCTGGCGCTGCTGCTCGTGAGCTGGCTGGGCACTCTTGCGGCGGCGGTCTGGTTCTACCGCGATCAACGCGGCAGCATTACCGCGCTTGAGGCGGGCTCGATCATGCTGCTGGGTGTGCTGTT
>PLUT01000160.1:24590-36507 GCA_003162875.1 Granulicella sp.
TTTACCGGGGTGTTTGCAGCGACAGCTAGTCTCATCGGGCTGTGCTCGCTGGCCCACTTCGGCGTGCAGAATAACCTCGATTACTTCTCCGTCCTCAGCTACCTGAGCCGTCATGGGGAAGCGCTGTGGGCCAACCAGAGCGTCAATGGCATCCTGAATCGCCTGCTTCGCAACGGCGACCCGATGTCGTGGAATCCGACCGTCTATCCGCCGTATCGAGCGAGCATCTACGTGATCAGTACGGCATTCTCCGTAGCGGGAATCCTCGCCGGACTGCTGCTTCCCTGGCGCAACGGATGGGCAGCCACGACCGCCGACTTTCTCTTTTTCGGCTGCATCTCCGTGGTGATCTCGCCGATCGCATGGGAACATCACTACGGCTATTTCTTCTTCCTGCTGGTCTATCTGTTTGCCCGGGCGAAGCGCCTGAGCAGGTTGCGCTGGACGGTCCTCGCAGCCTGCACGCTGGCGATGGCGAATCGACTGCCGCCGCTCGACCACAGGCTGCAGGGGCCGGCAAGCCTGGTAGGCGGATACCTGTTCTACGCGGGGCTGGCGGTGCTGGCGCTGTTGGCGATGGAAAAGCGTGACCAGCGCGGCCATCGCGACCCCAATCCGCGTTGATCGCTCACTCCGGCTGTGCGTTGGCGGCAATCCGGGTTGCTTCCGCGGTAGCCGCCGGACTCTGCTCGGACGGCGGGACGGGGACGATCCGGTAGAGCGTCTGCTCCTGGAATGCGTTGCCGGTGTAGGCGAAGGCGTTCCTCCATGCGATGGGATCGGCGGCCACGGTGTGGATGGGGACCAGCCTCAGCGCAGGATTGTGCAGCAGATGGAGGAGGTCGCCGAAGTGGGTTTCGCTGCCGGTATGCGGGAGGATGACGTACTCCACGCCGCGCTCCTGGAGGTAGTCGGGCACGCGGCCGGCGATCAGGTAGGGCAGATAGTTCCGGTCTACCAGTCCGCCCAGGTCGACCACTTGGACGTTAGCGAAGTAGCCGATGGCGCCGATATCGAAGACGGCCATCCGGGTATTCGGCGGATAGTTGTCGCTGATCCACAGGGCGAGCCTTTCGTGGGTGGTGTCGATGACGGCGGTGCCGTCGCGCAGGACCGCCTCCCAGCGCGGCAGCGTGGCTGCGGTAAGGACCGCGATCAGGCCGACGGACACCCATTGCAGGGCGATGCCGGCGCGCGGCGCACCGATGCGCCGCGCCAGACGGCGGGAGAGATCGACCAGCGCAATCGCCAGCAGGGGCGGAAAGAGGAGCAGCACAAACGGCTGGTAGCGTCCGCCGTGTCCGGGTTCGGGCAGCGTGACGCAGTAGGCCACATAGTCCAGTGTCGCCCACAGACACAGCATTGCGGCGCGGCTGGTGAACCGCCGCAACAGCACCAGCAACCCATAAAACGCGAGTGCAACCAAAGCCGTGACCAGCCACCCGGTGTGGGTGTGAAAGAAGTTGTGGGCGAGGACGTCCTTGTAAGTATTCAGGATGAGGCCGCGAAAGCTGGATCGCCCCACGTGCAGCTTGTCGCTGCCGGAGTACATGAAGCGCCGGCCGCGCAGCGTGACCGGCAGCAGAGCGCCGGAAGTCTTCAGGTTGAGCAGAAACGATGGAACCAGGAACATCGCCGCGACTACGCCGGCGCGGACCACATCGGCGAAGCTGCGGCCGCACTGCCGGTAGAAGACGAAGAGGAGGCCGCAGAGGGCAAGTCCTTCGGGACGAGTGGCGCCCAGCGCTCCCAGCGCCAACCCGGCCAACGCAGACGGCCAGATGGTCCCGTCGCGGCGAAACCAAAGCGCGATCGCGGCCAGGGAGAAAGTGAGGAACATAATGTGTTCCATGCCGGTGAAGGCCAGCCAGATGAGATTGCCGGAGAGGCCGGGAAGCAGCGCCAGCGCCAGCGCCTCCGCCCGCGGCAGGCCGTCCGCGATGGCCATATGCCAGAGCAGCAGGCCGCAGGCGATCAGCATCAGCGAGTTCAGGGCGAGCGGAAAATAGACGGGAGACGCGTGGGGAAAGAGCAGATAGTTCAAGGCGAGGACGAGCGACCACAGGGTGCTGGAGGAACCGGACGAGGCGACTCCCGGGGTGAACCCGAAGGTGTGGAACTCCACCAGGTTGCGCGCGATTACCTGGTGAATCCAGGAGTCGTCCAGCGGGAAGCCGAGGTTGTTGCGCAAGGCAACTCCCAGGCTGGCCAGGCCGAAGATGTAGACGGAAGCCACGAGCAGGACCCAGCGCCAGCAGGATTTCGAGTCGGGACGCACGGTCATTCCGGTGACCTCTTGCGGCATTCTGAGTGCATCAACCGCCCCTGCAGACATAACCATCGATTACGTGACCTTCTTGAGCACGTAGATTCGGTAGGCGAGCACGTTTCCACTAAAACTGCCAAAGCTGCGCGACACGTCAAGGGTATATGCGGAGTTCAGGTAATCGCGAAACTGCGGCCAGGCGTTGAGTTTGTCGAAGGAGTACGTTACTCCGAACCACTCGGAGCTGAGAACGATGACCTGGGGCGGGTTGTTGTGCATGTCGTCCCAGAACAGCCGGCGGGAATAAGGAACGACGTTGCCGTCGTCGGGCGCAAAGAGCGCAAGGTCGCCCATGAACCCCGTACTTTGCACCAGGCCGAGGCGGTAGAGCGCGCGGTAGCAACCCGAGACCATGTCCAGGCATTGCACGCGGTTCTGCAGGCTGCTGCCACCCAGACGCTGGAGGTCGACCTGGAGTTGGTCGGCGAGCGGATTGGCGTTGTGGCGCTCGTGACGCAGGCGGTTGACTCTGGGCGGCAACACCACCAGCACCGCGACGGCGATGCCCAGCACGCCGAGGTTGCGGAGCCATCCCTTCGCCTTGATGGCGATGGCACATTCAAGGCTGAACCATAGCAGGGCGAAGGCCAGGAAGGGGTAACGATGGTAGGTGTACCCCTTGCGCTGGACGAAGTATGAGAGCGCGCCCAGCACCACGCCGGCGCGAATCGCCCAGATCTCCCAGTTCGCGCGGCCCCGGTTTGCGACGGCGAGCAGGACCGCGGCGGGCAGGAAGAAGAGGAAGGGCGCGGGCAGGCTGTGCTTCAGCAGGTAGCCCCACGTGGCAGGCGCAGAGCTCGAGTAGTACGGGAGGGCCTGGCGCTCAATGGAAAGAAAAGGGCCCAGCGATTGGGGCAGAAGGAAGCTGAGCAGGACAGCGAAGACGATGGCGAAACCGGCAACACTGAAGAGAAGATAAGGGGCAGGCGACTGGGCGCGCCGCTTCAGCACAAAAAACGTGAACAGGAGCAGCGCTACGGCGAACAGCGCAGCCGTCGGCTTGATGAGCACGGCCATGCCCACAGACAAGGCAAAGGGAAGCATCAGGATGGGGCGGCTTTTGCGGACGGCGAGAAACTGGAAGGCGTAGCCGACCAGCAGCAGCACGGTGATCACTTCTTCGCGTTCGGTGGCCATCGCACCGCCATCGATGCCGTGGAAGATTATGAAGAGCACTCCGGCGACCAGCCCCGCCAGCCAGTCGTAGGGCAGTGCGATGACGCAGGCGGCGAGCGTCATCGAGCCAAGCAGGGTGAACTCATAGAAGCGCCAACCCAAATCGCCACCGCCGAAGATGTCGATTGCCCACCGCTCCATAAGGTAGCAGCCGGGCATGTTCATGTCGTAGATGTCCTTGTAGGCGATCTTGCCATGTTGGAGCAGGAAGACGCCGTAATGGAAGACCTGGTCATCGTGCATCCACGGCCAGTGGATGGTGAAGATCCCATAGCATCCGGCAGCGACAAACAGGATCGCGATGCAGACAAGACGGAAGCGGGAGACCTGGCGGTCCGACAAGGTCATCTGCATGGCTGCCTGCATTATAAGGTGCAGCGGCGTCTCAGGATCGAGGTTCGGCGGCCAGGCGCGGCGCCCACTGCACGTGCTTTGCCTGCGCTAGAGCGAGGATCATCAGACCGGCGATGGAGCTGGCCGCCGCGGCCACCTGCGCATTGCTCAGGGTGCCGTGGAAGTAAATCTTCGGGTTGATGCGCACGAACTCGACGAGGAAGCGTCCGATGCCGCTCACCACCAGGTAGAAGCCAGTGAGCCAGCCCACCGGAAGCGACTTCCTGCCCAACTGCCAGAGCAGCCAGAAGAGGGCCAGCGAGAACAGCAATTCATAGATGGGCGTCGGCTGCACCAGCGCGGTGGGAGGAGTCGGCGGCACCAGGGCATTCTTCGCCATGTGCACCCCCCAGGGCAGAGTGGTGTTGATGCCGTAATCGCCATCGCCGGCGAGCAGGCAGCCGATACGGCCAATGCCGTAGCCGATGGCCGCGGCGGGAGCGGCCAGGTCGAGCATGCGCACCGCGCCCACGCGCGCGCCGGGCACAGGACCGGGGTCCAGGGGCGACTTCCAGCTGGGCCCCTTGAAGCGCGCGCCATGACCCTGACTCATCAGTACCGTAATGCCGGCAGCCAACCCGCCAAACCATGCAAAGCCGTCGCGGAACCAGCCCAGGAACGCCATGGTCACGTCGAGGGGATGATGCCACCCGGGACGGCCAATCACGCGCAGCGCATACTGCAACTCGCGCAGATTCTCGAACTCGTGCCACACCTTCGCGCCCACGATGCCCGCCACCACTACCAGCGCGACTATGTTCAGGGCGTCCGCGTCCACGCGGTTGCGGCCAAAGTTCTTGTGCAGCGCAAAGGTCGCTGCCACCGCCGCCAGCCATAACAGCAGCCCAAACGTGCCAAGATGCACGGGGCCAAGATTCAAATAGGGGAACATAAACCTCGCTTCTGCTAGAAGTATATCTGCCGATACGGCTTAACCAGGAATTGCCGGGCCTCCGGGTTGTGCGTACTCGACCTCTCGCCCCGCATACGCTACCCTAGTTGCCATGCCGACCAGCACCTTTGCGTTTCCGCCGCCCGCCTTTCCGTCCGCCGACCAGATGGAGATCCTGGTCTCCCAAACGCAGATCGCCGAACGCGTGGCGGAGATCGGCCGCCAGATCACCGCCGACTACGGGGGCCAGAGCACCGGCTACCCGCTGGTGCTGATCGGCGTGCTGAAAGGCGCGGCCATCTTCCTGTCCGACCTGGCGCGCGCAATCCACATGGACAACACCTTCGACTTTGTAGCCGTCTCCAGTTACGGGCGGGCGCGCGTCTCCTCGGGCGCGGTGAAGCTGATCAAGGATATCGACAACCCCATTGAAGGGCGCCACGTGATCCTCGTGGAGGATATTCTCGATACCGGCCTGACCCTGAGCTACCTGCGCGGCCTGATGCTGCAACACAAGCCCGCGTCGCTGAAGATCGCGACCTGTCTGGATAAGCCGAGCCGGCGCCTGGTTCCCATCGAGGCCGACTACGTCGGATTCAAGATTCCCAACCACTTCGTCATCGGCTACGGGATGGACTATTCCGAGGTCTATCGCAACATTCCCGACATCCGCATCTTTCCCAACGACGCAGGCCAATAAGCTCACCGTGCTGTTTCTGCCCGCTCGCGCCGATAAAACGCGACCGCTGCTGGCGCCGAAGGCACCGATCAAGCAGTGCGTGGGCTGCGCTCCGCGCGAATCCAACCCAAGGCAGCCTGCCGCATGCGATACGCATCGCCGCCGCACTATATTCAGCGCGGCACCCCGCTAAAAGAACACCTCTGGCGAGACATGAAACCTCTCGCTCAGCCTGCGGATTTGTTCCTTGTTCAGCTCGCGCTTGCCGTTCAGCACTTCCGAAACGATGCTGGCAGTGCCGAACACGTCCGTCAGGTCTTTCTGCTTCAGCCCGTGCTGCTCCATCAGAAATGCGATCACCTGGAGCGGCGAGGCCTTTGGCAGGCGGTAATTCTTCTCCTCGAAGTCTTCGATCAGCAGCGTCAAAAGGTCAGCCAATTCCGACTCGGCCTTGGTCCACCGCTTGTGCCGCTGTTCGAGTTTGTACAGGGCCGCGATGTATTCCTCGTTCTGCTCCTCGGTCCGAACTATGCGCGGAGGGATCCTGGCCAGCAACGCAGTATATGCGGGACTTACCGTGAGTGCGCTCATCGTTTCCACCCTCCTCTGTCGTATGCGGCGTGGGTCAAAACGTGCCGGATAAAAAGCCGTCCCGTTTTGTGGTTGATCTCCACAATCAGCCGAAACGCATTTCCTTTGATGTTGAAGACCGTGAACTTGCCTACCCCATCCGCCGCGGGAAGAACAGCGCGCACGTCCTCAAGCGATCGCCACTCTGCCTTCTTCGCAATGCGATACCACGCGTCCAGCGGAGCATAGAGACCGGCGTGCTCCTCGGCTGCCGCCAGCAACATCTTTCGGCTTATGACGTGCACGAGACTCCTCTCGCTATGAGATTCGCAAATTGCGAATTTGTCAAGAACTGTCAACCGAGAATTGACCGGCGCCACCCACGGGCGACCGGCGCCCTATAACAGGCATCGCGCTCTGCGAACTTGCAGGATGACGCTTCCTGTTGAGCCAGCCGTAACGCGCCTATGATAGAAAGTAGCGGGCGGTCCGCGGGCCCGGCAGGAGCATCCATAAGACCGAGATGAACACCACGACCACGCTTTCCATCGCTGACCCCACCGCCTTCGACGCCGCTTCCTTCGCAACCCACGCCCTCTCCTCCGCCGCCGCACTTGCGGCCGTGATGGACCACACCCTGCTGAAGCCCGAGGCCACGCGCGCGCAGGTGATCCGCCTGTGCCACGAGGCGGCCGAGCATCGCTTTGCCTGCGCCGTAGTGAATCCCACCTGGACGAGCTGCGCGGTCGAGACGCTGGCCGGGACCGGCGTTCCGGTCGGCGTAGTCATCGGGTTTCCACTGGGCGCCACGCTCGCCGCCTCTAAGCGCGACGAAACCGCGCGG
Organism: Granulicella sp.; assembly: GCA_003162875.1. Taxonomy (GTDB): domain Bacteria; phylum Acidobacteriota; class Terriglobia; order Terriglobales; family Acidobacteriaceae; genus Edaphobacter. The sequence goes on from PLUT01000160.1 coordinate 31,471, forward strand.
GTGCTGAAGCTCGGCGCACACGACATCGACATGGTGATGAACATCGGCCTGCTGAAGTCGGGCACGAAGGAAGATTTCGAGGCGGTCAAGCAGGACATTCGCGGCGTGGCCGAGCTCGCCCATGCAGCGGGAGGGATTATCAAGGTCAAGCTGGAGACGTGTCTGCTCACCTTCGAGGAAAAGCTGCGCGCGTCCGAGCTGGCAATGACGGCCGGCGCCGATTTTATTCAGACCAGCACCGGCTTCTCGACCGGCGGCGCCACGGCGGACGACATCGCGCTGATCCGCGGCGTGGTGGGTACGCGTGCGGGAGTGAAAGCCTCCGGCGGCATCCGCTCGCTGGCCGACGCCAGCGCGATGCTGCATGCGGGAGCGACCCGCATCGGCGCCAGCGCCAGCGTGAAGATCGTGGCGGAACTGGCGGGTAAGGCGCCAGCGTCATAGCACGCGTAGCACCACCAGGGTTTCGTCGTCGAAGTGCGCGGTGCCGGCCTGGAATTCATTCACTGCGGCGAGGATTGCATCCACCGTTGCCTGCGCCGAGTTGCAGGCTGACGGGTGCGCATGCAGCACCGCCGACAAGCGTTCCGTGCCGAACATTTCGCCCTCGGCGTTTTCCGCATCGACGATGCCGTCCGAGAAAAAGACCACCACGTCGCCGGACTTGGTTTCCAGCGTTCGTTCTTCATACTGCGCGTTGGGAAACAGGCCGAGCGGGAAGCCTTCCACGTTGATGGTCTCGATGGAGAGGCCGTCTTCCATGCCGGAGCAGCCGCCGCGACCCCCGCGCTTGCCTGCGGAGCCAGCCTTGGCGCGACCTGCTTTGACATAGAGCGGCTGCACCGAGCCGGCGTTGGCCAACTGCAACGTGCGCGCCTGGTCGTTCCATACCGCCATCAGCATGGTCACGTACTGCGCGTCCAGCTTGCGCTCCTGCAACTGGCTGTTGAGCTCGGCCAGCAGATCCGCCGGAGGCAGGTGGCGCGCGGCCAGCGAGCGCAGGATGCCCGACACCAGCGCGGCATATAGCGCCGCCGGAGCGGCCTTGCCGGAGACATCGCCGAGGACAATGGCGATGCGCGCGGGTTGCGACGTCTTGTAGAGCGCATTGCCCGCCCCGCCGTAGTCGATGAAGTCGTAAATATCGCCGCCGATGGAACGCGCGGGCAGGAATGCGGTGGCAATCTCCGCGTGGCGCGGTTGCGGAGACGCGCTGGGCAGCAGGCGAAGCTGCACCTCGCGTGCCATGCCCAGGTCGCGCTCCAGCCGCTGCTCCTCCTCGTGGATACGCTGGTAGAGCCGCGCGTTGGCGATCGAGATGGCCACCTGCGCGGCCAGCGTCGACAGCGTGGTCTGATGGTCCTCGTTGTAGTAGTTCACGCGCGTATGCTCGAGGTCGATCACCCCGATTACCTTGCCCTTGTAGATGAGCGGTACGGACAGTTCCGAGCGCACCTCCGGGTTGGCCACGACGTAGCGCGGATCCTTGCGCACATCGGGCACCAGCAGCGGCATCCGCATCTGCGCCGCGTGGCCGATGATGCCTTCGCCCAGCTGAACGTTGTGCTCGCGGGTGATGCGTTCGCCAAAACGCGAGCTGAACCGGTGCTCCAGTCGTTCGGTGCGGTCGTTCCACAGCAGGATGGTAAACATCTGGAAGTCGATGACGCGCTTCATCAACTGGCCGATGCGTTCCAGCAGGTCGTCCAGATCGAGAATGCTGGTGAACTCCCGCGAAATCTCATTCAGAACAGTCAAGGTCTGTGCCTGCCGGTAGACCCGCGTATACAGCCGCGCATTCTCCACCGCGATCGCCACCCGCGAGGCCGTCAGTTCCAGCAGCCGCTGGTGCTCCTCGGTGAAAAACGCGGGGACCTCAGACTGAAGATCGATCACGCCGATCACGCGGTTCTTGTGCACTAATGGCACCGCGAGCTCCGACTTCACGTTAGGGTTGGCGGAGATGTAGTTGTCCACTTTGCGCACATCTTCCACCAGGATCGATCGCCGTTCCGCGGCCGCCTGGCCCACGATGCCGCGCCCCGGTTTGATGCGCATCCGCTCGACCTCCGGCGTGTGCCCGGTCTGGAAGCGCATGCGCAGATCTCCGGTGCGATCGTTGACCAGCAGAATCGCGAAGATGCGATAGTCGATGACAGCGCGGACCAGGTCGGCCACTCGATGCATCAGCGTGTTCAGGTCGAGGGTGGTGTTCAGCGCGTCCGCCAGCCGCATCAGGAAATCGACCTGCAACGATTCGAGGCGGATGTTGCGCGCGCCGGGGACCTCCGGGCCGAGCGTAGCGACGCCGGCCCCCGCGCCGGGCAACTTGACCTGCGCCGGCCGGTAGTCGCCCTCGAAGGTCTCGGTCGAGGGGCCGGCGGCAGGATCGGATTGGCGCGCGGAAGTCATGGCAATAGCTCGATTTTACGCGCCAATCCGCTGTGGAGCGTTGAGGAGGGTGGACGCGCCCGCGATGTCGCAGGTACCGCGGCACAAGCTACGCGGCTACCGGGTTCCTCCGCTCACGCGTGGTGAGCTATGATGGCGGCCATGTCCTCTACCCGGTTTACTCGTCGCCACTTGATTAAGGCCGCACTCGCCGCTGCGCCCGCCGCCGCCTTCGCGCCGCGGCTGCTTGCCCAGGCGCCCTCGGATATCCATATCGCGCCCGGCCCATTCCAACCGACTTGGGAGTCGCTGAAGGCCGGCTACAAGACGCCCGATTGGTTCCGCGACGCAAAATTCGGCATATGGAACCACTGGACCGCGCAGTGCGTCCCGGAGCAGGGTGACTGGTACGCCCGCCGCATGTACCTGCAGGGCGAGCCGCAGTACAAGCATCATCTGGACACCTACGGCCATCCGTCCAAAGTGGGCTGGATGGAGATCGACAACCTGTGGAAGGCGGAGAACTGGAAGCCGGAAGAGCTGATGGACCTGTACGTCGCCGCCGGCGCAAAGTATTTCACCGCGCTGGCCAACCACCACGACAACTTCGACAACTACAACTCGCGCTTCCACAACTGGAACTCGGTGAAGATCGGGCCGAAGAAGGACATCGTCGGCACGTACACCAAAATCGCGCGGTCGCACGGCCTGCGCGTTGCGGTGACCAACCACTCCTCGCACGCCTGGCACTGGTTGCAGGCCGCTTACGCCTACGACCCCGAGGGGCCGATGCAGGGCATCCGCTACGATGCGTACAACCTGACCAGGGCCGACGGCAAGGGCAAGTGGTGGGAGGGCTTCGATCCGCAGGAGCTTTACACCGGCCGCAACCTGGTCATGCCCGACGGCATCAAGACCATCACCGACGCCAATGCCTGGCACAAGCTCAACGACGCCAAGTGGCACGAAGAGATCCCGGCCATGAACCCCGAGTTCGCGCGCACCTGGTATCTGCGTTGCCAGGACCTGATGGACACGTATAAGCCGGACCTCGTCTACTACGACGACACCGAGCTTCCCTTCGAGCAATACGGCCTCTCGACCGCCGCGCACTTCTACAACTCTTCGATCCGCGACAAAGGCCATCTGGATGTGGTGATGACGGGCAAAGGCCTGCGACCCGATCACGTCGGCGCAATCACGCTGGACATCGAACGCGGCAAGGCCCAGGGCATCCTGGCCGACCCGTGGCAGACGGACACCTGCATCGGCAACTGGCACTACGACATCGCGCTGTTCGAAAACCACAAGTACAAGACGCCGATCTCAGTGATCCACTCGCTGATCGACATTGTCAGCAAGAACGGCAACCTGATGCTGAACATCCCGCTGAAGGGCGACGGCACCATCGATTCGGACGAGCGGGCCTTTCTGGAAGCGATTGCCACCTGGATCCCCAGGCACGGCGAGGCGATCTACGGCACGCGGCCGTTCTCGGTCTTCGGCGAAGGGCCGCCGGACGTGACTGACAATTCGAACTTCAACGAGCGCAACCAGCGGGCCTATACGGCGGAAGACATCCGGTTCACGCAAAAGGGCGAGACCGTGTATGCCTTCGCGTTTGTGTGGCCGGCCAGCGGCAAGCTGGGCATCAAGACGCTGGCCCGCGGTTCGGCGGCGCTGCCCAAGCCCATTCAGCGCGTCGAACTCATTGGCGCGGGGCCGGTGGCGTTCGCGCAGGAGACCACCGGCCTGACCCTGACGCTGCCGGAGAAGCCTCCCAACCCATACGCCTACGCGTTCATCATTCGCACGTAAACCAGCGCACGTAAACCGGCGCACGCAAGCGGCTTGATCCACGGCCGAGCGCACTGCCTGAGCAAGGCTCAGGCGGTGCGGCGGCGGCCGGCGGCAAGTTCGCGGACGTGGTTCAGGAAGATGGAACGCTGCACCGCATCCAACTGCGAGGTGTAGGCGGCGATCTCGGCCAGGAACGGATCGGCCGTAAGCACGGCGGTCTCGTCGCGATGGCGGGTGTTGGCGTCGCGCAGCAGCGAGGCGATGTCCACCTTCAGGGCACGGGCGAGGCGATCGAGCGAGGACAGCGTCGGCATGGCCTTGCCGTTCTCGATCTTGGAGATGTAGGTGCGCGGCACGCCCATGCGGGCGGCGAGCTGGCGCTGAGACAGATTGCGGACGTGGCGAAGATCGCGGACCGCAGTGGCGACTTGAATGCCACCTTCCTGCTCGGATGGTGCGGGGACGAGCTCGAGCGCCGGTTCGGGCGCGGGCAGCTCTACCTCAAGGCACTTGTGACAACGCCGGCACAATGCGTTGGCGGTGCGGAATTGCACCAGACTACAGTGGTCGCAACGGAGTACCTCCCGTTGTTCGACAGACGCCATCATGGTTGCCATCAGTTGTAATTGCGGGCGGACCCAGAGCAAGGACCGCATCCCACGTCCGATAACTTGAAACGAGAGGTGTGCCTAGAGTGACACCGGGTAGCCAGACAGTCAAGGGGTAATTGCCAAGAATTCCCAAAGAAAAAGGTAAGAGTGCCAAAGTGGAATCTGAATGGTTAACAGGCAAGTTGTCAGTTCTCAGTTCTCGGTTGCCAGAGGTGGCGAGATGTAATCTGGCAGG
>PLUT01000160.1:36541-39431 GCA_003162875.1 Granulicella sp.
TTGCGCGGCTGGGTCTGACCGGGGACGCAGCGGCGGAGTTCGTCGCCCTATACGCCTGCGCAGGACTGCTCCACGACATGGATTACGAGCGCCACCCAACCCAGCAGGAGCATCCGTTCGTGGGCGTCGTTGCGCTGCGCGAGCAGGGCTGGCCGGAGCCGGTGCTGCACGCGATCCTGGCGCACGCGGAGTACTCCGGCGTGGCGCCGGAGTCGCACCTGGACAAGGCGCTGTTTGCGTGCGATGAGTTGGCCGGCTTTCTGGTGGCGTGCGCGTTGGTGAAGCCGACCAAGTCGATCCTCGACGTCGAAGCCAAGGGCGTGCTGAAGAAGATGAAGGACAAAGCGTTCGCCCGCGCCGTCAAGCGCGAGGACATCACCGCCGGCGCCGCCCTGCTGGGGCTCAGCGTCGAAGAGCACGTCGGCAACTGTGTCGCCGCAATGCAGGCGCGCGCCGCGGAGTTGGGACTCGCAGGAACCGCAACGGAAGCCGGCGCTTAGCGGCAACCATGCATAAGGACGAACCATAGGAGGGAGAGGACGAAGGAGCCGAAGATGCCAATGGCGATCGGCAGGCCTCGCGCGCCGTGGGCTGCGCTGGATGCGTCGTGGGAGGTCTGGTGGGGGGCGTCGGGGTTGTAGCGGATGGGGAAGAGTGTGCCTTGGGGGATTGCCTTGGCGGACCTGAACTCGCCGGTGTGTAGTTTATTGTCGGCGAAGTAGTTGTACGAGATGCGGAAGTGCCTGATGGTGGGGATGCCGAAGGCGAAGGCACGGCCGGCGCCGGCCTCGTACCTGCAGGCGGTTACGGTGGCCAGAACCTCGTGCCATGCGCCTTCGTCGGACGTGGATTCCGGATTCATTTTGTGACTATCGCCGTCGATGCGATGCGCTGGATGCCAGCTTCTTCGAACGCCTGGTCGGTGGCCTCGACGCTGCCGGGCAGGTTGACAGCGCGGGTGGCGTCTTCGATCACCAGGCACTCGAAGTCGAGCGCGGTGCCGTCGATGGCGGAGTGGCGCACGCAGAAGTCGTAGGCGAGGCCGCAGAGGAAGAGGCGCCGCAGGCCGCGTTCGCGAAGATAGCCGGCTAGGCCGGTGGGTGTGAAGTGGTCGTTCTCCAGAAAGGCCGAGTACGAATCGATCTCCGCGCGGAAACCCTTGCGCAGGATCAGCTCGGCGTGCGGGACGGCGAGCGCGGGATGAAATGCCGCGCCCGCAGTGTTCTGGACGCAATGATCGGGCCAAAGGGCCTGCGGTCCGTACGGCGCGTCGATGGCGCTGTATGGCTCCGCGCCAGGGTGCGCGCTGGCGAAGGAGATGTGGCCCGCCGGGTGCCAGTCCTGGGTGAGGATTACATGATCGAAGCGTGCGGCGAGCGCGTTCACGGTGGGGACGATCTCGTCGCCGCCCGCAATGGCCAGGCTACCGCCGGGGCAGAAGTCGTTTTGCAGATCGATGACCAGCAGCGCGTCGGTGGGTTGGAGTTGCATCACTCCAGTTTGGCACGACTTCTGGCCGTCGCGTGTTTGCCGAGTGCCCTTCCGGGAATCTGGTCGCGGAAGCGCCGGGCGTCCGGTAGACTCATCCGCATGGGCAAACATGCAGTGGTGCAGGCGGGGTCCCCGGCGAACGGTCTTTGCTCGCTGGGGTGTAAGCAGGCCGTCGGCCAGGCACGGGTACGCGTGCGTTATGCGGAGACTGACCAGATGGGCGTGGTGTATCACGCCAACTACCTGGTGTGGTTCGAGGTAGGCCGGGTGGAACTGATGCGGCAGCGTGGGCTCGACTACAGCCGGCTGGAGGCGGAGGAGGGTTGCGGGATTGCCGTGGTCGAGGCCACGGTACGCTACAAGGCGCCAGCCCGGTACGACGATGAGCTGATCGTGGAGACGCGCGTGTTGAAGGTGCGCGGGCCAATCATCCATTTCGGCTACAGGATTCTGCGGGTTGAGGATGGGCTGCTGTTGTGCGAGGGCGAGACCGTCCACGTGGTGGTGGGGCGGGACATGAAACGCAGGCGCATTCCGAAAAAATATGCAGAACTCCTGGGAGCTGCTGCATCCCATACTCATGTCTGAGATTTCAGATGGAGATGAGATGCGATGGGCGAAACGGCGGCGAAGGTTGCGCTGATTACCGGCGCGAACAAGGGCATTGGGCTGGAGACGGCTCGGCAATTGGGCAAACTGGGGATGAGGATCGTGGTTGGCTCGCGGGACCTGGCGCGCGGCGAGGCTGCGGCCGAAGTGCTGCGCGGAATCGGTGTGGATGCGCGCGCAATCAAGCTGGACGTCGTCAAGAGGGCAGATCGCGTGGCGGCGGCGAGGTTCATCAAGAAAGAGTTCGGCCGGCTGGACGTCCTGATCAACAATGCCGCGGTGATGCTGGACCCGCGCACCGCAAACGCAACCAGCACGACGCCGCTTAAGGTGCTACGCGACACTTTTGAGACAAACTTCTTCGCTGTGGTCGACTTAACGCAGAGGCTGCTCCCGCTGCTGCGCAAGAGCCCCGCTGGCCGCATCGTGAACCTGTCCAGCATTCTCGCTTCGCAGACGCTGCATGCGACGCCGGGTTCGCCGATCTACGACGCCAAGACGTTTGCGTACGATGCGTCGAAGACGGCCCTGAACTCATTCACCATCCACCTTGCGCATGAGTTGCAGGGCACCAGGATCAAGGTGAACTCGGCGCATCCGGGATGGGTGAAGACGGAGATGGGCGGCGAGGGCGCGCAGATGGAGATCGTAGACGGCGCGAAGACCAGCGTGCAACTGGCGACGCTGCCCGAGGATGGGCCTACGGGCGGCTATTTCCATATGGGCGAGGCGCTGCCCTGGTAATGGCAGCGCGGAAACTCCGATTTTGCTCTAGGAACTCGTTGAAATT
>PLUT01000139.1:0-146 GCA_003162875.1 Granulicella sp.
ACCCTGAGCGAAGGCGAAGCGGCACGAATCCGCTTCTGCCGTTCCTTGCCCAGTCTTGCCCGGTTGTGTTGCAAATCACACCCCCTCTAGCCTCCCGCCCTTACAATGGACGTGTCCATGGAAGTGACCCAAAAACTCGAAGTACT
>PLUT01000139.1:264-21346 GCA_003162875.1 Granulicella sp.
TCCACTGCAAGGACGAGCTCTTTACCCAGATGGAAACAGCCCGCCTCGAACTCGGCTTCGCCCACCTCGCCTATGGGATGAACGCCGACGACCGCGCCGACTTCCGCCCCGGCCAGAAGGCCGCGGCGCTGCATAACGCGCTTGCGCCTCTTGCCGCGGCCCTCCTTACCAAGCAGGAGGTCCGCACGTTGGCCCGCGAGGCCGGCCTCGCCCTCGCCGACAAGCCCGCCAGCGCCTGCCTCTCCTCGCGCATCGAATACGGCCGGGCAGTGACCGCCGAAAACCTGAGTCAAGTGGAACGCGCCGAAGACGCGCTGCACGCGCTGGGCTTCGCGCACGTCCGCGTGCGCCACCACGGCGAACTGGCGCGCATCGAGATTGCCCGCGAAGACCTGCCCCGCGCGCTCACCCTTGCCATGCTGGATCGCATCACCGCGGCGCTGCGTCCTTGCGGCTTCGTCTACATCGCGCTGGACACGCAGGGCTACCGTACCGGCTCCATGAACGANNATTGCCTATCTTGACTGCTTTGCCGGGATCGCGGGCGACATGTTCCTGGGTGCGCTGATCGACGCCGGCGTGCCGCCGCAGGTGCTCCACGACGCAACCGCGGCGCTCAACATCGGCGCGGCCCTCCGCATCGAGAAGGTGGACCGCGGTGGAATCTCCTGCACCAAGGTCCACGTGATGGAAGGCGATCATCCTGCGGAGGCGAACAAGCCCGGCAACGCGCACAGCCACGATCACGAACATGCGGACGACGGACACTCGCATTCTCACGCCCACTCGCGCTCGCTGACCACGATTCGCTCGCTGATCCAGGCAGCGCCGCTGGCCGCGCCGGTCCAGCAGACTGCCATTCGCGCCTTTGAACTGCTCGGTGAGGCCGAAGCCCGCATCCACAATGTTCCCGTCGACGACATCCACTTCCACGAGGTCGGCGCCGTCGACGCAATCGTGGACATCGTCGCCGCCGCCGCGGGCATTCACCACCTGCAGGTCGATGCGTGGCATTGCTCGCCCATCAACGTCGGCAGCGGCACCGTCGTCTGCGCCCACGGAACGTTCCCCGTGCCCGCGCCGGCCACTGCCGACCTGTTGCGCGGCCTGCCCACCTACTCGGCTCATGTGCAGATGGAACTGGTAACCCCCACCGGCGCTGCGCTGCTCCGCGCTATCTCGCCCCAGTTCGGCCCGCAGCCGCCCATGCGCGTCGAGCACATTGGCTACGGTGCCGGCACGCGGACCACCCAGGGTTTTCCCAACGTGCTGCGCCTGAGCATCGGCGACGCAGCCGGCGCCACCGCGGACGCCGCGCCCTCCCAACTCGGGTCTGAGATCGTAACCGTGCTGGAAACTGCTCTCGACGATCTCTCGCCGCAGGTTCTGGCTCACGTTGCCGAAGCCGCCCTGGCCAATGGCGCGCTCGACGTCATGCTGACCCCTGTCATCATGAAGAAGGGCCGCCCGGGCACGCTGTTGACGGTTTTGTGCAACCCGTCCGCCGGCCCGGCGCTGGAGCAGCTGCTGCTCCGCGAGACCACCACTCTCGGCATACGCATCCGCCAGGATCGCCGCTCCTGCCTCGACCGCTCCCACCGCACTGTCGCAACGCCCTATGGCGACATTCGCATCAAGATCGGGTCGCTCGCCGGCGAAGCCTTGAACGCCGCGCCAGAGTTTGAGGATTGCCGCGCCGCCGCCGCCCNNGAAGCCATGACATCTTCCGCGCTGCTGAAACTGCTCGCCGAGGTCGAACGCGGCTCCCTCACTCCCGAGGCTGCCGCGGAGCGCCTCGCCACCCTCCCCTTCGAAGACCTTGGCCACTCCCGCGTGGATCATCACCGCAGTCTGCGCATCGGCCTTCCGGAAGTTGTCTTCGCCTCGGGAAAGACGGCCGAACAAACAGTGGATATCTTCTCCTCGCTCGCGGCCGATGGCGTCGACGTGCTGGCCACAAGGGCCGATCCCGCCACCGCCCAGGCCGTGCTCGCGCGCCATCCTGCTGCAATCTACAGCCCGGTCGCGCGCACCATTGCACTGTGCCAGTCGCGGGCCGCCGGAGAGGCTTCCGCCCCCCGGGGACATATCGCCGTAATCTGCGCCGGCACCAGCGACATTCCCGTTGCGGAAGAAGCGTCCGTCACCGCCGAGACCTTCGGGACCCGCGTCACCCGGCTNNTCGTCTGCGCAGGCATGGAAGGCGCTCTGCCCTCGGTCGTCGGCGGCCTGGTGTCGGTACCCGTCATCGCGGTCCCCACCTCGGTTGGATACGGCGCGTCGTTTGCGGGCGCGGCGGCCCTGCTCGGAATGCTGAATTCGTGCAGCCCCAACGTCACCGTGGTCAATATCGACAATGGCTTCGGCGCCGCCTACACCGCGGTCCTCATTGCGCGCGCTTCATCCAGTGCTAAAAACCCCTGATTTTGCTTAACTTTTGTTGCAATAAAAGATAGTTAGCAGGGGGGAAGTCCCTTCCGAGTTAACAAGAATAAGCGGGTTGGCGGGAGGTCGCCTTTGAGTTAACAGGCTGGCTCCTTTAGCCGCGAGAGACCCGGCCTGGATGCCCGGCCTTTTCTCATTTAATCCCACCCCACCCTCCCTGTACTTAAGTCCTAAAGTGCTTTTTCTAAAGGGCTTAGGCCAGTAAAGTCCAGATTGCTTTCGTAAAGTACCCGGTCTAAACGGGTTATCTGTAAAGTGTCTTTCAAGGTCACCGAAACGCTGTATCTTACCTCCAACTCGCTGAATGGATTCCAAGGATTTCCAGATCGGCCTGGAGCCCCCCTCCGGCGCGACGCTGGCGATGGTTTGCCTTCTTCTTTAATTATACGAGGGGTTGTCAAGGTTTTTGCGGCTTATTTTGGCGTAAGACATTGCTGGGTATGGAGATACTATTTATTTATTCGCGAGCGTGGAGCTATGGAAGACACAAGCCTGTGGCTGGTGGATTCTGTCTCGACCTAGGTTAATTCTACGTGGGGTGTCAAGCAGAGGGCCGGCGTTTTCGCAGGTTTGCATGGCCATTCACCATTCTTCAAGCAGGCGTTGGATGCTTTCGGGTCCATGGCAGCGAATCATAGGCTTCCCTTCTAACTGATAGAAGGCGACCCCTCGCAGCGTTGCGTCCGAGTCGATCTTGCCCGTCTGAGGGTTTATGTAAATCCTAACCTTCCAAAGACCCCCTCCGCTTACGCCTCCAAAGTGGTTGATTTTCATCCCTGGCTTCAACCGTGGTTCAAAATCGATGTAGTCATAGCCATTTTTCGTGTGTGTGGTTGGGTTCGTATCCCACAAACTGAGCACTTGGACGCTTGCGTGATTCGGTTCAAACTGTCCGAGTTCGTATGGCGTTCCGACTAAGAGATGGGATTCGTTGTAGTTGCCAAGGGATTTCTCAGGAAATGAGAGCGGATAAAAAGCCTTGAAGGCATTTATTTCTCCGACACGGACGGATGGAATGCGAACAAGAGCGATGTCCGGGCCCCACTCAGGCCGATCCCTCGGCTTTGGCGGGCCGGATACAACGAGCGTGGCTGTGTCGATAAGGCATTGATGATCCCATTTCTCCCTTAAGGTAATTCCGATCTTGTCGGTAGACTTCAGTTTCTCTTCCCAGACGTGTCTGGCAGTCAGGATGTAATGTTCTTGCTCATGGCTCACGAATGTCCCTGTTCCGGCCAGATTAAGCACGTCGCCAGCTTTAGAGGATGACACACCGAACAGGACAGTCGTATATGGGAAGCTACTTCGACCGAGCTTCTCCCAGCTCTCGGCTGATTCGGGGTTCGACTTGTCGATGGCGTAGTCGATGTCGTCCATGCGTTGGGCCGGCGCGCTTGAGATACGTGACTCCAGCTCGAAGATTAGCCGCTCCGCCTTCATTAGGGCGTTGGTAGCGATGTTGAGGCCTCGACGCGCTCTTTCAGCCCGGCTGCCAATCTGTCGGCCGAATTAACGCTCTCCTTCTCCCGGTTCTTTTCTAACCGCGCTAGTTGCCTATGGTCCGTGACGGACCATAGAAGGTCCTTCGTCTTCGCGTCGTAGATGTTAACCTGCAGTTGGGGGTCTATCATCTCGGCGCTGTGGACCTGGGTTTGGCCTGTATATGTGTTGGTGGAACTCCAAACGCGCGGACCCTGATCTGTGACGAAATACTTGAGTTCGATGATTACTTCAGCGTCTGAAGGCGACCCGACTAGCTGGTATCGGCCCCACGTCTTTACCTGGGAATAGAACTCGTCGAATGCTAGCTGATTTCCGCCCCCGTTTGTCACAAAAACCTTGTGCGCTTTCACTATAAAGTCGGGGATCGGCGCCTCTGGTACGACCTTCTTCTTAGTTGCCGATGCGTTCGAGCACAGCGATAGCAATAACGCGCCGAGGATCAGCAGTTTTCTCACGATGCAGTCTCCTGTCGAAGAAGTATAGGCTCGTCGCGTTGTGTGGCAGCAGCGAAATGCGGGGATTCTTCGCTGCGCTCAGAATGACACGCAATGGGAGCGCTACGAAGAGAAGGCCCGGGGCTGAAGCCCCTCGTTTTAGGTCCTGATTGACCGCGGGCTAAAGCCCGCTGCTACTCCGAAGTGCAAAAGCGTACCTCAGCGGCTGAAGCCGCGATGATTAGACGGCGCTTACGGCACGGATAAGTCCGTGCCCTTAACGAAAACGCGCTTTTTCAACATCCTCCTGGATAGCCGATAGCTGTCCAGCTTACAGCTCTCGGCCCTAGGCGACACCTGCCGTCAGTGCATCCTGTCGCGCCTTGGCCATGCGGCGGCTCAGCCATGCGAGCCATGCATCCAGTCCGCCATCGGTCGTCGAAGAGGCGCGCACAATCTCGATGCCGGGGTGTACCAGCCGCGCGTTGGCCTCGGCGGTCTCCGCGCTGAAAGGCACATAGGGAAGCAGATCGATCTTGGTCAGGACGAAAAGGTCCGACTTGAAAAAGATGGACGGATACTTCAGCGGCTTGTCGTCGCCTTCGGTCACGCTGAGCAACACAATCTTCGCGGCTTCGCCGAGGTCGTAGCTTGACGGGCAGACCAGGTTGCCGACGTTTTCGATAAACAGCAGATCAATGTCGTCCAAATTCCACGCGGCCAGATGCCGCTCGATCATGCGCCCGTCAAGGTGACAGGTTCCGCCGGTCGTAATCTGCTGCACCGGAAAGCCGTACTGCGCCAGCCGCCGCGCGTCGTTGTCGGTCTGGATGTCGCCGGTGAGCACGCACACCCGTGTCGCCCGATCGAAGCTGGCGAGCGTGCGCTCCAGCAGCGCCGTCTTGCCGGAACCCGGGCCGCTGATCAGGTTCAGGCAGAGCACGCCGTGCTCGCGGTATCNNAGCGGCAAGCGTTCCATCGGTCTCCACCTCCAGGTAATCGAAATCCAATTCGTCCCCGCTGCTTGGCGTGGAATTGCTGCCGGCACACGCCGGACAGATGGTGTTGTATTCCACGACGGCGAACTCGTTCCCGCACGCGTTACAGATGCGCCGCTGCGGGCAGACGCGAATATCGAGCTGCAGGCTCTCCCATTCGGTATCCTTCAGCACCGCCTCAAAACAAAAGCTGAGCGAATCCGCATCGACCGCGGCCATCTCTCCAATGCGCAGCCCCACTCGGGTTGGCCGCGCGCCGGGATGGCTCAACAACTCCTTGCGCACGGCTTCCAGAATCGATTCCGCGATGGAAAGCTCATGCACGATGCACGACCCGTTCACTCGCCCGGATTGCGCTGCATGCGTGCACGTTTGCGCTCCCACCATTGATGTTAGAGGATGCCGCAGATCTTTGCTGTGACGTTGGTTGCGGCGACGTTTTTCTGTGATAGCCATCACCGACTATCGCATGCTCTGCGACCTATAAAGGATGTGTCCGGTGAATGAGTTGCACGCCGGCAACATGCGGTCGCCGAGGTTGCGACTCCGGCGCCGCCCCACGGAGCAGCACAACGCAGGAGGAACCTTGCCAGCCTACCCCATGCCTCCACTTCCATCCGAAGACAAGCGATGGAAGATTGTAAACGGCACCATGCGGCGCCACGGCTTTGCCCGCAATGCCTTGATCGAAACCCTGCACACGGCTCAATCCTCGTTTGGCTATCTCGACGATGTGGCTATCCGCTTCGTTGCCAGATCGCTGCATGTCCCGCTGAGCCAGGCCTACGGCGTGGTGACGTTCTATCACCACTTCAGCTTGAAGCCCGCCGGCAAGCACACCTGCACCGTCTGCATCGGCACCGCCTGCTACATCAAGGGCGCGGACAAGCTGGTCGCGGAGGCGCAGAAGTACCTCAAGATCAAGCCGGGCCAAACCACTCCCGACGGCAACATCTCGTTGATGACCGCCCGTTGCGTGGGCGCATGCGGACGCGCGCCGGTTTCTCTGGAAGACGGCGAACTGGTGGGCTTGATGGAGCCCGCCCAATTGTTGAAGAAGTTGGAAGGTTGGGCCGCCAATGACTAGCGAAGAGCTTCTCCAGATTGCGGAGGCGAGCACCGCCGAACACGAACAATTCGACTTCCAGTTGAACGTGTGCATGGGTACCGGTTGCATGTCCCAGCACAGCGATAAGGTGAAGGCAGCCCTTACCGAGGAGGTTGCCAAGTCCGGCAAGCACTGCCATGTGCGCCAGACCGGCTGCATGGGTTTGTGCGCCGCAGGCCCGCTGGTCCTGGTCGAGCCTACTGAAACCCGTTACGGCAATGTGCATGAGGCCGATGCCAAGGAACTTGTGGACTCGCTCGGCGGAAAGCCTCTGGAGCGACTTGAGACGCACCTGGACAAGTACTTCCAAGGCCAGCAGCACATCGTGCTCGAAAACTCCGGCCACATCGATCCGGAGAAGATCGACGAATACATCGGACGCGACGGCTACCAGGCTTTGATGACTGCCCTGACCCAGATGGATCCGCAGACAGTGATCGAGCAGATATCCAAGAGCGGTCTGCGCGGTCGCGGCGGCGGGGGCTATCCCACCGGGCTGAAGTGGGGCATGGTGGCCAAAGCCGGCAAGGGACAGAAGTATGTCATCTGCAATGGAGACGAGGGCGACCCCGGAGCCTTCATGGACCGCAGCGTGCTGGAGAGCGATCCGCAGCGTGTGATTGAAGGCATGGCCATCGCCGCTTACGCCGTGGGGGCCAGCAAGGGGTACGTCTACGTGCGCGCCGAATATCCGCTGGCAATCAGCCGCCTGACCGCATCCTTGCGCGAGGCGCGCCGCCGCGGATTCCTGGGAAGCAACATCTGCGGCACCACCTTCGCCTTCGACATCGAGATCCGTCTCGGCGCCGGCGCATTCGTCTGCGGTGAGGAAACCGCGCTCATCGCATCCATCGAGGGGCAGCGCGGTCAACCGCGGCCGCGGCCACCATACCCGGCGGTCTCCGGTCTGTGGGGCTGCCCCACCCTCATCAACAACGTCGAAACCTTCGCCAATATCGCTCCCATTCTCCGCAACGGGCCGCAGTGGTACTCCAGCATCGGCACGGAGCGGAGCAAGGGCACCAAGGTCTTCGCCCTGACCGGAAAGATCGCCAACACCGGCCTGGTTGAGATTCCCATGGGCATGACGCTGCGCGAGATCATCTTCGAGATCGGCGGCGGGATTCCCAACGGCCACACGTTCAAGGCGGTGCAGACCGGCGGGCCGTCGGGAGGCTGCCTTCCAGAGGAGCACCTCGACCTCTCCGTCAGCTACGACGCGCTGATCAGCGCAGGTTCGATGATGGGCTCCGGCGGCATGATCGTAATGGACGACACCTCGTGCATGGTCAATGTGGCTCGCTTCTTCATGGAGTTCTGCATGACCGAGTCGTGCGGGAAGTGCGTTCCTTGCCGTGCGGGCACGGCCCAGATGTTCGACCTGCTAACCAAGATCTGCGACGGCGAAGCGACTCATGCGGACCTGGATCTGCTGATCGATCTCTGCGACGTTGTCAAGAACACCAGCCTCTGCGGTCTGGGCATGACCGCTCCCAATCCGGTCCTGAGCACGCTGCGCTACTTCAAGCACGAATACCTGGAGCATATTGACAACAAGTATTGCCGCGCAGGTGTCTGCGCCTGCGCCGGCAAGGCCCCGGCCAAGGAAGAGGTGACCGCATGAGCCCCGCCGTAGATGTAAAAACACTCGTCATCGACGGCATCGATGTCAGCGCTCGCGCCGACCAGACGGTTCTCGAAGTGGCGCGCGAGAACAACATCTTTATCCCGACCCTGTGCCACCTGGATGGACTGTCGGATGTCGGCGCCTGCCGTCTCTGCCTGGTGGAAGTCAAGAACTCTCCCAAGCTTTTTCCCGCCTGCGTTCTGAAGGTCGAGGAAGGCATGGAGGTTACCACCAAGTCCGACCGCCTGCTGCACTACCGCCAGACCATCCTGGAGCTGCTGTTCGCGGAACGCAACCATGTCTGCTCGGTATGCGTCACCAACAACCACTGCGAACTGCAGGCGACGGCGCAATCGCAGGGACTCACCCACGTTCGCCTTCCCTATCGCAGCCCCAGGTTGGGCGTGGATGCATCCAATGAGCGCTTTGTCGCCGACCAGAACCGCTGCATCCTGTGCACGCGATGCGTGCGCGTCTGCGACGAGATCGAAGGCGCCCACGTGTGGGATGTGATGGGCCGCGGCATCGACTCGATGGTCATTACCGATCTTATGCAGCCCTGGGGTGAATCGTCCTGCACGCGTTGCGGCAAGTGCGTCAACGTTTGCCCGACCGGCGCGCTCTTCGACAAAACCAAGGTCGGCTCGGACCATCCCAAGTATCCGGACTTTGTGCCTTATCTCAACATGATGCGAGAAGGACGATGAACAAAATCAAATTGGCAACGGTATGGTTGGATGGCTGCTCGGGATGCCACATGTCCTTCCTCGACATGGACGAGCGCCTGCTCGAATTGAGCAGCCAGTTCAACCTGGTCTACAGCCCGCTGGTCGATTTCAAGGACTATCCGGAGATGGTGGACGTGGCCCTGGTTGAGGGCGCAATCTCGAGCGTTGAGGATGAGCACAAGATTCAGCACATCCGCAAGCACACCACCCTGCTGGTCGCCATGGGCGACTGCGCGGTCACCGGCAATGTTCCGGCCATGCGCAATCCTTTCGGGCCGCTGCCCATCCTTGAGCGCGCGTATCACGAAAACGTCTCCGCCCAGCCGCAGACGCCATCCGTGATTGTGCCTGCGCTGCTGGAGAAGGTGCGTCCGGTGCACGAATTTGTCAGCGTGGACCTGTATCTGCCCGGGTGTCCCCCGGCGGCAGACACCTTCTTCACGGTGATCACTGAATTGCTTGCCGGCAGAATACCGGACGTCGCAAGCCTAACCCGCTTTGGCGCGTAGGAGAGAGAGCAGAATGGCGCAAACGATTACCATCGATCCGGTGACCCGGCTTGAAGGCCACGGCAGGATCACGCTCAAGACCAACGACCAGGGCGAGGTCAGCGAGGCCTATTTCAGCGTGACCCAGGTGCGCGGCTTCGAGAAATTCTGCGAAGGCCGCCCCTACTACGAAATGCCCGCGCTGATGGCGCGCATCTGCGGCATCTGTCCGGTCAGCCACCTGATCGCGTCCGCCAAGGCCTGCGAGGCCATCATGTCGGTGGAGGTCCCTCCGACCGCAGCCAAGCTCCGCCGCGCCCTGAACCTGGCGCAGACGATTCAATCGCACGCATTGAGCTTCTTCTACCTGGCCTCGCCTGACTTGCTGCTGGGCATGGACGCCGACCCCGCGGAGCGCAACATCTTCGGCGTCGCCAAAGCGCATCCGGAACTGGGACGCGCCGGCGTCGGGCTGCGCCGCTTTGGCCAGCACATGATCGAGCTGCTGGGACGAAAGCGCATCCATCCCGGTTGGGTTGTTCCCGGCGGCGTCACCCAACCGCTGGAGCAGGCCAAGCGCGAAGAGATCCTGGCGCTGCTTCCTGAGGCCTACGCAAATATAAAGATGGCGCTGACGGCCTACAAGCGGATCGCCGGCCGCTTTCAGGATGAAATAGACAGTTTTGCCAACTTCCCCGGCCCGTTCATGGGCATGGTCAGTGAATCGGGCGGTCTCGCATTCACGGATGCCGGGCTGCGCATGATCGACGCCGAAGGCCTGGTCCTGGTGGACAACCTGGAAGCCGCGGGCTTTGACGACTGCATCGGCGAAGCGGTCGAGCCCTACTCCTACATGAAGTTCCCCTACCTGAAATCGCTCGGCTATCCGCGCGGAGCCTATCGCGTTGGACCGCTGGCGCGGCTGAATATCGCCAGTCATGCGGGCTCTCCGCTGGCCGACATCGAAATGAATGAGTTCAAGAAGCTGGCCAATGGCCCGGTCCTGGGCTCATTCCACTACCACCACGCGCGCTTGATTGAGATTCTGCACGGCATCGAGGCGATCGAGCAGTTGTTCAGCGACAACAGCATCCTCGACAAGCACGTCCGCGCCAGGGCAGGCGTGAATCGGCAGGAAGGCGCGGGCATTGCCGAAGCGCCGCGCGGCACCTTGATGCACCATTACAAGGTGAATGACAACGGCCAGATTACCTGGGCCAACCTGGTCATCGCCACTGGCCAGAACAATAACGCCATGAACAAAGGCGTCCTGCAGACGGCGCAGCGCTTCGTCAAGGGCGACAAGCTCAGCGCCGGCATGCTGAACCGGGTCGAGGCCGTGATCCGAACCTTCGATCCGTGCCTCAGCTGTTCCACCCACGCCTATGGCGAGATGCCGCTGGCGATCGAATTGCTGGCGCCCGACGGCACCAGGCTGGACCTGGTCCAAAGACCCTGATGGCAACCCAGCCCATACCGCCGCTGTCGTCTCACCTGCCGCACCTGCCCGGACACGCCCTGGTGCTGGCCTGCGGCAATACCCTCCGTGGCGACGACGGAGTCGGCTGGCGCATCGGCTGCGCGGTGGAGCAACGCCCGCCGTGCGACGGCCTTACCGTGGTGTTGACCCAGCAATTGCTCCCTGAACATGCCGAAGCTATCAGTACCGCGGATATCGTCGTCTTCGTGGATTGCTCCGCGGTCACTGCGGCAGGTACCGTCTCGACCATCGACCTCCGGCCAGCGGTGAGTCTTCCGCGCATCCTCACCCATCATCTGGACCCGGCCGCGCTGCTCCGGCTGGCGCTTGACCTCTATTCCCGAACACCGGCTCGGGCCGTCGCCGTCACCGTGGGTGGCGAGTCGTTTGCCTTGACGGATCAGCTCAGCAAAGCGGTACGCTCCGCCGTGCCCAAGGCGCTGGAAGCGGTGCGCGCTGCGCTGGCAGCCGAAACGCTTGCGCCTGTCACTCACGCGAGCACTCACGCGAGCTGAATTCCCCGGCTTCTTCTTCTGCTGCTGCTCTGCGCAAATTCGACGATGGCGTGTGCCGTATTCGACTAAGATTAGCCTTCGATGTCTTCCGCTCAGCGACACGCGCCGCGCAAGCCTCTCTCGCCAAACCGAAGCGCTCCTCCGGAGACCGTCGATCCGGTGTGGCTGATCAAGGCCCTTGCGCTCAGTCTGGTTGCCGCCCTCATCTGTGGCTACGCGACGATCTGCCTCCTCTACTACCAGGGCGAGTGGCAGCTCATCCTGCATCCCAGCCGCAGCGTCGATCGAACCCCAGCCTCCACGGGCCTGCTTTATACGAATGTTCAATTCGACGCAACTGAGACCGGCCAACCGCGCCTGACCGCCTGGTGGATTCCCGCACAATCCGCAAAGCAACCCGGCGCCGGCTACGCTGCCTTTACCGTCCTCTATCTCCACGACGGTTCAGGCTCGCTCGCGGACACCGTTCCCATGCTGGCCAACCTGCACCGCGCCGGCTTCAATGTCTTTGCCATCGACTACCGCGGCTTCGGAGCGAGCGACAACTCCGTCCACCCCAGCGCAGCCCGCATGGCCCAGGACGCCGCCGCCGCACTCGACTACCTGACCTCCATGCGCCACATCCCTGCCCGAAGCATCGTTCCCTATGGGGTAGGACTCGGCGCGTTTCTCGCCGCTGACCTCGCCCGCAACCACCCCGACCTTCCCGCCGTCGTGCTCGACAATCCTGACCCCGATCCGCTCTCGTCCGCTGCCGCGCCGCAGCCCCGCTTCATTCCGGTTCGGCTGCTTTCCGGCCATCCCTTCGACATTGCGAAGCTCATCTCAATTGTCGCCACGCCCAAGCTCCTTATCGCCGGCGGCCCCAACTCAGCCGGCGCGACCCGCGACCCAGGTCGTCTGCAAGCCCTCTTTCAGCACGCCGCCGGCCCCAGCCTGGCCGTCAACCTTCCATCCGCCGGCGGCGAAGACGACTACCAAGCCGCCCTCAAGCGATTCCTGGGCGAATACCTTCCCGCACAACCCTAGTTTCCCGCCTTGCGCTTAAGGAGTGAAGGCCCCCGATATTCTGGGGGCCTTACGTGTAGGTGGGGAGGGGTCGTGCGGATAGGGGAAGCCAGGCCCGAGGGAATTACTGGCCCGACAGATTGCTGGTACATCCAATAAGACGCGAAACCGAAACAAAAGTTGCCTAATTATTCCACAAAATCGTATTTAAGAAAAATCAGAATCCTGAAAACTGAATAAATTGGCGCGCTAGCACCCTCCCTCGGATACGCACGCATTGATTCTATTGGTTTTAGGTTTCTTAGCGCAGGCTCCCCCCTTTTCCATATCCCGCTTCTGAGATTTAGGTGAGAAGCTGCTCGGGGGCTTTCGGGTTGCATGCCTTGCAACAAAACAGACCGTTCCATCGTCATCCCGGATGTCACCGTTCCATCGTAATCTCAGGTATCGTGGATTCGCCCTGCGGTTCCCTGCGCTCAAGTCTCTAACCTTTCCCAACCTGAAAGCCCCAGGCACACATGTCCATACAAAGAGTTACGCGACGCCAGTTTGTTGAGAATTCAGCCTTCCTCGCATTAGGACTTCCGGTTGTCCTGGGGCGTGGCTACCCGGCATTGGCCGCCGGTCAACCGGCAGCGGCACCCTATGCCGCGCCGAAGTCCCCGCGCGCCACCCTGAACTTCAACTACGACTGGAAGTTCGTGCGTGAGGATGTGGCGGGCGCCGAAGCTCCGGCCTTCGACGATTCCCAGTGGACCACGGTCGCCACGCCGCACAGTTTCAACGACGTGGACTCCTTCCGCAAGCTGATCTCGCATAGCGGCGGGGACACTGGCACCTACAAAGGCCTCGCGTGGTATCGCAAGCACTTCAAGCTGCCCGCGGGCCTCTCCGGCAACAAGGTCTTCCTCGAGTTCGAGGGCATGCGACAGGCGGGCGACATATTCCTCAACGGCAAGCAGGTTGGCCTGTACGAGAATGGCGTGACCGCGTACGGAATCGACATCACCGATGCATTGCGGTTTGACGGAAAGGAGAATGTGCTCGCGGTGAAGGTGGACAACACGACGAGCTACAAGGAGCGGGCCTTCTGCGTGGCCAACCCCAAGAACCCTGACGGCTCCCCCTGCGATCCGGTCGGATACGAGTGGAATGCGAGCGACTTCAACCCCGACCACGGCGGCATCAACCGGCGCGTGTGGCTGCACGTGACCGGCAAGATCTACCAGACGCTGCCGCTCTATTACGGCCTTGAAAGTCAGGGCGTCTACGTGCATGCCGCGAACTTCGACATCTCGAAGAATACGGCGGATGTGACCGTGGACGCCGAGGTGCACAACGCATCCGGCGACCGCGCGACGGTGGGACTGTCTGTTGCGATCGTGGATCATGAAGGCCACGTGCGCGCCCAGTTCGACGGCGATCCTGTGGATATGGTGGACGGGGAGAAGAGCGTTCAGTCGGCGACGGGCAGCCTGAAGGAGGCGCGCTTCTGGAGCCCCGAGGACCCGTACCTGTACGACGTCTACACCATCCTGAAAGTGGATGGGAAGGTGGTCGACGTGAACCGCCTCGAGACGGGATTTCGCAAGGCCGAATTCAAAGGCGGCGCGGGCACCGGCGGTGTGTGTATCAACGACAAGTTCGTTTACCTCAAGGGATTCTCCGAACGCTCGGCCGACGAATGGGCAGCGGTGGGCGCGGGCTATCCGGACTGGATGCACGACTACACGGCGAAGCTGATTCGCGAGTGCCATGGCAATTACATGCGCTGGATGCATATCTCGCCGCAGAAGGTCGACGCGGATTCCTTCGCGCGCTACGGCATCGTCCAGGTGTGTCCTGCGGGCGACAAAGAGCGCGAGGTCACGGGGCGCCAGTGGGATCAGAGAGTCGAGGTGATGCGCGACTCGATGATCTACTTCCGCAACAACCCGAGCATCCTGTTCTGGGAGGCCGGCAATACCATCGTCACTCCCGAAGAGATGCAGCAGATGGTCGACCTGCGCAAGCAATGGGACCCCGACGGCGGACGATTGATGGGCTACCGCGACAACGACACCGTGGCGGCAAACGAGGCATTGACGCCCATCGCCGAGTTCTATGAAGTCATGATCGGCCAGGCCCCGCAGGCCGACCTGGTCACCAAGCCGGGACAGTACTTCCGCGGCTACAGCGTGGAGCGGCGCGATCGCGCGCCGATTGTGGAGGCGGAGGACTTGCGCGATGAAGGCGCACGCCGCTACTGGGACGACTACTCGCCGCCGTATTACGGCTTCAAGAAAGGGCCGAACGACACGTATCAGCACACGTCGGAGAGCTTTGCGCTGCAGGCCGTCAAGCGCTATTGGGAGTACTGGGAGAACCGTATTTCCAACACCGATCCGGAGCACGCGCGATGGTCGGGCTATTGCTCGATTTACTTCACCGATGAAGATGCGGACGGGCGGCAGGACTCGAGCGAAGTTTCGCGGGTCAGCGGCAAGGTGGATGCGATGCGGCTGCCCAAGCAGATTTATTTCGCCCATCGCGTGATCCAGAACGATCAGCCCGACCTGCATATCATCGGTCACTGGAGCTATCCGTTGGCGCCGACCCAGGGTCCGGATGCGGGGACGGGAAAGACGGTGAAGACCGTCTATGTGATCGCGAATACGGAGTCGGTGGAACTCTTCGTCAACGGCAAGTCGCTCGGTGTGAGCTCGAAGCCGGACAACGGATGGATCTTCTCCTTCCCGCAGGTCGAGTTCGTTCCGGGCAGCCTGAAAGCCGTGGGCAGGAACGGGGCGAAGATCGCAGCGCAGCAGGAGTTGACCACCGCAGGCCCACCGGCGGCGATCAAGCTGACTCCAATCGTTGGCCCCAAGGGCCTGCAGGCCGACGGCGAAGATGTTGCGCTCATCGATGTTGAGGTGGTCGACGCCAAGGGACAGCGCTGTCCCACCGACGACGCGCGGGTCGACTTTACCTGCACCGGCGCGGGCATCTGGCGCGGCGGATACAACAGCGGCAAGATTGACTCGACCAACAATCTGTATCTGAACACCGAATGCGGGATCAATCGGGTCGCGGTGCGGTCCACGCGGACGGCGGGAACGATTACGGTCACGGCCACGCGGGACGGCCTGAAGCTGGCCCAGCTTCAGCTTGGCACCAAGCCGGTGGTTGTGACCGACGGCATCGCGACCTTCCGGCCGCAGCAACTGCCGGGGCCCGCGGAGAAGTAGCTCCCGCTCGCACGACGCATTCAGATGCGCTGCGGGCCGGACCGATCCAACCGGAGGCGCATGATGAATGCATCCTCGTCCGGATCGCGGTAGTATCGCGGCCGGCGGCCGGCCTGCGTGAATCCAAGCCCCGCGTAGAGGGCGATCGCGCCCACGCCGCCGGCGCGCACTTCCAGCACAACCTCGGTCGCACGGTTGGACCGGCACCAGTCGAGCACCGCGCAGCAGAGAGCGCGGCCTATGCCGGCGCGTCGGGCGGAAGGCGCCACCACCACGCTCTCCAACTCGGCGACGCGATCGTCTCGATCATCGCGATCAGTCGTTGGGATTCGATGGATCAAGCCGACCGCGAAGCCGGCCAGCGCAGCGTCCGTCTCCGCCACGATGAGGCAGCGTTGGCCGGCAGCGAGCTGTTCGCCGAGAATCGCCACGTAGGTCGCCTGCGGCCAATGCGTCGCGCCTTCCGTGGCGCGCTCCAAGGCTATGATCGCGGCCAGGTCCGACGCTGCCGCGGGACGCAGTTCGATTCGTGAAGCGCTCATCGGAATCGGAATCGAACCGGCGTCCGGGCCGGTTGCCGCAGGGTTGGCGAAGGACCAGCGGCGCTGGACTGGGGCTTCGCGAATATCTCCGCATCGGTGCGGCGCAGGTAATTCGCGTCCAGGGTCGCGGAATCATCGAATGCCCGCTGCTCGATGCGGCGCAGGGCGAGCGGAAACGCATCCTCCGCGCGGAGCTGGGCGACCAGCCGGGGAGCGAGCGCGGCCACCGACTCAGCAACTGCAGGTTCGCAGGCCACGGCGATCTGCGCTGGTTGCGAAGCCTGAGCTGCCGCAGCCGCGGCGAGGACCTGGTCGCGAGTCAGCATTGCTTCGCGCAGGCAGACTCCGTCGAGATAATCCCCCGAATAGAACTCGCCCCGCCCGGCATCGAGCAGTGCGTTGACGCGCGTGGAAGGCGGACACTCGACCCGATCCGCGAGTACGGCAAGACGGGAAATCGCAATCAGGGGCAGGTTCAGGGCCTCGCACAATCCCTTTGCCGCGCTCAGTCCAACGCGCACGCCGGTGAATGAGCCCGGACCGTGGATCACGGCCACCGCGCCCAGCGACTGCAGCGGGCTACAGCGCGTCGCGACGAGTTCCTGAATGGCAGGAAGCAGCCGTTCGGATGCAGAGCGGCCGGCAAGTGTGGCTGCCGTCAGCGCGGCAGCTCCTGCGTCAGTGTCGGCCAGTGCGACGCTGCCGATCTCGCCGCAGGTATCGATCAGCAGTATCTTCATGCGGGACCGGCCGTCGGCGGGGCGTCCGGCTCCGCCGAATCTCCGACGATCTCGAGCAGCACTCCGCCGGTGCTTGCCGGATGAATGAAGAAGTAGCGGTGGCCGCCCGCGCCGGTGCGGATGCGGTCGCTGGCCAGGCGAACGCCCTCGGCGCGAAGCCGGTCGAAGAGGGCGTCAATTCCGCCGAGGCGGATCGCCAGGTGATGCGGTCCCGGGCCGCGCTTGGCCAGGAAGCGGCCGATGGTGGAATCCTCGGCGGTAGGTTCGAGCAGTTCGATGCGCGTGCCGCCCAGCGGGAGCATCGCGGTCTTTACCTGCTCGTGCTCGACCGTCTCTTCGTGCACGGTGGGGATGCCGAGCGATGCGTAAAATCCACGCGCCTCAGCGATGCTGCACACCGCGATTCCGATGTGATCGAGCTGGGGATGATCCATCAGGGACTGCACGCTTCCGGCTACGGGCTTCGCGACTGCACTGCGCCGGCTGGGCGGGCCGGCCGCGACGAATCGTTCGATCTGGGCGATCAATTTGTCTACTCCTTCGCCAGTGGTTGCCACGGTACGGACAACCGGCGGCAGCCAGACCTCAATCCCCTGCCGCGGCCGCTGCTTCCCGAGCGCCTGCATGGCGACGATCTCCCTTTCGGCGCGGTCCGCGCCGTCCTGATCGGCCTTGTTGACGACGAAAATGTCGGCGATCTCCATGATGCCTGCCTTCAGGCTTTGCACCTCGTCGCCCATGCCCGGTACGAGCACCAGCATGGTGACGTCGGCGAGCGAGGCAATCTCGATTTCGGCCTGTCCGGCGCCGACGGTCTCGATCAGCACGATCTGCCGTCCGGACGCCTCCATCACTTCGCAGACAGCGGCGGCGGCAGCGGTAAGGCCGCCCGTGGCTCCTCGCGTGGCCATGCTGCGGAAGTAGACGCCCTGGTCGCCGGCGTACCCCTGCATGCGGATGCGGTCGCCCAGCAACGCGCCTCCGGTGTACGGGCTGGAGGGATCGACGGCGAGAACGCCAACCGTCTTGCCTTGTTCGCGGAAGCTCCGCACCAGGCAGTCTACCAAGGTGCTCTTGCCCGCGCCGGGCGGCCCGGTAACGCCGATGCGCAACGCGCGGGACGGGAAGGAGCGGCAGGCGACCAGCAGTTCGGCCGCTCCCGCGGCGCCGTCCTCCACGATGGAGATGGCTCGGGAGAGCGCGCGGAGGTCGCCGGAGCGTAGGCGGGCGACTAGCTCGTCCGAGCGGGCGAACGATGGGGAGTTGGTCACGCTAGCGATGATACCGCCCTCGGCACCGGCGGGCCGGATTTTGTGCTGTGGCAAGCCATCTTCCGTGAGGTCCCCCCCCCCATCAAATATCTACGATATTGAAACTAAATTAGATACCGGCGCATATATGCCAGCTTGTATGTACTTCCTGAGCTGCGCAGCGCACTGCCTCTGACGAACCGGGATTATGTATCCCTGCGGAGACTGTGTAACCTTCCGTGGACAAACGCGCATCCTATCTCCTGCTTCCATTGTAGCCCTTTCGAAAGAACTCACTGCATGATCTATCCTATTCATTTTCAGAGATTTAGGCTATGGAAGGCTGGACAAGCTTTTTCCCCAGAGGCGGAACGGCCAAGGCGATGACGGCCAACTGGAAAAGAGTGGCAAATTAATCCCCATCACTTTGCAGGTTCTTGCATTCGTTAGCACAAAAGAGCTATTGTGTCCGAACGAGACCGCCTATAGTCTTCGGCCAGAACCGGGTCTCCGGATGGCCCTGAATTTGCAGGGGAGACGCTTGGGTATGTGTCTCGAAGGCTCTCATGCGAAGAGTCTGACCGGGAGCTGGGCGCAAACGTTCCAACTACAGGGCCTAACAACTCAAGGCTCAACGACTTTTGTGGATTTCAATCCGTTCCGAGTGGAGGATGGAAATGAGCGGAAGGACGCAGAGTACAAGCTGCGAGCGCACGGAGGCGCCGGCCTCCTCGCCTGAAGAAGATCGCGCAGCAACGCCATGGGGAGCGCGGGGCAGGAAGCGTTCTATCGTGGCGCGAATACGCGCGCTTGCAGGCTCGGACACGCGCGGGTCAGCGCTGGTTGAAATGGCCGTTGCGCTGCCTCCGGTGTTGCTGGTGATCACGGGCGTGGCCGCATTTTCGATCGCCCTGGCGCAAAAACTGGAGCTGGCCGAAGCAGTCAACAACGGAGGGCGCGTGCTGGCGGTAGCCCGCCAAAAGCCCGATCCTTGCACGCTTGCGTATCAAGCGGTCGACGCGGCGGCGCCAACCCTCAACCCGTCAAGCATCAGTCTGACCATCACGCTGAACGGGGTTCAGACAGGCCCATCGGCCAGTCCATCGTGTCCGGGCACCGGGGGGGGAGCTAACCTCAACTTAGTGCAGGGAGGAAACGCCACAATATTGGCGACTTACACTTGCAGTATCCACGCCTACGGGTTCACGTATCCGGGCTGCAACCTGGCCACTTCGCTGACCGAGGTGGTGCAATGAACAACAACCTCAAGTCTTTTGCGGTGCGAGCATTCCGGGACCAGCGGGGGCAGGTGCTGCCCTGGATGGCGCTGTTGATGATCCTTTTTCTGGGATTCGCCGGCTTGTCGATGGACCTGGGCCAAGCCTACGTCGCCAATCGTGAACTACAGGCCTCTTCGGACGCGGCGGCGCTGGCGGGCGGGTATGCCATGTCCATTGCCAACGAGACCACGGCCCAGGTGCAGAGCTATGCGGCCAACTATGGCTCGGCCAGCACTTGCAGCTACTCCGGCGGCTGTCCCGGAGCCAACGTCAATTCCGGCCTGCCGAGCGCCACGATCTCGGTCACATTGTCCTGCAACTCCTTCGTGACGACTACGATGGGGATCCCCTGTTCCACGGGTCCCGGCAGCAACAACGCCATCCAGGTGGTGCAAACGACGAAGCTGCAAACGCCTTTCATCCACGTGCTTAACATGTTTGGCGTCCACAGTCCCAGCTCGCTGACGATCAGCGCCACTTCCACCGCAGCCATGAAGGGTTCCGCAGTAGCGTACAACGTGGCGGTGGTGCTGGATTCGACGGGGTCAATGAGTTCGAATGACAGCGGCAACTGCGCCAGTGGTACAACGAAGGAGGAGTGCGCGCTGAGCGGCATTAAGACTATGCTGGCTGGCCTGACTCCGTGCGGCCCTGGGAGCTCATCTGGCACCTGCAAATCCGCGTACGATACCGTGGGCCTATTCACCTTTCCCAACGTGCAGGCGAACACAGCCTCGAACGCGACGACATGCTCGGGAAGCAAACCGCAGGGTGTTCCCTATATGGCGCCCGTAGTGGGGGCGGCCTGGCCGACGTTCACGGGCAGCGCGCCGAATTACGAGATCACCTCGGGCTTCCTGGACAACTACAGCGCCACCAATGGGTCTGGCGGCTCAGTCGTCACCACGCCGGCCAACCCGCTTGAGATCGCAACCGGGTCGGACACGGGTAGTAAGTGTACTGGATTGTCGACCCCTATCAGCGGACAGGGGACCTATCTTGCAGGAGCGCTTTATGCGGCGCAGTCTGCGCTGGTCGCCGCGCAAACGAACAATCCTGGATCCCTGAACGCGATTGTTCTGCTGACCGACGGCGATGCGAACGCAAAAAATACCTTCACCAACGCAGCCGGCCAAACATTGACGTCGACGACCAACCCGGCCTTGAACACGAATGGCATCTACCCATCCATGATCGATCAATGCCAGCAGGCGATCACCGCGTCGCAATACGCTGCCAGCAACGGCACTTCGGTTATCGTCATCGCCTACCAGGCGGGGACATCGGGATGCGATACCGATGCCAAGGCGTTCCAGGATCCATGCGCTAATCTGAAGCAAATGGCTCTGAATGCTGGGTCGACTACTCCTTATCCGGCGGATTTCTACTCGGACGGCAGTGGCGCGTGCCCGTCGACCGGCCTTGGCCTGGGCGGGGCGTTCGCAGCGGTTTCGACTAAGTTTGGGTATTCGCGGCTGATTCCGAACAACTGACCTTCTTCCGGCAGCCCTGGCCGAAGTGTGTCTGCGGGACGACGTGTGTCCGCGGGGAACTTGATGGGCGGGCGTTCCCTCGGGGGCGATGGGCTTTGCAGCATCCTGCGGGAGGGGAAAGGCGAGTGGTAAGTGGTCAGTGGTAAGTGGGGCAGGCGACGGCCTGGACGGTGGGGAGGGTTCGGGAGTTCGATACCCCCGGGGCTAGGTAGTGTC